>CALWLM010000044.1 GCA_944381515.1 uncultured Lachnospiraceae bacterium | reverse complement strand
GGAAAGGTACGGTCAGATATCTGCCGGAATCACTCCGCCTTCTGTACCGGCTTCCAGTCGTCCTTCAGATCCGCTTCTCTCATGGTCAGATTAATGCGGCCCTTTTCATCGATTTCCAGGACCTTGACGGTGACAATATCGCCAACGTTCACCACATCCTCCACCTTGCCCACTCTGCGGTTGGCCAGCTTGGAAATATGGATCAGACCATCCTTGTTGGGAGCCAGCTGTACAAAAGCGCCGAAGTTCATCAGACGCACTACAGGGCCGGTATAAAGCATGCCAGGCTCTGCATCGGTCACGATGCTCTCGATGATCGAGACAGCCTTGGCAATCATATCCGCATCGGTACCGCAGACGCATACCAGACCAGAATCATCGATATCGATCTGGACGCCGGTCTCTTCAATGATCTTATTGATGACCTTGCCCTGCTTGCCCACCACATCGCCGATCTTCTGAGGATCGATCTGGATCTTATCGATCTTGGGCGCATAGGGGCTGAGCTCCTTGCGGGGCTCGGCAATCACCGGAGCCATTACCTCATCCAGAATATAGGTTCTGGCAATCTTCGTCTTGGCAATCGCCTCTTCAATGATCGGACGAGTCAGGCCATGAATCTTAATATCCATCTGAATAGCCGTGATACCCTTGTGAGTGCCGGCCACCTTGAAATCCATATCGCCAAAGAAATCTTCCAGGCCCTGGATATCGGTCAGCACCACATAGTCGTCATCGGTCTCCCCAGTCACCAGACCGCAGGAAATACCGGCAACGGCCGTCTTGATGGGCACGCCTGCCGCCATCAGAGACAGAGAGGATGCGCACACGCTGGCCTGGGAAGTGGAGCCGTTGCTCTCCATGGTCTCGGATACAGTGCGGATCGCATAAGGGAACTCCTCCTCAGAGGGCAGCACAGGCACCAGAGCCTTCTCTGCCAGAGCGCCATGACCGATCTCACGGCGTCCCGGTCCTCTGGAGGGCTTGGTCTCGCCCACAGAATAGGACGGGAAATTGTAGTGGTGCATGTATCTCTTGGACGTAAGGCTCACATCCAGGCCATCCAATCTCTGAGCCTCAGACAGAGGCGCCAGGGTGCAGATATTCATGATCTGCGTCTGACCGCGGGTGAACATGGCGCTGCCATGGGTCCGGGGCAGCAGATCAATCTCGGCAGCCAGGGGACGGATCTCCGTGATCGCACGGCCATCGGGGCGCTTGTGATCCTTCAAAATCATCTTGCGGACCGTCTTTTTCTGATACTGATAAACAGCTTCACTGATCAGAGGCAGCCATTCGGGATGCTCCTCCTCATAGCGGGCAGTCAGCTCGTCCTCAATCTGGCGAATATTTTCTTCGCGCACCTGCTTCACATCGGTGAATACAGCCTCCTCCATCCGCTCGGCAGGGATGGCGGTAAGCATATCGTTCCACAGCTCCTCAGGCGTCTCGCAATGGGTATATTCATGCTTCGGCTTGCCGCACTCCGCTACAATCGTATCGATAAAGGCAATAACCTGCTTATTCAGCTCATGAGCCGCAAAGATAGCGTCAATCATCACATTCTCCGGCACCTCATTGGCTCCGGCTTCAATCATGATAACCTTCTCACGGGTAGATGCCACCGTCAAAGCCAGATCGGATACCTTTCTCTGCGCCGAGGTGGGATTAAACACAAACTCGCCGTCAATCAGACCCACCTGGGTACTGGAAATCGGGCCGTCAAAAGGAATATCCGAAATCGTAGCCGCGATAGAGGAGCCCAGCATGGCGGTCAGCTCCGGGCTGCAGTCCGGGTCCACGCACAGAACCAGGTTGTCCAGGGTTACGTCATTGCGGTAATCCTTCGGGAAAAGAGGACGCATCGGACGGTCGATGACACGGGAAGTCAGGATGGCATTCTCGCTGGCCTTTCCCTCTCTCTTATTGAAGCCGCCGGGAATCTTGCCCACAGCATACATCTTCTCCTCATATTCCACGCTCAGCGGGAAAAAGTCAATGCCGTCCCTGGGCTTGTCAGAAGCGGTAGCAGTGGAGAGCACTACCGTATCGCCATAATGCATTAACGCCGCACCGTTTGCCTGGGCCGCCACACGTCCAATATCTACCCGCAGGGTGCGCCCGGCCAATTCCATTGTGTAAGTCTTGTACATAATATCTCCTTTTCTTTATATTCAGACAGAAGATATCGAAACTACTGAAAAATCCACCGGCAAGACTCCGGCCCAAGCCGATGAGCTTTTCAGTGGTCTCGTCTACCTTCTGTCCAATTTTCCGGAAAAAGGGTGGATTACTCCACCCTTTTTGCCATACGCAGTTACTTTCTGATACCCAGACGGGCAATCAGACTACGATATCCTTCGATGTCAATTTTCTTCAGATAATCCAGCAGTCCACGTCTCTGACCGATCATCTTCATCATACCGCGTCTGGAATGGAAATCCTTCGGATTCTCCTGCAGATGAGCCGTCAGCTCTGCAATTCTGGCGGTAAGAATAGCGATCTGCACCTCGGGCGAACCGGTGTCGCCTTCCTTGCGGCCGTACTCAGCAATGATAGCTGCTTTCTTCTCTTTGGAAATCATGTGTCTGTTCCTCCTATTTCTTTTATTAATTACTCACTGTCCGCTAAGCCTTGGCTGGAACTGGCCCCAGACTGAGCGTCAGCGCTCATACTCGAATAAATTACCATGAATTCGGATTTCTGTCAAGCCATTTTAACGATGTTTGCAGGCCTTTCGTGAGGTTCAACGGCTCAGGTAGGCCGCCGGCTCATTTCCGGACAGGCCGGCCTCAGACATGCCTTATGAACCGAAGCATCACCCGGCAGATCAGCGCAGTCAGCACAGCCGACACAATGGCCTCCGGAATCCCGACGCCGGCAATAATCGCCAGGATAGCCCCATAGACAGTCTTATAAGCCCCGCCGCCGGCGGCCAGGTAGCTTTCCCCAAAAAACAGATAAATCATATTCATCACCAGCAGCGTATTAGTCAGCGCTCCCGCCGCCCCGGCTGCCGCCAGCGAAGCCGTCTCCTTCAGGTGACCTGGAATAAGCTTCCTCAGTCCCCGATACACAGCCCAGGACACAGGTCCGATCAGAATTCTTGGAACCAGGCTGATCAGAACGCTGTAAAAATTGCCTCCATACTCTCCCACCTGATAAAAAGGAGAGAATACGAAGCTGGTGGCGTTGGGTGCAAAGGTATTTTTGATCATGCTGGACAGGCCAAACACCAGCCCCAAAAAGGCTCCGTACTTGGGTCCCAGCAAGATCGCCCCGATAATCACCGGCACCTGGATAATCGTGGCGTTGATGACGCCCAGCGGAATATATCCCAGTACGGGAACGCTGGACATGACGATGATCAGACCGGTCAGGACGCCGGCAAAGACCATCTGTCTGGTTTTTGACTGTTTCATTTTCAATGTCCTCCTTGCTGCCGCTCCGTTTGCCGGATGCAGCGCACTTTAATCATAGCGTGCAGGAACCGGTTCGTCAACTCTTAACCCTGGCTCCGGCTGATTTTTTGTCAGAAAACAAGCTCCAGCAAAAGACCGGCTACCACGCCTGTCAGATATACGGTTCCGGCAATCTTCAAGCTTTCCTTCCTGTCCGGATTCATTCTAAAAAGCACCAGAATTCCTACGCCGGAGCCCGCCAGCAGTCCCGCCATGGCGGCGCCCAAGCTCAAAGCTCCCTGCAAATAAAGCTGCGTCATCAAAACGGAAGGGGCGCAATTGGGAATCAGTCCCGCCAGCGCCGTGAGCAGGACGCTGATCACCGGCTGGTTCTGCATAAAGGCCGCCAGACTGTCTTCTCCCACCAAAAGGATCACCAAATTCAGAGCCGCCGTAGCCAAAAACAAAAAGACCGTGATATTTGCCGTATGGCGCAGCGCAGACGGAAGGATTCCGGCCTCACAGTCGCAATGCTCATGCTCGCACAGCTCATGAATCTTGGGCTCCTGGGCCGAAGCGTCCCGGCGGAGGCGTCCTCCTGCCAGATCCACCAGAAAGCCCGCCGCCATTCCTACCACAAGCTTGATGGCCAAAAGCTTTAAAATTTCCGACACTCCCGCCGCCTCTGAAATCAAAATCGGAAGCATTTCATCAGAGGTGGACAAAAAAACGGCGATCAGCGTTCCCCGGCTGATCAGCCGCGCCGCATAGAGATTGGCCGCCGCAGTGGAAAACCCGCACTGAGGAAAGAGTCCTGCAGCCGCTCCCAAAAGAGGCCCCAGCCGGCCCGACCGGCTGATCAGCTTCCTGGTGCCGGCAGCTGCACGATGCTCAATATACTCCATGGCCAGATAGGTCAAAAACAAAAAAGGAATCAGCCTTGCGGTATCCCACAAGGCGTCTAATAATGCATCCGTCAAATTTTATCTCCTGTTTTTAAAAAAATTATATGATGTTGGGATTAAAAGGTATTTTGCCCCATGATACCAGATTACTCCGCGCCGCGCGCCGGCAGCTCCATCATACCTGGCGCATACCAGATCTGTAGGACAAAAGGAGCACTCCATCGTACAAAACGCAGATTCCAGACAGCATCCACCCCACGGGTTCATCTGACAGACCGGTGGATACGAGTCCAAAGGTCAGCAAAAGCAGCAGAAAAATCCACAGGTACCGTACCGCCTTCTCCAGGGGAAATCTGCGCCGGCGAAGCTTCAGCGTCTGAAAAAAGCCCGCAGCCGACACCGCCGCGCCGCTCCAGTTTATCAGCTGGCCGAAATTCCTCATAGCGCTTCCCTCTCCGCCGGAACCCATAATAATGAAGACGACGGCATATATCAGGGACACTGCCAGATGTAAAACCGCAATCCACAAAATCCAGTGAAAACTGTCATGCGGCAAATAATTCGCAGCTCCGGCCAAACGCGATCTTCTCTCCCGCTGCAGCCAATTTTTTCTGGACGACTTCCACTGTGATCGGTTTGTTCTTCCCAATACCTTCATGGTCTTTTGTATCCTCACTCACCCTGTAACCGGCAGACCGCCCCGCTGCCTGATATCTCCTTGGTTTCGCTGTAAAAGCTACCATATTCTGCCCAATCTGTCAAGGGGCCTGTAAGGATAGCTGCCGTGTCAGAGCCTTTACCGTCGCCTTTTTGCATGGTTATTTATGGTCATTATTTGGTACGTAATAATTATGAATTTTAGGATTAATTGTTTATGAAAAAATTTAAAAAAAGTTCTTGACTTTTGTCGCGAAATCCGATATACTAGCAAAGCAGTTCGGAAATGAACAGCAACGAGGGGTCTTAGCTCAGCTGGGAGAGCATCTGCCTTACAAGCAGAGGGTCACAGGTTCGAGCCCTGTAGGCCCCATCGTGGCGGAATAGCTCAGCTGGCTAGAGCACACGGTTCATACCCGTGGTGTCGAGAGTTCAAGTCTCCCTTCCGCTACTTCTGCAAAGGACCTGAGAAATATTTATTTCTCAGGTTTTTTTGTTTTATCCGTCTTCTCAGCTTCCCCTTATCATCCATAAATTTTTCATAAACAATCCGGCAGCCCTATGTTCAATTCCAGTGCCCTATGCTATAATAAATTTACTGGCAGCACATTATGTTCGATGCCACTTTTTTGCGGATACAAATACAGGAATCCTGCCTTCTTCTGCTGGCAGGCTGCGCCCGGATTTCGTATCCGACATCTATGTTAAAGATAAAATTCCGAGGTTATCTATGTACTATTTTATTGTAAATCCCCACTCCCGCTCGGGGAAAGGATATCAAATCTGGCTCCAGATCAAAGCGGAGCTGGAAAAAAGCTCAGCCAATTATCAGGCTTACCTGACAGAATATCCCGGCCACGCCCGTGATCTGGCCGCACAGGTCACATCACGTTCCAATGAACAGGACGGCAACCGCGTTATCGTAGCCGTAGGCGGGGACGGTACTCTAAACGAAGTCATAGATGGCTTAAATGTCTCCTCCCGGGTGACAGTCGGTTATATTCCCACCGGGTCCGGCAATGACTTTGCCAGAAGCCTGAAGCTTCCCACCAAACCGCAGAAGGCCCTGCAGCGCATCCTGCATCCCCGATATTTCCGTTTTCTGGACTACGGCGTAACTTCCTGCGATCTTTGCGACATAAATCATCGCCGCTTCGTCGTCAGCAGCGGAATTGGATTCGACGCCGATGTCTGCCGCCGCATTAACAAAAGCCCCCTGAAAGCCTTTTTATGCCGGATTCATCTCAGCAAACTCAGCTACATTGTTCTGGGCCTTCAGACTCTGATGCACATGAAAACCGTATCCGGCAGCCTCGTTCTCGACGGGGTCAAAAAAATCCCTTTAAAGGACGCGGCTTTTGTCTCCGTTCATCTGCAAAAATACGAGGGCGGCGGCTTTAAATTCGCGCCAAAGGCAGATCCCTGCGACGGTCAGTTTGATATCTGCGTTATATCTCACGCCAGCCGGCTCAAAATTATTCCCGCCCTTATTCTATCTCTGGGCGGCTTCCACACCCGGCTGAATACCGTGCGGACCTACCGCTGCAAGGAACTGTCCATTCACTTAGACCGCCCCTGCGCTGTTCACGCCGACGGCGAAATTCTGGGCAGCCACAGCGATGTGACCCTCTCCTGCCTGACCCGGCAGCTTCGGGTCATCGTATAACGCTTTCCGCAAAATGTTACCGTGAATATTTTCAGGAAATACTGATAATATAAAAGACGCCTCCAGGGCGTCTTTTATATTATCATCACAGTCTTTTGCCGCAGCCGCTACAGCTCTACCCGGCTGACCGGGTCCTTCGGCTCCAGCTTTATCGTATCCCGAATCATGCGCACTCCTACTACCACCACGATAATACCGAGAATACCGGAGATAAACATCATCGGACGGCTGCTGTACATAAAATCCAATATTCCCGTCTCTGTAACCACTACAGAGAAGAGATTTGCCACCGCATGAAAGAGCACGGGGGCGAACAGATTATGATACTTTTCATAGACATAAGCCATCAGGAACCCCAAAGCGCCGGAATAAACCATCTGGGTCATATTCCCGTGGAAAAATCCGAAAGCAAGGGCGGACAGAAACATGGCCATCCCCGGCGTCATATACTCCTTCATTCGCTTATATATCAGACCTCTGAACAGAAGCTCCTCGCAAACCGGCGCAACAACGACCGTTCCCAACAGCTGTATCCACAGACCTGTCGAGTAAAGAGTCTGAGCAGCCTCCTGATAAGCCGTATCAATTTCCGCCAGACCGATTCCCAGCAGAATATTATTCCCGCCGATGCAGGCCCCAAAGGCAACCATCGCAATCAATACATATTCCATAAACGAAGCCTGATTATACGCGATCTCCTGTCCTATGGCCGCCCGTTTTTTCTTGTCGCTGCGGTAAAACAGCCAGGCAAAGGGGATGGTAATCGCATTGGTAGCCAGCGTAATATAATATCCCACCGGCCCCGCCACCAGGCTCTCAATGTAAAGAATCTGTTCTGCCATGGAATCGGCCTCCAGCAGACTTCCGTCCATCAAAACAACGATGGTCAGAATAATACTGCCAATCATAGCCGCCACCATCTGTATACCCATATACAGCAAAAGCGGGTAGAATAAGCGCCAGGCAATTTTCAGCCAGCTATCCCTGTTTTCCTCCATACGCGGTCTCTTCCTTTCGTCATTACTGCCTGCCCCGGCATCGCCCTGCCGGAAACGGCCTTTCATACTCCCGCCCGCATCTTTTCTTTGATGCTGCTTTCCAGTATAACAGAATTTGGCCTCTCATGCAACCTCAGACCGGCTGCCGCGGACATTATTTTCACGGTTTTGTCCGGACCGGCCTTCAAACCAGCCTTCACCGCCAGCTCGCCTTCCACCAATATTTTTTTCACAAAGGGCTTTACAAATGCCGGCTTCTGTATTATACTTCACACAGATGACGTCTGGCACACAGACCTTCTTCCACAATTTCATAGAGGAAGTCTTTGGGGCAGGGTGAAATTCCCTACCGATGGTATAGTCCATGACCCGCTTTTAAGCGGCTGATCTGGTGCAATTCCAGAACCGACGGTATAGTCCGGATGGGAAAAGACGTTTTCTGCTTTTTTTGTTATCCCCGATTCGTGATTGGGGATTTTTTATTTCTAAATTTTACAGCGCCCGTCCATCAAACGGGCCAAAGGAGGAAGTTGTCATGAAAGAAAAACTGTTTTCAACCAAAAACCTTGTAATCATGGGAATGTTCGGCGCGCTTGCCGTCGTACTGATGCTCTTTGAGTTCCCCATTCCCTTTATCGCTCCCAGCTTCTATGAGCTGGATTTCAGCGAGGTTCCCGTGCTGATCGGCACCTTTATGATCTCGCCGGTGGCAGGCGTCATCATCGAACTGATCAAGGTTCTTCTCAACCTGGTCATCAACGGAACCAGCACCGGCGGCGTTGGCGAATTTGCCAACTTCTGCATCGGCTGCGCCATGGTCATTCCCGCCGGCCTCATCTACCACCATCACAAGACCAAAAAAATGGCGGTGTTATCCATGGCGGTGGGCACCATTGTCATGACAGTCGCCGGCGTATTTTTAAACGCCTGGGTAATGCTGCCCTTCTACTCCCAGATGATCCCTCTGGAGCAGATCATTGAGATGGGAGCCGCCATCAATCCGGCCATCTCCAATGTCTGGACCTTTGTACTGCTTACCGTGGCTCCCTTCAATCTGCTCAAAGGAGTACTGGTAAGCCTGATCACCGCCCTGCTCTACAAGAGAGTCAGCGTCCTGCTGCGCGGCATCCATTGAATTCTTTACTCTTTTTCATATTCCAGCATCAGGGACAGAGCGATCTTCAGTCCCGCAGGCAGGCTGGTCAGGTCTACCCACTCTTCGCGGGTATGGGCCATATCTCCCGCCACCGTACCGATGGTATTGGCCGGTATTCCCAGGGAAAGAGGAATATTGCTGTCTGTGGAGCTGGCGCTTATACGCGCCTCCTGTCCGGTGAACGTGCGTATCACCTGGGCGCTGCGCTCGGTAAAGCGGTCTAAGGCTTCATAGTCCAGAGGGCCGTTGCCGGGACGCACTCCCAAAAGCTCCACTGTAAAGGTTCCGCCGCGATCCTGCCATCCCTCCAGCACTGCCCGAAATTTCTTTTCCATCTCTTCCAGGCAGTCCTGTGAGGCAGAACGAAATTCATAGAGCATCGACGCCTCCTGGGCGATTGAATTAACCGTAGTGCCGCCTTCGATGCGCCCCACATTAAACGTTGTACGGGCGCGCTGGGGCGGCTCTATTTGGTAGAGATCCTCCACCAGCCCGCAGAGCAGATGAATCGCATTGGGACGGCCAAAATCCCCATAGGAGTGCCCCCCTGCGGTACGGCAGGTAATGCGGTAGCGGAAAGAACCCACTGCTCCATTGCAGCAGGCAGGCATATAGCAGTCGAAGGAATAAAAGCCCCGGATACGATCGCCATAGGCGGCAAACAGCGTCCGGATACCGTCCAGATTGCCCAGTCCCTCCTCGCAGGAGTTGGCCACGATCAGGACTCCGCAGGCAAGCTCCACTTTATTCTGAATCAGATACCGCGCTGCCAGCATCAGGTTTACAAGGTTTGCCGTATCGTCTCCAATTCCGGGAGCATAGAGCCGGTCCCCCTCCTCCCGCATCGGCAGCGTTTCCTTATCGGGAAATACGATGTCTGTGTGAGCGGCAAACACGATAATGTCCCGCCCCTCCTCGCAGCCAAGAGCACAGATCACATTTTTTGCCCCGTCAATATACACGTTTTCCGCCCCCTGGCTGGTCAGCCAGTCTCTGCAAAAGGCGGCGCGCAAATCCTCGCTCCTGGTAGGAGCAGGCAGCTTGCCCAATGTCCGCAAAAGCTCAGCCTGTTCCGCGCGGCACTCCTCGGCATAGGCCTCAACACGGGGGATATTTCGTTCTTTCATGATCGTTGCCTCCCTTTCTTAAATGCACAGCGTCCGCAGACGGCGCTCCGCCTGCGGACAACTGTCTACAGTATACTCTTTTTTTCGTCGTCAGGCAAGGTCTTCTCCGTTGCTGGCTATACATTTCTGATACCAGAAGAAGGAATCCTTACGGCTGCGCGCCAGTGTACCCCGGCCCTCGTCATCCTGATCCACATAAATTACGCCATAGCGCTTGCTCATCTCCATGGACCCGCAGGAAATAATATCGATAAAGCCCCACATCGTATAGCCGATCAGATCCACGCCGTCTTTTATCGCCTCTTTCATCTGCTCCACATGGGCCTTCAGATAATCGATGCGATAGGGATCATGGACCATACCGTCTTCACCGGGCACATCCACCGCTCCCAGGCCGTTTTCTGCAATAAACACAGGCAGCTGATAGCGGTCGTACACCTGATTTAAGGTAATGCGCAGGCCCACAGGGTCCTTCTGCCAGCCCCATTCGCTGGATTCCAGATAAGGATTCTTGTTTGCCATAATCAGGTTGCCGCTGGTCTTTTCCCAGCCCTGCTCCGTGGTAGAAACCTGGGAGAAATAGTAGGAAAAAGATACGAAATCAATGGTATTCTCCCGCAACAGCTCCAGGTCTCCCGGCTCCATCTGAATATGAATGCCTTCCCTTTCAAAGTAGCGCTCCATATAAGCCGGATATTGTCCTCTAGCCATGTCATCCAGGTAAAACCAGTTGGAGTACTGGTCGTCGAAGATCATCTGCATCACATCATCGGGCTTGCAGGTGGCCGGATAGGTGGTAAAACGGGCGATCATCCCGCCGATCTTGCTGCCCGGCAGAATTTCATGTCCGGCCTGAATGGTCAGAGCGTTGGCGACAAACTGGTTATGCAGGCACTGGAAAATAGCATTGCTGTAATCCTCCTCCTGATCCTCCACCAGGCATACGCCGTTATAGGGATTAAATTTTCCGGCGTTAAATTCATTTTTCAAAAAGGGGAGAACAATCAGATCCATTTCATCATACAGCAAATTCTCTGCGAATACTATGAACCGCAGATCTGCGGCGATAAGGTGATCGACGCATGCATGGTGCTTTTATTCTGCGAGATACTGCGTCAGTACCGCGACCAGGCTTTCTACTCCGATTCCGGCGCCAGCAGCCGAATCATCGACATTCTCTCTTATATCGAGGAAAATTGCCTGACTGCTACCCTTCGATCCACCGCCGCTCATTTCGGTTTTCATCCCAATTATCTCAGCGGCCTGATCAAGAAGCAGACCGGCCGCTCCTTTAAAGAATTGATCATCCTCCAGAGGATGTGCCAGGCCTGTTTCTATCTCTCCAACACCGATCTTCCCATCTACGAGATTGCCAGACGGGTCGGCTACGATAATCTCGGCTTTTTTTACAAGAAATTCGAGTCGCTGTACCACACAACTCCCTCTATCTACCGCCAGCTGCACGGAAAAGGATATTAAAATATAAAAAGGATATTAAGGTACACAAAAAACAAGGATGCCTTCGCAGCAGCTTCATACTGCGGGACATCCTCGTTTCAAAATACTGAAATCAGACCGTCCGATCAGACCGGATAGGCCTTGTTTTCCGTATCAGCCACGGTCAGATCCACCTTTTTTTGCTGAGCCTCCCGATACTTGAAGAAATCAATAGCCACCTGCGGGAACAGGGCGTAGGTCAATACATCCTCGTCCTGCTGCTGCCACTGGCTGATCTCCGAGCGCAGCTTGTCAAGCTCCGGCGGAATCAAATCCGCAGGACGGCAGGTAATGGGCTCCTTGTCTCCAATAACCTTCTTCTGCAGCTCCTTGTTGAAGGGCTTGATCGTCGCCCCGTACTCGCCGGAAAGCACCGCCTTGGTCTCCTTGGTTACCATCTTATATCTCTCGCCCATCAGCACATTGAATACAGCCTGAGTTCCCACAATCTGCGAAGAAGGCGTCACCAGAGGCGGCTCGCCCAAATCCTTCCGGACTCTGGGCACTTCCTCCAGCACATCATAGTAACGGTCCTCCGCATGCTGCTCCTTTAACTGAGAGGTCAGATTCGAGAGCATACCGCCAGGCACCTGATAAAGCAGCGTTTTGATATTGACGCCCAGATTCTTGGGATTTAAAAGACCGGATTCCAGAGCCTTATCCCGAATCGGACGGAAGTAATCGGCTATTTCAGAAAGCAGATTCTGATCCAGACCCGTATCATAGGGAGTCCCCTTAAAGGTCTCCACCATCACCTCCGTAGCCGGCTGCGATGTTCCCATAGCAAAGGGGGACATGGCCGTATCGATTACGTCTGCTCCGGCCTCCACTGCCTTTAAATAGGTCATCGAGGCGACGCCGGAAGTATAGTGGGTATGCACCTGAATCGGCAGGCTGGTGGCCTCCTTCAAAGCCGTCACCAGTCTGGTTGCTTCATAGGGCAAAAGCAGACCGGCCATATCCTTGATGCAGATGGAATGAGCTCCCATATCCTCAATCCTCTTGGCCGTTTCCTTCCAGTAATCCAGGGTATAGGCATCTCCGATGGTGTAGGACAGAGCCACCTGAGCGTGTCCCTTCTCGTGAACGGCCGCATCCACCGCGCATTTCAGATTCCGCAAATCGTTGAAGCAGTCAAAGATACGGATGATATCGATGCCGTTTGCAATGGATTTCTGCACGAAATACTGGACCACATCGTCGGCGTAGGGTCTGTAGCCCAGAATATTCTGTCCGCGGAAAAGCATCTGCAGCTTGGTCTTTTTAAAGCCGTCGCGGAACTTACGCAGCCGGTCCCAGGGATCTTCCTTCAAAAAACGCAGGGAAGCGTCAAAGGTAGCCCCGCCCCAGCATTCCACGGAATAGTACCCCACCTGATCCATTTTTTCTACAATCGGAAGCATCTGCTCCGTCGTCATACGGGTAGCGATCAGGGACTGGTGGGCGTCCCGGAGGATCGTCTCCGTTATTTTCAGCGGTTTTTTTACTGTCTCGCTCATAATTTCCTCCTGTCCAAACCCGGATGAGCCGGTCAATTAAGAGTGGCGAGCACCTGGCCCGTCTCAACGCTGGTTCCCGCGGACACCTCGATGGTGGCCACCGTGCCGTCCTGCGGAGCCGCCACGGGAATCTCCATCTTCATGGCCTCCAGATACATCACCGTTTCGCCGGCCTTCACTGCCTGGCCTACCTTGGCCTCGATCTTGGTGATCTTGCCGGCGGCTCCGGCCTCCACCTTGACGCTGCCGGCAGGTCCGGATGCGGCAGGAGCGGCAGCCTCTGCGGGCGCCGCCTCAGGGGCAGGAGCTGCAGAAGGAGCAGGAGCCGCTGCTGCGGGTGCAGGAGCGGGAGCTGCCGGAACCGGCGCGGGCGCAGGGGTAAAAGCTGCCCCTGCGGGACGCTCTTCCACCGTCACATCATAGGAAACACCATTTACCGTGATTCTGTAATTTTTCATTTTTATTTTTCCTCCTGTCAGGCTCGTTTCCAATTATTATTTGACGACCGGCGAATCGAACGAATGACGATACCGTCCGCCGGAATATTTTCCGATGCCGCTATGGCCGCCGTAATCACAGCAATCAGCTGCAGATCCGGCATGGAAGCAGATGTATCAGACCGGACAGCCGCCGGCGCCGCTGCTTTTGCCGGCGCCTGCGCCTCTGCCAAAGGGCCGGCCGCAGGCTGCGCAGAAGGACCGGCCGTATCTTTCATTTTCTCCGACAGGGTCCGTATCTTCTGAAAGCAGCGAATCAGCAGAAATACCGCGATGAGAAAAACCGCCGCGGCCGCAAAAATCAAAATGGTATCCGGCTGGGCATTCTGAAAGGTCTCCGCCACTGTTAAACTGGACTGTGTACTCATAGGACCCCTCCTTACACCGCGCCGTGCTTTTTCACCGGACGGGACTCTCTCTTGGTAAACAGCATCTCAAAGGCTCCTACCAGATATTTGCGGGTACTCTCCTCAGGAATAATCTGATCCACATAACCTCTGGCGGCGGCAGCCTGCGCGCTGGCCTGCATCTCGGCATATCTGGCCGCCGCATCCTTCAGAGTCCGGGCCTTATCCTGAGCGCTATCGATCTCATCGGCATACATTACCCGGGCGGCAGCCTCCGGTTCCATCACGCCAATAGACGCTTTCGGCCAGGCATAAACCAGATCCGCGCCCAGAGCCTTGCTGTTCATCACAAGGACGGCGCTGGAATAGGCCTGTCCTACGATCAGGTTCACCCGGGGCACCGTCGCCTCAGCAAAGGCCTGGGTCAGATGAGCCGCAGCCCCTGCGATACCGGCCTCCTCTTCCACCGTGGCAGCAAAACCGGACACCTGTGTAAGAGTCAGGATCGGAATCTCAAAAGCATCGCAAAAACGAACAAAGCGGGCCGCCTTCTCACAGCCGCCGCCGGTCAGCCTGTCCTCATAAGAGGCGGTCTTCTCTCCCGCAGCGCCGTGCATCTGCGTACGGTTGGCCACCGCTCCCACAGTCATACCATTCAAACGGATAAAACCGGTGGCCATCTCCGGATGATAGTTTTTTCTCACCTCAAAGAAAAAGCCGCCGTCGGACAAAATCTCCAGCATCCGCCCCGTATCTCCGCCGCAGTCTGCGATCTCCGGGCAGAGACGGTTTAAATCGTCCAGACACTCATCGTAGGACATATCATCCTCATTGTTGGCCGGCAGAATAGAGATCAGCGTACGGATCTTTTGCAGAATCTCCTCCTCAGTCCCCGCATCTGCAGAACCTGCCTTCTCGCTCTGAAAAGCTGCCGAGGCCGTATCGCACTTATCCGTCCGATTGCCCTCCAGCGTATTGGGAGCATTGACAAAAAGTCTTGCCTTCTCCTCAATAAAGCTGAAATCCGAAAAATAAGGCACCAGAGCCATACCTCCGCCGCAGCTGCCAAACACAGCCGTGATCTGCGGAACAACTCCCGACGCATCGCACTGCATCCGATAAAGACGTCCAAAACCGGAGAGCGCGTCCAGGGCCTCCTGAAGCCTCAAACCGGCACAATCCAAAAGTCCGATCACCGGAGCTCCCATCTTCATGGCCATCTCATAAATCCGGCAGATCTTGGCCGCATGCATCTCTCCCAGGGAACCGCCCAGTACCGAAGCGTCCTGGCTGTATACGTAAACCAGATTGCTGTCGATTGTGCCGTAACCTGTGATGACGCCGTCTGAAGGCGCCGCGCAGGCAGTCATATTGAAGTCTGTGCTTCTAGCCGTCACTGCCGCGCCAATCTCCAGAAAACTTCCTTCATCCAACAGAGCGGCGATCCTTTTTCTCGCCGCGCTCATTGAAACATTTGTCATTTTTCTCCTCCGTTTTCTATCTGGTATCTTACCATATTTAGAAAAGATTCTTTATTATCATAGCCTGTTTTTGTGCAAATTGCAACCTCTGTCCACAAAAAAGACATATATTTAACACTTTCCTATTCTTTCGTCAATTCAGGCCAATGCCTGAGACCAGCTCCCATACATAGCGCAGACACCAGGCAAAATCCCGTTTTTCCACATCCCGGACTGTGACCAGATTATAGCTTTTAACCGCTTCTCCATTGAGCAGATAGGTTACAGAGCCCGCCGCTGTTTTTGCGCGAACCGGCGCCGTCAGTGAATCCGCCATCTGTACCTGCATGGATACCTCCTCGTCCGGACGCAAAAGCAGCGTCAGCTGTCCCTCTCCCGGTTCATAATCGGCCGCAAGCGCCACATAGGCGTCTCCGTCCGGGCTCCCATCCCAGGGTACTCCGTCCTCCACTGGAATTTCCGTAAGCTCAGGCTCCCGCCACACGTCCCGGTATTCATAATTTTCCAGCCCGTAATTTACCAGCGTACGCATATCGGACCACTTATAGGTCTTGTTGTTCGGCCAGCCGCAGGCCAAAAGCGCTGCGATATAGAGTTCTCCGTCCTGTTCCACAGCCCCCACATAGCAATAGCCCGCCTTGGCCGTAAATCCGGTCTTGCCTGTCAAAGCGCCTTCCATCATGTCCAAAAAGGCATTGTGATTGTAGCAGGTAAAGCTCCTCCTGCCATCTCCATCGGTAAACTGGTAGACGTCGGTGCGGGTAATCTCCAGAAATTCTTCCCGTTTCGGCGATTCTTTTATACAATAGCGCAAAATCCGCGCCAGATCGGCCGCCGTAGTGGAGTGAGCTCTTTCCTCGGTCTGCCCCTCCTGTGTCCGGCACAGAGCCGTAGCGTCCAATCCATTGGGCGTAACAAAAAAGGTATCGTAGGCTCCGATATCCCGCGCCTTCTGATTCATCATGGCGGCAAAATTCTCCACAGAACCCGCCACCCCCTCGGCCACCACCACCGCCGTGTCATTGTGGCTCTCCAGCATCAGCGAATAGAGAAGGTCTCCCAGCCGATAGCTCTCCCCCTCCCGTACGCCCAGATGTACCTCCGGCATGGACGCCGCATAGGAGGAAACGGTCAGACTGTCGTCCAGATCGCCGTTCTCCAGCGCCAGGATGCAGGTCATGATTTTGGTCGTGCTTGCCATGGGCAGAACCTCATAACCGTTTTTTTCATAGAGAATCCGACCGCTGTCGCCATCCATCAGCACAGCGCTCTGCGCATAAAGAGACAGCTCCGGTATCGCGTTCTCCTGGATGCCGGCCTCCCTCACGCTGATTTCCTGAACGCTGTTTTCCGTGACACTGTTTTCATAGGCGCTGATCTCACGGACATTATTTCCCGGAAGCTGGTTTTCATCTTCCGCCCGGGCCGTCTCCGCCTGTCCCCATATTAAAAAAAGGCAGAAGATCATCCATAGGATCGTCATCCGCCTGCTCCTTTTATCCTTCCTGTCCCTGCGCATCCCAACCGCTCCTCCTAATTTCGCTCTCTGTCATTCTATGAAAAAACAGACGGCAAAAGAACGGCACATTGACTTTTTAAACAGAATCAACTAGTATAAAACTATTGCACAGAACCGCGCCTTTGGGCGAGCTCCTGTGCGCTGCATAATGGAGGCGACCGATGAAAAAAGAACACTACCGACAAGCTTTTTACATGACTCTTCCCGTAATGACCGGCTACCTGTTTTTGGGCTGCGCCTTTGGCATCCTTTTTCAGGAGCAGGGCTACGGCGCTTTGTGGGCGGCCCTGATGTCCCTCACCGTTTACGCCGGCTCCCTGCAATTTGCCGCCGTCAGTCTGTTTGCCGCTCCCTTCTCCCCTCTTTCGGCCCTTCTGCTGGCTCTGACGGTTAATGTCAGACATGTATTCTACGGCCTGTCCATGCTGAACAAATATGAAGGCAATACTCTGACCAAATGGTACTGCGTTTTCGGTCTCTCCGATGAGACTTATTCCTTACTGTGCACCGGCGAGACTCCAAAAGACGCCGACCCGGCGCGCTTCCGCTTCTTTGTCACCCTCTTTGACCAATGCTACTGGATTCTGGGCAGCATAGCCGGCGCTCTGATCGGCCGCTATCTTCCGTTCTCCAGCGAGGGCATAGACTTTGTGATGACCGCCCTTTTCCTGGTGATCGTCATCGAACAGTGGGAAAAGACAGAGGACCACCGGCCGGCCATCGGCGGCTTTATTCTGTCGTTAATCTGCCTGTTTGTTTTTGGAGCCGACTCCTTTCTGATTCCCTCCATGGCAGCAATCCTGCTCTTTCAGTATCTGCTTTACCGCCGGGACGGCAGGCGAAACGAGGCTTCTGATTCTCAGACTCCCCTGGGTTGTGCCGAAACAAAGTCCGGCGCCCAGACACGCAAAAAAGGAGGCGCCGGAACATGCTGACTACCTCCCAATCTCTGATTCTCATTGCCATCCTGGCTGCCGTTACTTTTTTTACACGGGCCGTCCCCTTCCTTCTTTTTCCCGACAAGGACCGGATGCCGCCCTTTGTTCGTTATCTGGGGCAGGCTCTGCCCTACTCTATCATGGCCATGCTGGTGGTATACTGTTACCGGAATGTGAAGATAACCTCCGTTGTTTTCGGCGCCCCGGAATTCATCTGCGCCCTTGTCATACTGGTTCTTCACCGCTGGAAGCACAACCTGATTCTATCCATCGCCGCCGGCACTCTCCTCTACATGGCGCTGGTTCAGACAGTCTTTTGATCCCACTTCCCCTGATTTTTTCTTCGGAGCATCTCTTCCACGATAAACTCCACGGTCCGGGCCATCTTCCGGACCGGAAGGGCGGGCTTATCCTTGCTTATTCCTTTTTGTTCACTGGCCCAGGGCAGGTGAATGAAATCTCCCCACAGAGCAGGAACCGCCTCGTTGGACGGCGTCCGGCCAATCTCATGCATCAGCGTATAAAAGATGCAGTTGCAGACATAGGTTCCCGCCGAATCGGAAACCGCCGCAGGCAGTCCCTCCCGTACTGCCGCCGCTACGACAGCTTTTACCGGCGCATTGGAAAAATAGGCCGCAGGCCCCTGAGGCTCCACCGGCTCCTCATCCGGCCAAAAGCCTGCGTTGTCCGGTATCCGCGCATCCATACAGTTGACCGCCACTCTCTCCGGGGTGACAAAAAGCCGTCCCCCCGCCTGTCCCAGACAGATAACCAGCTCCGGCCTCTCTTCAGCCAGGAAACGCCGCAGAGCCTCTGCTCCCGCCCGAAATTCCACCGGAAGGATGCGCTTTGCAATCACGCAGTCCTCTCTCCGGCTCTTTATCTGCTCCAGGACCAGAGCGGAACTGTTCTCCACATCTGTTCCAAAAGGCTCAAAGGCCGTCAGCAATACCTTGTGCATTCTTAAGCCCTCCCGATCTATGGACGCACCTGTCCATTTCCATAAATAACATACTTCGTTGTGGTCAGCTCCCGGAGACCCATAGGCCCTCTGGCATGAAGCTTCTGGGTGCTGATGCCGATCTCGGCGCCAAAGCCGAATTCTCCGCCGTCTGTAAAGCGGGTGGAGGCATTGACATAGACCGCAGCTGCATCGATCTCATCCAAAAACCTCTGAGCATTCTCATAGTCCCTGGTGACGATCGCCTCCGAGTGACCGGTATTATAGCGATTGATATGGGACACCGCTTCCTCCAGACTTTTTACCGTCTTCACCGACAGAATGTAGTCCAGATACTCCATACCCCAGTCTTCCTCCGCTGCCGGCAGAATTCGGCCGTCCACCCTGCACGCCATCTCGTCTCCCCGTATCTCCACATGATGGGACGCCAGACGGTCGCAGAGCTGCGGCAGAAATTCCCTGGCCACCGCCTCATGAATCACCACCGATTCGCAGGCATTGCAAACCCCCACCCGCTGCGTCTTGGCATTGTCGATAATATTCAGAGCCATGGTCAGATCCGCCGAGGCGTCCACATAGACATGGCAGTTGCCCGTACCTGTCTCAATAACCGGCACAGTACTCTCGCGCACCACCGTGCGGATCAGTCCGGCCCCGCCCCGCGGGATCAGCACATCCAGATACGCGTCCATCTTCATAAATTCCGTGGTCACCTGCCGGTCCGTGCTGTCCACCAGCTGCAAAGCCCCCTCGCTCAGATTGCTCTCTGCCAGGGCCCTGCGAAGAGCTTCTACAATGGCCCGGTTGGAATGAATGGCGTCGCTTCCCCCTTTTAAGACGGCCACATTGCCAGACTTAAAGCACAGGCCAAAGGCGTCGGCCGTCACATTGGGCCGGGCCTCATAGATAATGCCTACTACCCCCAGAGGCACCCGTTTCTGACCGATCAGCAGTCCATTGGGTCTTTTCTTCATCCAGAGCACCTCTCCCACCGGGTCCTCCAGAGCCGCCACCTGCCTCAGACCGTCCGCCATGGATCGTATCCGCGCCGGATTTAAGGCCAGACGATCCAAAAGCCCCGGCGACATGCCTCTGGCCCGGGCCGCCTCCATATCTTTCGCATTGGCGGCAAGAATAGCCTCTTCCGCTGCCATCAGCTCCACAGCGGCACGCTCCAGGATTTCATTTTTGCGTCCGCCGGACAAAGTGCGAAGCTCCCGCTCCGCTTCCTTTGCCAGTCTTCCGATCTTATCCAGATATTCCATGGCTTTCCCTCCTATATTAAATATTTTTCCAGATCAAAATTTTCTTCTTTGTCTGCCAAAAACAGGGTGCCGCTTTTCTCACCCTCCATGAGACGGTGGATAATCCCCATATCGGACCCCCTCGCTATAATCATATCGGCCCCGGCCGCCGTGGCAATCCGGGCGCAGGACAGCTTGGTAGCCATGCCGCCGGTCCCCACATGGGTCACGGCCCCCTTGCCCAGGCTCATAATCTTCTCGTCAATCCGCTCCACCGTATCGATAAAGCCGGCATCGGGATTCAGATGGGGATCATCGGTATAGAGCCCGTCGATATCCGACAAAAGAATCAAAAGATCTGCGCCGATCATGGCCGTCACCACCGCCGAAAGGGTATCGTTGTCGCCAAACTGCTGCAGCCTGGACAGCTCATAAGTGGAAATCGTATCGTTCTCATTGACGATGGGAATCACCCCCAGCCCCAAAAGCTCCTCAAAGGTGTTCTGCGCGTTCTGCCGGTTGATGGCGTTCAGCATGGTGTTTTTGGTCATCAAAATCTGAGAGGCGATACAGTTGTACTCGGCAAAGAGGCGCTGGTAGATCATCATCAGCCTGGCCTGCCCTACCGAAGCGCAGGCCTGCTTAAGAGCCGTCTCTCTGGGCCTTTCAGACAGTCCCAGCGTTCTGGCCCCCACAGCGATGGCTCCGGAGCTTACTAACACCACCTGAATGCCTCGATTGCGCAGATCACAAAGCTCCCTTACCAGCTTTTCCAGCTTGATCAGATTGACCTCTCCCGTCTCCTCATGGGTCAGGGAAGAACTGCCAATCTTGATGACGATTCTTCTTTTGTCCTTCAGCCTGATGCGATTTTCGTCCATCTTTCCCTTTGCCAAAGGGCCGCCGTAGCGCCTGCGCCCGGTGACCCTTTTGTCCTTTCCTGTCTTTATCTGTTTAATGTGGTCCGCAGACCGCCCAATTATAGAATCTGCAGACCGGCCAGCCTCATACCAGAAGCCACTGCACCATATCTCCGGGGGAGGCGGCGATAAAATCGGCTCCCGCAGCAGTCAGCTCCTCCCGGCTGCCATAGCCGGTAAGCAGCCCCACCGTGGCAATGCCGTTGGCTTTTCCTCCAATGACGTCATGCTTGCGGTCGCCTACCATAACTGCCAGAGGCTTTTCCTCCTCCGGCACCTGAAGCTCAGCAAGAGCGCGGGCCACAATATCCTTCTTCAGCGCATGGCTTCCGTCCGGAGCGCTGCAGCAGATGGCGTCAAAATACTGCTCCAGATCAAAATGACGCAGCACCCTGGTGGCCACCGTCACCGGCTTGGAACTGGCCAAAGCCAGCCGAAAACCAACCCGGCGCAGCGTCTTTAAGGCCTCCGGAACACCGGGTATCAGCACATTCTCCTTCCACCCCACATCGTTGTATCTCTCGCGAAATTTGGCTGCCAGAGAATCGGCCTTCTCCTCGTCCACCTTTAACCTTATCATAAATTCATCCCGCAGCGGAGGGCCGATATAAACCTCCAGTTCCTTACGGTCCTCCACGGGAATTCCATGCCATTCAAAGGAATACTGAATACTCTTTGTGATTCCCTCACCGGGGTCCGTCAGCGTTCCGTCCAGATCAAAGAGTGCGTATCGAAACATGGGACCTCCTCACCGTCCGCAGCAGTATTTATATTTTTTGCCGGAACCGCAGGGGCAGGGCTCGTTGCGCCCGATCTTACGCCCTTTCACAACGGTACCGGAGGCCTTCTGCTGCCGGTAGAGCTCCTTTCTTCTCTCCTGGGTAAGCAGCGCATCCCACTGAGGCAGCTCATAGAGCCAATTAGCCTTGGCCGCTACCATATTATAATAGAGCTTCTCCGGATCGTAATCCAGAGATACCGGCGTATCCTCTTCCATGGTCTCGATGGGATTGGGCTCCTTTAAGCTGTCATTGATTCCGTCCAGGAAGCCTACCATCATGGAGAGCTCCACGCCAAAGCGCCCGGCCAGCTCCTTCACCGTGCCGGTTACCGGCTCGGCCGCCGCCAGGATCTGCTCATAGATCTCTTTTTCTTTATTAAAATATGCGCCCCAGAAAAGCTGTTCGCTTCTCTGATCTCTCTCGCTCTCATATGCCGCCTGTCTCCAGTTTTCCAATAAAGTCATCTTTCTACCTCTTTCTTGTTGTAAATAAATAGATTTTCAAATGGATTCCCCGGCGGATATACAATCGTCCCGGGGACTGCCTTGTTCACAGTATATACGAAACCCTCTGTTTTTGCAACTTGATTTGCACAAGAACGGCCGCGGACGCTGCAGCCCTGTCTCCCAAATAAAAAAGCCCTAAGCAGTCGCTTTATAAACCCTGCTAAAATCACGTTTACAAAGCCGCTTAGAGCATATTTTTTAAACCCGGCCGGTTTTCGGTTTGTTTTTTTATTCTACTCCAGGTTTGCCCGTTTTTCCAATATCCATGCGCCCAGGAAGAAATAAACCAGGATCTGTGCAATGATATATATGGTATTGACCCAGGTAGAACCGCTGTACATCCATCTGACCAGAGCATTTACCCCGCCGTAGAGTCCAAACAGCAGAGAAGCGATCCAGACAAAAATCTCCAGCACAATCAGCAGCCCCAGATAGGTCCCGATTGCACCCCATATCTTGTGCTTGGTAAACATCTGGCCCACACAGATGGAAAAGTAAATCAGCAGGATGCCCCGGATAAAATTCAAAATGCCGTTGACAAAAAAGAGCGTGCCGTAAAAGGACTCAAAGGTCTGCAAGAAATCCGAAAAAACCTGATAGAGCTGTTCCCAGATCGACTCTCCTCCCAGACCGGCCGCTACAATCATGAATCCGGCCACCAGCACCGCCCCTGTGAGCAGAATAAAAAATATGCCGCTCAAAAGCTTGGAAAGCATATGCATCCGTGTAGACACCGGAAGAGTCAGAGACAGATATCCCTCGTCCCGCACCAGATTCACATAGAAACGCCGGATCACCAGCACGTATGTCAGAATAATCAGGGCGATCAGAGAGCCGATCCACAAAATTGTCAGCGACAGAAAAGCAAAGGCAAGAATCATGCCTGGTACACCTGCGGTCACATCGACGCCCTTTACACTGAGTACAAATCCCACCGTCAAGACGATATAGATTACGTAGCAGACCAGCAGATAACGATAACTGGCCTTCAGATCATATTTCAGCAATTTTCCTAGCATCTGAACACCTCCCTAAACAGAGCATCCACCGACTTGCCATTTTCCTCGCGGATGGCATCCACGGAAGCATGCAGCACCACCTCGCCGTAGCGCAGGAAAACAACCTCGTCCAGAATCGTCTCCACATCGGCGATCAAATGAGTGGAAATCAGCACCGTGGCATTCTCATTATAATTGGTAATAATCGTATTCAGAATATAGTCCCGGGCTGCCGGGTCCACTCCTCCAATGGGTTCGTCCAATACATAGAGCTGGGCATTGCGGCTCATAACCAGGATTAACTGTACCTTCTCCTTGGTTCCCTTGGACAAACTCTTTAATCTGGCGGAAGGATCGATATGGAGATTTTTCAGCATCTCATAGGCCCTCTCCTCCTGGAAATCCGTATAAAAGTCTCTGAAATACCGAATCGCCTCATTCACTGTCATTCCCATATTCAGATAAGTCCGTTCCGGCAGATAGGACACAATCCGGTGGGTTTCCACTCCTACAGGCTTCTCATCAATCCAGATTCCTCCGGATGTGGGAGCCAAAAGTCCGTTGGCCAGCTTAATCAGCGTGGTTTTGCCGCTGCCGTTGGGTCCCAGCAGGCCGATGATCCGGCCCCGGTTCAGCTTCAGATTCACGTGGTTCAACGCAGGGCGGGTATTTTTCCCGTACATTTTTGTCAAATCCCTGCACTCCAGAATCGGTGTCATAGATCCATCTCCCCTTTCTGCGCCTCCTGCGGCGCCGCTTCTTTTTCATCTATCCTGGCTGCCTCATCGAACCGCGCATCCGCTGTTCGATCTTTTTCCTGATCCGCCGCCCTGCTTTTCTCCCGGTCCCTCTCCATCAGAACCATGACCTCTTCCCTGGTGTAGCCCATCTCGCTCATGGCCTTCATAAATTCCTCGATCTTCTCCAGGGCGATCCGTTGTCTGTACTGCCGGATCAGATCCTCATCCTCCGTGACAAATCGTCCCGCCGTCCGCTGCGTGTAAATGAGCCCGGTTCTCTCCAGCTCCGCAAACGCCTTCTGCATCGTATTGGGATTGACCGCCGCTTCAGCCGCCATCTCCCGGACTGATTTCAGCTTATCTCCCGGCTTATACCGTCCGCAGATAATCCGCATTTGCAGCTGCTCCACAAGCTGCGTATAGATCGGACGATTCTGCTCAAAAATCCACCCCATAGGCATCTCCTTTCTTTGCCCTATACGGTCGTCTTTTATTGCTGTACTCTTGTACTATTGAAATAATACAATAATACTGAGCAGATGTCAATAGCTTTACATAGAAAATTTATCAAAACATTTTGCGGCAAATAAAAAAGCCCGGAAAACACTGCGGCAATACCAGTGTCTCCCGGGCTTCTGCCCTTTCATTATTTAAAAAGCGCCGTGACAAAGGAACCGAATTTATCCCAGTATCCCATCACGAAAATTACCAGCATAATCACCGGCAGAATATACTTGAAGTACAGGCGGAACCGGGCAGGGAATCGAAGTCCCTCTCCCTGGTTGACTTCCGCCAGGAAATTTTCATATCCCCAGCCTCGTTTGACCGACACGCAGCAAAACAGCAGATAGATCACCGATCCGATGGGCAGCAGATTGTTGCTCACCAGAAAATCCTCCAGATCCATAATGCTCATTCCAAGCACCTTCACCGAACTCCACAGATTGTTGCCCAAAAGGCAGGGCAGGCTGAGAAGGAAAATCAGCACCAGGTTAACCGCTACAGCTTTGCTCCGCGAAATGTTCCACCGGTCCATCCAGCAGGCCAGGATATTCTCAAAAACGGCCGTAACCGTGGACAGGGCGGCAAAAAACAAGAAAACGAAAAACAGGGCGCCCCACAGTCTCCCGCCGGGCATCGCGTTGAACACATTGGGCAGGGTGACAAAAATCAGATTGGGCCCGGAATCCGGATTAACCCCAAAGGCAAAGGCCGACGGAAAAATGATCAGGCCCGAGGTAAAGGCCACGAACGTGTCCAGAATTCCTACGTTCACCGCCTCGCCGAACAGACGCCGCTCCTTGCCGATATAGCTTCCAAAGATAGCCATAGCTCCGATTCCCAGACTCAGTGTGAAGAAGGCCTGTCCCATGGCGTCGTAGATGGCGCGAAACAGACGGAAGTTTCCTTCTCCGTCGTACATCAGATTATGGAAATTGGGCACAAGATAAAACTTCAGTCCCTCCGAAGCGCCGGGCAGCGTCAGGGCCCGGACGGCCAACACCACCAAAAGGACCAGCAGGCATACCATCATGGCCTTATTGGCTTTCTCCACGCCATTTTTTAGGCCCCGGCTGCATACGATCATACCAAGCAGAACAACGATCCCCATAAACAGGATTTGAATCCATACGTCCTGCTGCATGGAGCCGAAAGCCGCCGATACCTCTTCCACATCCATCCCCTGAAACTGACCTGCGGCAATCTTAAAAAAGTAAAGCAGCAGCCAGCCGGCAATGGTGGTATAAAACATCATCAGCAGATAATTGCCCGCCATGCCAAACCAGCCGTACCAGTGCCATTTGCTGCCGGCAGGCTCCAGCTCCTGAAAGGACATGGTAATGCTCTTGCGGCTGGCGCGTCCCACTGCAAACTCCATAGACATAATGGGCAGACCCATGATGACTAAAAAGACCAGGTAGATCAGTACAAAGGCCGCGCCTCCATACTGGCCCACAATATAAGGAAAACGCCATACGTTTCCCAGTCCAATCGCGCAGCCGGCCGAAATCAGCACAAAGCCCAGCCGGGACGCGAATGTTTCTCTCTCTTTCATTACCCCACTCCCCCCTCAAATTTCTCGTTCATGGATGCGGCGCCGCATCCTGCGCAGGCTCTCCTGCAGACTCCCTTACCTGGCCGGCAGCCTAACGGCTGCCGATCTTTGCAATGTCAATAAGGGTCATTTCCTTTTCCGATGATTCCAGACTTTCAGCCAGAGCCATAGCCGTATCCAGAGACGTCAGGCAGTTCACGCCGGTCTCTATGGCGGTACGGCGGATCACAAAGCCGTCGGTATGCGCCCCGGAGGCGCTCTGCGGCCTGTCGATGACCAGATCGATGTGATGATCCAGCAGCAGATCCATAAGAGTAGGCGCATCCTGGCTGATCTTGTTCACCTTCAGAGCATGGACGCCGGCCTGGTTCAGGTACTCCGCGGTTCCCCTGGTAGCGTAAATCGTATAGCCCAGCTTTTCAAACCGGCGGGCCACAGCCACCGCCTCTTCCTTGTCGGCATCCTTGATGGTCATAATCATCTTTTTAAATTTGGGCAGACGGTATCCTGCTCCCAGGAACGCCTTGTACAGAGCCTCGTGGAAGGTCTTTGCTATGCCCAGGCACTCTCCGGTAGACTTCATCTCCGGCCCCAGAGCGATATCGGCGCCGCGCAGCTTCTCAAAGGAGAAGACCGGCATCTTGATGGCAATGTAGTCGGCCTCCGGCTGTACGCCGGGCGTATATCCCAGCTCCCGGATCGATTTGCCCATAATCGCCTGGCAGGCAAGCTTCACAATGGGAATGCCGGTAACCTTGCTGATATAGGGCACAGTACGGCTGGAACGGGGATTTACCTCAATTACATATACCTCTCCGTCTGCCACAATGAACTGAATATTGATCATGCCCTTTACGTGAAGGGCCTTGGCCAGTTTTTCCGTGTAGATGCCGATGGTCTTTTTCACCTCGTCGGACAGAGTCTGAGCCGGATAGACCGAGATGCTGTCGCCGGAATGAACGCCGGCTCTCTCGATATGCTCCATAATACCGGGGATCAGGATGTCGATTCCATCGCAGACCGCATCCACCTCCACCTCTTTGCCCACCAGGTACTTATCCACCAGAATCGGGTGCTCCTGAGCAATCCGGTTGATCACGCCGATAAACTGCACGATATCCTCATCGTTGATGGCAATCTGCATTCCCTGGCCGCCCAGCACGTAGGACGGGCGCACCAGCACCGGGTAGCCCAGCTCATGAGCTGCCTGAAGCGCCTCCTCGCAGGTAAATACCGTCTTTCCCTTGGGTCTGGGAATTCCGCACTGCTCCAGAATCTGGTCAAAGAGCTCCCGGTCCTCCGCCGCATCCACGTCCTCGGCGGCAGTGCCAAGGATCGGCACGCCCATTTTCATCAGGCTCTCGGTCAGCTTGATGGCCGTCTGTCCGCCAAACTGGACGATGGCTCCGTCGGGCTTCTCCAGATCTACGATATTGGCCACATCCTCCGGCGTCAGAGGTTCAAAATACAGTTTGTCTGCGATGTCAAAGTCCGTGCTGACGGTCTCCGGATTGTTGTTTACAATAATGGTCTCATAACCCACCTGGGAAAATGCCCAGGTGGCATGAACCGAACAGAAATCAAACTCTATGCCCTGTCCAATGCGGATCGGGCCGGAGCCTAACACCAGCACCTTTTTGCGTTCGCCGCCGGCCTCCACCTCGTTAAATCCATCAAAGCAGGAGTAGTAGTAGGGCGTATGAGCCGCAAATTCAGCCGCGCAGGTATCCACCATCTTGAAAACGGCGTGAATTCCCCACTCCCGGCGCAGTCCGCGAATCTCCGCCTCCGTCCGTCCGCTGAGAGAAGCGATCACATTGTCCGGGAATTCAATTCTCTTGGCTTCGGCGAGAAGCTCCGGCGTCAGCTCCTCCCGGCGCAGTCTCTCCTCCATCTCCACCAAAATGGAAATCTTATCGATAAACCAGCAGTCGATTTTGGTAATCTCATGAATAGCCTCCGGGGCAAAACCGCGGCGCAGACCCTCGGCAATGGCAAAAATCCGGCGGTCGTCCACCTGCCCCAGGGCCTTCCACAGCTTCTCATCATCCATACCGTCGTAATCGCCGGTAATCAGACTGTCCACATGCTGCTCCAGGGAGCGCAGGGCCTTCATCAAAGCCCCCTCAAAGTTGGTGCAGATGCTCATAACCTCGCCGGTGGCCTTCATCTGCGTGGTCAGGGTACGCTTGGCATAGATGAACTTATCAAAGGGAAGCCTGGGCAGCTTCACTACGCAGTAGTCCAGAGCCGGCTCAAAGCTGGCGTAGGTCTTGCCAGTGACAGCATTGGGAATCTCATCCAGAGTGTAGCCCAGAGCAATCTTTGCCGCCACCTTGGCAATGGGATAGCCGGTGGCTTTGCTGGCCAGAGCCGAGGAACGGCTGACACGGGGATTAACCTCGATCACGCAGTATTCAAAACTCTCAGGATGCAGGGCAAACTGCACGTTGCAGCCGCCGGTGATCTCCAGCTCGTTGATAATATTTAAGGCTGCGCTTCTGAGCATCTGGTATTCCTTGTCGCCCAGAGTCTGAGAAGGAGCCACGACGATGCTGTCGCCGGTATGCACTCCCACCGGATCAATGTTTTCCATATTACAGATGGTGATGCAGCTGCCGGCGGCATCCCGCATTACCTCATACTCGATTTCCTTCCAGCCGGCGATGCAGCGCTCCACCAGCACCTGCCCCACACGGGAGAGACGCAGACCATTCTCCAGGATTTCCGTCATCTCCGCCGGATTATGGGCGATGCCGCCGCCGCTGCCGCCCAGGGTATAGGCCGGACGCAGCACAACAGGATAGCCGATCTTTGCGGCAAAAGCCAGACCGGTGGGTACGTCGGTCACCACCTGAGAGGGAGCGCAGGGCTCTCCGATCTTTTCCATGGTGTTTTTGAACTCCTGACGGTCCTCCGCCTTGCGGATGGTCAGAGAGGTGGTTCCTATCAGGCGCACATTCTGTTCCTTCAGAAAGCCGCTCTCCTCCAGCTCCATGGCCAGATTTAACGCCGCCTGGCCGCCCAGGGTGGGCAGCACGCTGTCAGGCCGCTCCTTTATAATCAGCTCCTTTAACACTTCCACGGTCAAAGGCTCGATGTAGACCATGTCAGCGATGTCCTTGTCCGTCATGATGGTAGCCGGATTGGAATTGACCAGCACTACCTCCAGGCCCTCCTCCTTCAGGGCGCGGCAGGCCTGCGTGCCGGCATAGTCGAACTCGGCGGCCTGACCAATAACGATGGGGCCGGAACCGATTACCAGTACTTTCTTGATCTCAGGATTCTTAGGCATCTTTCTTTCCCTCCTCCATCATCTTGATAAACCGATCAAACAGCACGCCGGAATCCTGCGGTCCGGGACATGCCTCCGGGTGAAACTGCACCGTAAAAATATTTTTGCCTACATAGGAAAGCCCTTCGTTGGTGCCATCGTTGACATTGACAAAGGCTTCCTTTGCCACCTTCTCATCCAGCGTCTTCACATCCACGGCATAACCGTGATTCTGAGAGGAAATGTAGACTCTGCCCGTCTCCACGTCCCGCACCGGATGGTTGCCGCCGCGGTGACCGTATTTCAGCTTGTAGGTGTCCGCTCCGGTGGCCAGAGCCATCAGCTGATGTCCCAAGCAGATGGCAAAAATCGGCACATCCGATTCGTAAAGCTTGCGCACCTCCCGAATGATATCCGTACACTCCTTGGGATCTCCAGGGCCGTTGCTGAGCATGATTCCATCGGGATTGCCGGCCAGGATCTCCTCCGCCTTCGTCCAGGCAGGGTAAACCGTCACCTCGCACCCTCTGGCTGCCAGGCTCCTTGCAATATTGTTTTTGGCTCCCACATCCAGCAGAGCCACCCTCTTGCCGGCGCCGGTCTGGGCATGGCGCAGCCTGCGGTAGTCATGCTCCGCCTCACCGGCCGCCTGCACAGACGGAAGCACCTGATATTTCTCCCGGCAGCTGGTGCGCATCACCACGCCGGAGGGCGTATACTCTCTCAGACGGGCGCGCACTGTCTCAATGTTGAAGTTCCCGTCTGTGGTAATCATGCCGTTCATCGTGCCCTTCTCCCGGAGAATCTTGGTCAGAGCTCTGGTATCAATCCCGCAGATGCCGGGAATATTCTGACTTACCAGAAAATCCTGTATGGTCTCCCGGGAACGGAAATTGCTGGGCATCCGGGACAGCTCTCTCACAATAAAGCCGTCGGGCCAGGCCTGTCGAGACTCCATATCCTCCCGGCAAATACCGTAGTTGCCGATCAGGGGGTAGGTCATCACCACCGCCTGCCCGGCATAGGAAGGATCGGTAAGCACCTCCAGATAACCTGTCATCGATGTATTGAAGACGATCTCGCTGATCATCTCTCTGGGCGAGCCTATGCTTGTCCCCGCAAAAACCGTCCCGTCCTCCAGTATCAGATATGCTTTCATCCTTCCACCGTATCCTTTCACTGCTGTTTTATTGTTCCGCCGTCCGGCCCCTCCGGCCATGCCGCCGGCTCCCTTTCAGGCCGGCCGCCGCCCCGGGCTTTCACAGCTCAAATTGTAAAGATTCTACCGCAAAATGATTATCCTGTCAATAAGCTGTCACATAATTATAGCATTTTGTGTTACAGGCCCTTTTTTGTCACACCACAAACAAAAGGGATGCAGCTATTGCAAACTGGGCGGCATAGTAAAAGACATAGTTGGCAATGATGTCCACCGGCCGTTCATAACCTTCTCCAAAATAGGTCCGGCTCAGAATCAGGTCTGAGACCGCAAAAAGGATTCCTCCGGCAAACATCCAGTCCAGCGCTCCGTTTTGAAAGCCCTGGTCAAGGGCCAGGCTCCCGGCCAGCAAAGTCATGGCAAACAGAATACCTCCATAGAACATGACAATCCCCTTAAACCGGCCAAATTTCAGCTTCATCACCGGCCCCAGAAGACCGTTGCCCACTCCCAGAGCAAAACCCGCCGCCAGAGGGACAATCACAACGAGGGGGCGCGAAAAGTCGGCATAATATCGAAGCATCCCCAGAATAAAGAGAATATGCCCAATGGAAAAGACCGTAAATCCGGCATAGGTATAACGGGCGTCGTCCTGGGGATAGACGTATTTCAAATCCAGCCAGATATCGCCCAGCAGCCCGAAAAGCAGTCCTCCCAGGACAAACCAGGAAAACCCCCGCTGTGCAGACGCCGCCGGGATAGCTCCGGCCGCCGCTGCGCCAGCCGCCATAAACATAACGGAAACCGCCGTCTTCCAAAACAGGGCGCGCACACAATAGCTTCGAAGCTTTTCGCGGACAAAAAACACCAAAAGCACAGCCCCCATCGCGGCAAAACACAGATAATACTTCATAAAACACCCTCCTCTCCTGAATTTTTCGCTGATATGCCCCATATGATGTTAGTGACACAGATCAAAAGGAATATATCCCATGAAAATAAGGAAGACTGAAACCGACGGCGGAAGTGAGGGGCAGCTGAAAGTAAGCGTCGTATCCGCCCTCAATCATTTTCCCATCGATCACGCCACCGTCTCCATCGCCGATACCGACGATCCCAATCGGACTATAGAAGAGATCGATACCGACTCTTCCGGGCAGACCGAACAGATATCCCTGCCCTCTCCGCCTCTGGAATACAGTATGGAACCCGGAGAACCAAGGCCCTATACCGAATATACGCTTCATATTACCGCCGAGGGTTACGAGCCGGTAACCGTGACCGGCACCGAGATTCTCCCCGGCGTACTGGCCCTGCAGCCGGTGGAGATGCGCCCTTTGGCAGCCGGCCCCTCCCCCTCCGATAACGTATTGATTCCCGACCATACTCTCTACGGAGAATTTCCTCCCAAAATCGCCGAAGATGAAATCAAGCCGGTGGGAGACAGCGGGGAAATTGTGCTCAGCCGCGTTGTCGTACCCGAAACCATCGTCGTTCACGACGGCGCCCCCTCCAACAGCTCCGCCTCCAATTATTACGTTCCCTATCGGGATTATATCAAAAATGTGGCCTCCAGTGAAATCTATGCTACCTGGCCCCAATCCACCATCACCGCCAATGTGCTGGCAATCATGTCCTTTACAATGAATCGCGTATATACCGAATGGTACCGCAACCGGGGTTACGATTTCACCATTACCTCCTCCACCGCCTACGACCAGAAATGGATTTACGGCCGGAATATCTACGAAGAGATTTCCATGGTTGTGGACGACATTTTCACCAACTATCTGTCGCGGCCCGATGTCAAGCAGCCAATCCTGACCCAGTACTGCGACGGCAAGAGAGTCACCTGCCCCAATTGGCTGAGTCAGTGGGGGTCCAAAACCCTGGGAGATCAGGGCTACTCCCCCATTGAAATCATCCGCCATTACTACGGGGAGGATATGTACATCAATTCCGCCGAGATCATCTCCGGCATTCCGTCCTCCTGGCCCGGAGAGAATCTGACCCAGGGTTCCAGAGGAGACAAGGTGCGGCAGATGCAGGAGCAGCTAAACGCAGTCGCCTCCGTCTACACAGCCATTCCCACCATTGCCGCCGACGGCATATACGGACCGGCCACCGCTGAGGCGGTCCGCACCTTCCAGTCCGTCTTCGGCCTGCCCCAGACCGGGGTGGTAGATTACCGGACCTGGTACAAAATCTCGGCAATTTTCGTGGCCGTCACCCGGATGGCCGAGTTAAACTGACCGATAAGCAAAAAGGAAGGGCTGGCGAAAACTGTGGGTTTCGCAGGAGCCCTTCCTCAATTCAGTCATAATATTTATCTCTTTTTCTGCAGAAACTTGGGGACGTCGATAGTCTTTTCCTGAATGGTTCCCTTCCAGGAAGGAATACTGGTCCCGGCAGAACCGGCGCTGCCCGATCCGACCGTGCCTGCCCCAAAGGAATATCGGTTCTCATCCGGGGTCTCCGTCCTGGGCTTGCTGTTGAATCTGGCCATGGCCGACGCGATGTCATTCTCCTCCTCATGAGGCTCCAGGCCGGTGGCAATAACGGTGATCGTTGCCTCGTCCTGAACATTTTCATCATACATGGCGCCGAAAATAATATTGGCAGTATCGCCAGCCAGCTCCTGTACATAACTGGCAGCCTCGTTTGCCTCCATCAGGCCGATATCGCCGGAAATATTGATGATGACATGAGTAGCTCCCTCGATGGTCGTCTCCAGAAGCGGGCTGGCCACAGCCTGCTTGACAGCCTCGATAGCTTTGTCGTCTCCTCTGGCCCGGCCGATACCGATATGGGCGATACCCTTGTCCGTCATTACGGTCTGCACATCGGCAAAGTCCAGATTGATCAGACCCGGCACGTTAATCAGATCAGTAATGCCCTGAACAGCCTGCTGGAGCACCTCGTCCGCCTTTTTCAAAGCGTCGGGCATAGTCGTACGGCGGTCCACAATCTCCAGGAGACGGTCGTTGGGAATCACGATCAGCGTGTCCACATTCTCCTTCAGACGGTCAATGCCGGCCAAAGCATTGGTCATACGGGTCTTGGCCTCAAAACGGAAAGGCTTGGTCACCACGCCTACCGTCAGAATACCCATGCTCTTGGCCAGGCCTGCGATCACAGGAGCGGCTCCGGTGCCGGTGCCTCCGCCCATACCACAGGTGACGAAGACCATATCGGCTCCCTTCATGGCGTTGGACAGCTCCTCCGTGCTCTCCTCCGCAGCCTTCTGCCCCACCTCGGGCTTGGCTCCCGCGCCCAATCCCTTGGTCAGCTTCTCGCCGATCTGGATCGTTGTCGGGGCCTTGCACAGAGAAAGAGCCTGCTTATCGGTATTGATCCCGATAAACTCCACCCCTCCGATATTCTCATCAATCATTCGATTTACTGCATTGTTGCCGGCTCCGCCCACTCCAATCACAATGATCTTTGCCGAGCTGTCCGATTCCGCCACTTTGATCTCCAACATACCAATCATTCTCCTCCTGCCATCTATCTACTGATAAAACGATTAGACGAATCAGTAAGTCCCGTCCGTCTCGTACCTGTTCACCCTATTTTATCTTTTGATGCACGATACAATCATATTCTATTTTTGTAAAAAGTGCAAGACAAAGTTTTTACTTTTTTATCCCGCCTCTTTCTACTTTCTCCCTTTTTTAGGATAATATTCCTTAATTTTCACCAGCTGCCTCTCCCTGCCCCTCCGTCTCCGGCGCGGTCGTCTCGCTTGTCTGTCCGTTTTCTTCTTCGGCTCCGGCCGTCTCCTCCGGCTCCTCATCCTGGATAAAGGAATAGGAAGGATTCATGGCCGTACGGTCATAATTCTCCAGATGAAGGACACCGGACAGGCCGCTTAACTGCGGCAGCATCCCATCCAGCTCCGCAATTTTATATTCCATATTTTCGTTGCCTCCCAGCTGCACGCGGATATTGCCGATATGCAGGGTAGCGTTCATCCGGGAATCGAAATAAATTCGGTCTACATCAATATCGTACCGGGCGATCAGCTGCGTTAAATTCAAAATCTGGGTAAAGGTCGTATCATCCTCCACCGGCAGAGGCTTGTACAATACGATATAGTCAAAATGAAGCCCGGTAATAAGAGGCACGCCTTCCCGCTTTTCAGAAGAGCTCTCCACAATCGTCCCGTCCTGATCGAAATACATATTGCTTCCCATGTACTCGATATATCCGATCACCCGTTTTTCATATACGGTGACCTTCACCTCATGGACTCCGGCAAATTCCAGCATATACCCCGCCACAAAGGGGATACTCTTGCGCTCTCCAAAACGGTTGTTCAGCCAGGCATAGAGGAAATTGCGCTCCGCCGGCGTTTCAAAGATAAAATCGATGATTTCTTCCTCCGAGTAAAACTCGCTGCCCTCAACAGAAATCACATCGATACGCATATTCCACAGAAAAATCAGGAGAAGCGCCGTCAGAGCAAAAAGACATAGGAAAAAATTCCGTATTCTTTTCCATCTCCTTGACCGCGCTTTCTTCGTCATACGTCCTCCTTAAATCACAGAACCGGTTCGCTCCTTCTCTTTATCCTGGCGCCCAGCCGGGACAGATCCTCCACGATCCTCTCATAGCCCCGGTCCACATGTTCGCAGTGGCGGACCACCGTTTCTCCCTGCGCCGCCAGGCCCGCCACAATCAGGGCCGCACCGCCGCGCAGATCCCTGGCTGTAACAGAAGCGCCCTTCAACCGTCTTCCTGCATGAATTCTGGCCTCCCGGCCCTCGACCTCGATGTCTGCTCCCAGGCGGCGCAGCTCGCCGGCCGTCTCAAAACGTCCCTCAAAGATATTTTCCCGGATCACGCTGTCGCCATCGGCCATACACAATAAGGCCAAAAAGACCGACTGCATGTCGGTAGGAAAGCCGGGATACACCTCCGTCTCAAGAAATTCTATGGCTTTAAGTCTCTCCGGCGCCCTGAGCCAGACCCGATTGGACTCGCTCTCCAGCCGGCAGCCGCAGGCTGTCAGCGCCTTCAAAGTAGCCTGCATGTAGGAAACCGGCGCGTCCGTCAGACAGATCTCCCCGCCGGTGGCTGCCGCCGCCGCCAGGTAGGTGCCCGCCGCAATCCGATCGCCGCAGACATGATAATGGGGGTCCTTTAAACCTTCCTGTCTCCGGACCCGAATCGTATTCGTTCCGGCTCCCTTTGTCTCAATCCCCATTTCCCGAAGAAAGAGACACAGCTCCACAATCTCCGGCTCTCTGGCGCAGCCATGAATCACCGTCTCGCCTTCGGCTCCTACCGCAGCCATAACGGCGTTTTCCGTAGCTCCCACACTGGGGAAATCCAAAAAGAGCTCCGTCCCGTGATAGCGGCCGGCCTTGGCCTCAATACGCCCGTCGCACTCCTCCACCGCGATTCCCAGATCGCGCAGAAGCTTAACATGATAATCCACCGGCCGCTTGCCAATGGAACAGCCGCCGGGATAGTAGGTCACAGCCTGGCCCATTCGGGCAACCAGAGGGCCAAGCACCATAATGGAGGAACGCATTTGCCTGACATAATCCAGAGGGATCTCCGAACAGACAAGGCAGCTTGCATCGATTTCCATATGGTGATCCTGCCAGGTCACAGATGCCCCCAGCTTTTCCAGAATCTTTACCATACAGCTCACATCCTGGATGCGGGGCACATTTTCAATTACAGTTATGCCTTTATGCAAAAGCGAGGCAGCCATTACTGGCAGCACCGCATTTTTGGAGCCCTGGGTGCAAAGCTCACCATACAGAGGAATCTCGCCCAGGATTTGTATGTCGTTCAATTCATTCCCTCCATACCGTATTCTACTATTATCCTATGTATGACGGATTGTCAGTGTTCCAACGTGATTCGGTTCGATACGCCCAGCGCCATTCCCATCTCTGCCATCAGAAAGAGGATGGATGTACCTCCGTAACTGATAAAGGGAAGAGTGATTCCGGTGTTGGGAATCGAATTCGTAACCACCGCTATATTTAAGATCACCTGGATCGCGATGTGGGCCATCACCCCCACCACAATCAACGCCCCCAGCAGATCCGGGGCATTATTGGCAATGATCATAAAGCGCCATATCATAAACAGGAAGAGTAAAATCACGCAGACTGCGCCAAAGAGGCCCAGTTCCTCGCAGATAACGGAAAAAACCATATCGTTCTCCGCCTCCGGCAAAAAGCCCAGCTTCTGAATGCTTTCCCCCAGTCCTCTTCCAAAGAGGCCGCCGGAACCGATGGCATAGAGCCCCTGCAGCACCTGATAGCCTCCCTCCTGGGAATAAGCCTCTGGGTCCCTCCAGACATAGATACGTTCCAGCTGATAGGGCTCCAATATTCCCCACTCCACCAGTTTGTCGCCATACTGAACGACAAAAAAGGCGGCCGCCAGTACAAGGGCTACAGCGAAGATATAAATTCCTTTCTTTTTGCTCCCCACAAAGCACATCAGAAAGGCAATGCCGGCGATAATAATACCGGAACTTAAGTTATTCATTCCTACCAGGATAAAAGGCGGAAGCGTCAAAATCACCGCCAGAGCCAGCCCGCGGAACGTGTCGATTCCGCGCCCGATTCGATTGATCAGGGACGCCAGCGAAAGGATCAGGGCAATTTTTACAAATTCTGCCGGCTGAAAGGACAGAGTCTCCGTCACGCCCAGCCACCGCTTCTGGCCGTTGAACTCACGGCCTAAGGGTGTGAAATTCGTCAGGATCATCATGATAATCGCCGCTATGTAGGCCAGCCAGGCCAGTCTGGCGTACCAGTGGTAATCCATTTTAGAGACAATGATCATTGCCACAAAGCCGCCGCACAGGATCACACCCTGTCTGGTCATATAGTACATGGAATTGCCGGTCGTCAGCTCCGCCGAGTAGGAGCTGCTGCTGTATATCATAATCAGGCCGAACACACACAGAAAGATGATGACGGCCACCAGGCTGTAATCATAAAAGCGCTTCTCTTTTCGCTTTTTCGTTCTGTTTTCTCCCACATCAGTCTCCTTATCCGTCTCCTTTTCTACCTGTCTCAGTGGTTACAGGGCTCTCACCAGCTCCTTGAAGATTCTTCCTCTCTCCTCGTAATTTTTGAACATTCCCCAGCTGGCGCAGGCCGGCGACAGAAGCACCGCGTCGCCGGGTCTGGCCCGGTCGGCGGCCAGCGCCACCGCCTCCTCCATATCCTCCACATATACGATCTGGTCAAATCCCATGGATCTGGCCTCCTTTCCGATCCGTTCCGCCGTCTGTCCCAGCAGGATTAAAAGCCGAACCCGGCCGGCAAAGGATGCGATCCACGGTGCAAAGCTGCCTCCCTTATCATACCCCCCTCCGATCAGGACGGTCGGACGGGTCATGGCCTGCACGGCCTGGATTGCAGCATCGGGATTGGTTCCCTTGGAGTCGTTGTAATAAGTCACCCCATCCACCTCGCGGACAAATTCGATCCGATGCTCCACCGCCTTAAAGGAGATAAGAGCCTCTCGAATCTGCTCCAGTGAAACTCCCAGCGCACGGCCGATTCCCACGGCAGCCATTGCATTCTCATAATTGTGACGTCCCAGAATATTCAGCTCCCCGGTGCGGCAGACCGTCTCCTTTTTGCCGTCCAGCTCGCTTATAATGGCATCCTCTTCCAGATAAAGTCCTCCTGGAATAACCCTGTGGCTGGAAAAAAAGAGAACCCTGGCGGGACAATTTTCCTCGCCAAAACGGCGCAGACGTTCATCTTCATAATTGAGAACGCAATAATCCTGCTGCGTCTGGTTTGCTGTAATGCTCTCCTTCACCCTCGTGTATTCCTCCATGGACCCATGGCGGTTCAGGTGATCCGGCGTGATATTCAAAATTGCACTGACATTGGGATGAAAACGGTCGATGGTCTCCAGCTGAAAGCTGCTGACCTCCACCGCCGTAACGCTCTCAGGCGTCAGGGATAAAGCTTTGGAGGTATAGGGAACCCCAATGTTTCCCACCACATTTACCTGGTCGTATTTGCGGCGCAGGATCTCTCCCACCAGGGCCGTGGTGGTCGTCTTGCCGTTGGTACCCGTAATGGCAGCAATACGGCCAGCTCCATAGCGATAGGCCAGCTCGATTTCACTCCAGATCGGAATATCCGCTTCCCGCAGCTTCTCTACAAAAGGAGCCGTCAGAGGAATTCCCGGACTGATCACGCACACGTCCGTTTGCCCCGCCACATCCGAGGTCAGCTCTCCCAGCACGATCGGAGCATTGCAGCCCTCCGGAAGATTCTTCTGAAGCGCCTTTGCATCCAGCCCTCCGTTGCTGTCATAGAGGATCATCTCCTCGCCGGCCGCGTTTAACAAACCGGCCGCCGCCATACCGCTGGCGCCCAAGCCGGCCACCAGATATTTTTTCTTTTGATCTCTCATTTTCATCCTCCCCGGCGCATGGTCTGCTTTCGTTCTCCCCCGGATCGCGCCCGATTCAATTTTACCGTCTGTCTGCTCTTACAGCCCCAGGAAAGCCACCAGACACAGCAGAGCCGTCACAATGGCGAAGGCCGTGACCACACGGGTCTCCGACCAGCCGCACAGTTCAAAATGGTGATGGATCGGCGCCATCTTAAACAGCCGCTTGCCGCCGGTAGCCTTAAAATAGGTAACCTGCAGGATCACCGAGCAGACCTCCACCACATAAATCAGCCCTACAATCAAAATAATAAAAGGGATATGAAGGGAAAAGGCCGATACGGCCACAAACCCTCCCAGGGCCAGAGACCCTGTGTCTCCCATAAATACCTTGGCAGGATAGACATTAAACAGAAGAAAGCCCAAAAGACCGCCCGCCACAGCGCCGGTCACCGGAGCAATACCGCTTCCCTCTCCCAAAGCCACCACTGTAAAGAAGGTAGCCACCAGCACCGTTACGCTGGAGCACAGGCCGTCCAGGCCATCAGTCAGGTTAACTCCATTATCCGTAGCCAGCAGCACAAACAGGAAAAAGGGAACGAAAATATACCAGGGCAGGGTCAGCGTGATATCCGTAAAGGGAATCCGCATCATCGTGCCGTCCGGTACCACATTCAAAAAATAATAGCAGAGGATACCCGATACAATCAGCTGCCCCAAAAGCTTCTGCTTGGGATTTAAGCCCTCGGAACGCTTCATGACAATTTTCAGATAGTCGTCCAGGAAGCCTACCAGGCCAAAGCCCACCATGGCAAAGAGCACCGGAATAATCTCCGGGAAATCCTTTATGAAGAAAGCGGACGTACACAGGGCGCTGATCAAAAAGACAATCCCGCCCATGGTAGGCGTACCGGATTTCTTCAGATGGGCCTGGGGACCGTCCTCCCGAACCTGCTGGCCGAATTTCAGCCGGCGAAGAAAAGGGATAACCACCGGGCAAAGCACGGCGCTGATCACAAAGGCAGCCAGAATGGCAAAAATCGTTTCCCGTATCATAAGAGAATACCTCCACACTCTTTTGTCTTCAAAAAGTATACGCTCTTCCCCTGGAAGAATCAACCCTCCTCGGAATATTCAGGATAAATCCCCAAATAGGGTAAAATATTCTCAAAAATATCACGTATAACCGGAGCGGCAATGGTTCCGCCATAATAGACTCCCTCCGGCTCCGAGATCGTAATCAGAGCTATGACCTGAGGATCATCCGCCGGTGCAAAGCCCATAAAGGCGGCAATATATTTGCCGGTGCCGCGGGGCAGAGTTTCCGAAGTGGCGGTTTTGCCGCCGATTCGATATCCCTCGATATAGGCGTTGTTTCCTCCGCCCTCGGACACCACCTTCTCCAGGATCATTTTCATGCTCTCGCAGGTGGCCTCAGAAATGACATTTTCCTCGGTCTCATACTCCAGCCTGCGCACGGTGCTTCCATCGGAGCTGACTACTTCTACGCCAAAATGCGGCGTCACTCTGGTTCCGCCGTTTACCACCATACTGGCGGCAGTCAGAAGCTGCAGCGGGGTAACCTGAAAGGACTGACCAAAGGACATGGTCGCCAGCTCCACCTCTCCGATGTTTTCCAGCTTGTGCATAATGCCGGAGGCCTCTCCCGGCAGATCTACACCGGTCTTCTCCATCAGTCCCATGGTCTGGAAATATTGATAGAAGCGTTCCGCTCCCAGAGACTGTCCCACCTCAATAAACACAGGATTGCAGGAATTCATCACTCCCTGCACGAAGTTCTCGCTGCCATGGCCGGTTGTCTTGTGACAGCGGATGCGGCGGTCCCCCACCAGCTTGTAGCCGGGGCAGTAGAAGGTATCGTCCAGGGATACCGTTCCCTCCTCCAGAGCGGCCGTGGCCGTTACAATTTTGAAAATGGAACCGGGTTCATAGGTGTCGCTGATGCAGGGATTTCTCCACATTTGATTTAACAGCTCCTGTTTTTCCTCGGCAGAAAGCTCCCCCTCCGTCTCATAATTCAAAGTAAAGGGATCGTTCAGGTCAAATTCCGGCACGCTGACCATGGCCAGGATCTCTCCATTGTTTGGATTCATAATTGTAATGGAAACGGCCTTGGCATTTTTTTCTTCCCGCACCTTCTCTGCGGCCTGCGTCGCGTAGGTCTGTATATTCATATCCAGACTTAAGACCAGACTATTGCCGGCTACAGGCTCGATTCTCTCCTCCGCCATGGTATCCAGCTCGATACCGGTGGCATCTGTCATGGTCAGGATTTTGCCGTCGTTCCCTTTTAATATGGATTCGTACTGAACCTCCAGTCCGATAATTCCCTGATTATCGCTGCCGGTAAAGCCCAGAACCTTGGAGGCCAGACTTCCAAAGGGATAATATCTCTTGTAATCCTCATCCACCTTGACCCCGTCCAGATGATAGGCCCGGATTGCATCTCCCACCTCCTTGTCCACGTTGGTACGGATTACTTCCCGGGAGGTGTACTTTTCCACGCTCTCCCGTATCTTTTCCGGGTCCATGTCCAGCTGCTGAGAGAGCACTTCCACCACCAGGTCCGGGTCGGTGATCTGATTGTGTATTACGGAGATTGTGCACACGGTGCGGTTGGCTGCGATCAGCGTTCCATTGGCGTCGTAGATCTCTCCTCTGGCCGCTTTGATGGTTCGCTCCCGCTCATGCAGCTCCTGTGCCTTTTCCATATAGTATTCCGATTGAAAAATCATCAGGTAGGCCAGCCGTCCGCCCATCACAATCATCAGGACTGCCGCTGCCAGGAAGAAGATGACAATGCTCTTCCGGTGAAAAATCTGGTTGCGCTTCCAAAGAGGTTCCTTTTCTCCCACTGTTCACCGCCTGATTGTTATCCTTACAGTATATGGTCAGGCTCGTCAAAATATGAGTAAAGGTTCCGTATTCTTCTTACGCTTCCGTATTCTTCTTACGCTTCCGTATTCTCCCCATTCTCCGTACTCTCCTGCGCGCTCTCCTCTGTACTTTCCGAAGGCGCTACATTGGGATCGTCAAAAATACCGTTTTCGTAGGAGTCGTCGGTCACATTGTTGGCGGTCTCCGGTTCCGTCTCCGGCTCGGTCTCCACAGGATTGCCATCGGCGTCCGTCTCCGGCTCGCCCGCCGTATTATCCGCAGTCGTTTCCGGCTCGGTCTCGCCCTCCACCTCTCTGGTGGGATAAATGTTCAGATAAGGAAGAATTTCCTCCATGATCTCTCTCCAGAGAGTGGAGGCATGGCGGCTCTGGGCCTGATTTTCGACGCCCGAAGGAGCGTCCACTACCACATAGAGGACTATCTCCGGATCGGATGCAGGTACGCCGCCGATGAAAGACAGCAGGTAGTTGGTCTTGTCGCGGGGCTGCTTTTCTGCCGTACCCGTTTTGCCTCCCACCTCATAGCCGGCAATGCGGGCATTGCCGCCGGTGCCAATGTCAACCACATCAAAGAGGGCTTCTTTCAGATACTCGGAGGTATCGGCGCTGACGGTCTGGCGCACCTCCACCGAGTCCACTTCCTCCACCACGGCCCCGTCGCTGTTTTTGATCTGCCGTACCACATGAGGCTCGTAGTAAGTACCGCCGTTTACAATGGAACAGTAAGCCGCAACCTGCTGAATCATCGTTATATTGTAGTTCTGGCCGAAGCCGTTGGTGGCCACAGCCGACACATCCATCGTATCCGCCGTCTGCAAAAGACCGCTCTCCTCACCGGGAAGGTCTATTCCCGTCCGGCTGCCAAAGCCGAAGAGAGACTGATAATGGAGCAGCTCATCCCCGCCCAGCCGGTCCGCTATGCCCATCAGCGCGTCATTGCAGGAATTCATCAGAGTCTCGGTCAGCGTCTGATGACCATGAACATCATTGCAGTTGATACGCCAGCCGCCCACATACTCTCCGCCGTCGCATTCAAAAGTATCTCCTGTGGTGATTCTGGCCTCCTCCAGCGCCGCCGCCACCGTAAAGACCTTGGCCGTGGAACCCGGCTCGTAGGTGTAGGAGACGCAGAAGTTTCTCCACAGCTCTGCCAAAGCAGTCGTCAGCTCCTCCTGGCTCATGGCATCGATCTCCTCCTGGGTATAGCGGGCCAGCAGAGCCGATGTGTCGGAAGGATTGTTGCAGTCAAAAACCGCATCTCCCGCCATGGCAAGAATTTCGCCGTTGTCCGGGTCCATGGCAATCACGCCGATATTGGCGGCCTGCAGCTCTTCCTGAGCCGCTGCAATCTTTTCCTGTATGATCCGCTGAATTGTCACATCAATGGTGGTCACGATGGTATTGCCGTCCTGAGCAGACTTAATCACCCGCTCCATATTGCTCTCATCATTGAGATAGCCATACTCTCTTCCATTGATTCCTACCAGCTCGTCATTGTAATACTGTTCAATGCCATAGCTGCCCACAGTGCTGTCGTCCCGTGAAAACCCCAGAACCCAGCAGGCCAGATCATTGTAGGGATAAATTCTCTTATATTTAGTTTCAAACCAGACGCCAACCACCTCGCCGCCCTGCTCTGCCACCTCTGCCTTTTTGTCCAGGAAGGAATTCATCTCCTCCTCGGTCAGCTCCCTGGCATAAATCAGATAACGGCTTTCCGTATTCGCATAAATTCGCTCTCTCAGATCATCCACACTATAACCATAGCACTCCGCCAGAGCATTCAGGGTATCCTCCACATGCGCTCCGTCATCGTCGGTGGTCATGATATAGGGGTCCAAAATCAGATTGTACAGCTTGGTGGTTGTAGCCAGAACCGTACCGTTTCGATCCAGGATATCGCCCCGGCGAAAAGCTATCGTCCGGCTCTCATAATTCTGCTGCGAATAGACAATTCTCTGATACTCCTCATTGTTCTCGCGCCCGATGGCCTGCAGGCGTATCATCAGTACAAATAAAAGAAGGGCCACAATCCCTGCGGTAAATGCCAGCTTTTTGCGCATGTACCGGGCAAAGGGCCTCTTCTTTTGATTGTCATTCTTCTTTGCGGCGGGCCTCCCGCCGCCTTTCTCACGGGATGCTCTCATATTGTCTCACGTACTCGCTTTCCGTCTTGTCATAATAGAGGATCTGATCGTCGGCAGGGCGTACCATACCCAGCTCCTCCGTCGCCACACGGTATATCTCACCCAAATCCACATTGGTGCGGATTTCCGCCGCCAGCAGATCGTTGACCGCCTTCAGCTCCTCCAGCTCTCCTTCCGCCTCCTCGATGGCATTCATCGTCGAGACGATAGAGGTCTGCACCTGCATATAGCGCACACAGACAAAAAGAACGCAGATCGCCGCCAGCGATACAAACAGTACAAAGGAAGGGCTCATCTGCAAAGCCTTGTCCCGATTTCTGCGTATCCGCGCCTTTCTTCTCTGTTCCTCTCTCTCCTCTTCACGGGTGCGCTCTCTTCTCGCCGGCATCTCCTCCGGCCGCATCACCCGAACCGTGTTTCCTTCTGTGTAGGCTGCCGTCGTTCTTCTTCTGTTGTACTGTGAATCACGATATCGATTCTCTCTTTGTGCCATGACGTCACCTCTCCTTCCCTCCGGCCGCATCAGGCGGTCAGATATGCTCAAACACTCGAAGCTTTGCGCTTTTTGCTCTCTTGTTGTCTCTTTGCTCCTCCGGTGAAGGAATCACCGGTTTTCGCGTCACCACATGTCCCCGGCTCTTTCTTCCGCAGACGCAGACAGGAAAATTCGGCGGACAGATGCAGGGATTTTCGTTCTCCCGGAACTTATTTTTCACAATACGGTCTTCCAGAGAATGAAACGTGATAATAGCCAGCCGGCCGCCGCTGTTTAGGCGGGCGATCATGCCGTCGATGGATTCCTCCAGCACTGCCAGCTCTCTGTTGCATTCGATGCGAAGAGCCTGAAACGTTCTCTTGGCGGGATTGCTTGCGCTGTTTCGGACCTTGGCCGGCACAGAACCACGAATAATATCCACCAGCTGGCCTGTAGTCTCAATGGGCGCCTTTTGCCTGGCCTTCACGATATGACTGGCAATGCTTTTGGCAAAAGGATCTTCTCCGAAATCCCGAATCAGATGAAAAATTTCTTCTTCTGTATATTCGTTTACGATTATCCTGGCAGTCAGGCTGTTTCTCTGGTCCATTCTCATATCCAGAGGCGCATCCTCCATATAGGAAAAGCCCCTGTCCGCCGTGTCAATCTGATAGGAGGAAACCCCGATATCCAGAAGGATTCCATCCACCTTCTCTATACCCAGCCTGTCCATCACCTGCGGGAAATTTACGTAATTGTCGCGAACGATGGTAACGCGGCTGCCAAAACCGGCGAGACGCTTCCCGGCCGCTTCTATGGCCGCCTCGTCCTGATCAATGCCGATCAGACGTCCTGTGGGTCCCAGCCTGCAGGCAATCTCATAGGAATGACCTCCTCCTCCCAGAGTTCCGTCCACATAGATTCCATCCTCCCGCACTGCCAGAGCCTCTATGGCCTCCTCAAGCAGCACCGACTTGTGTACAAATTCCATCAGATTCCCAGTCCTTCCATATTCTCGGCGATCTCTTCCATGTCGTCGTAGGCGCTGACCTGTATCCAAGTCTCCTTGTCCCAGATTTCAATCCGGCCGCCCACGCCTACCAGGGCGACATCCTTGGTCAGATGGGCAAATTCCCGCAGATTGGCGGGAATCAGAATTCTCCCCTGCTTGTCCACCTCGCACTCGATAGCTCCTCCCAACATAAAGCGGGTGAACTTGCGGGCATTCGCATTGGTAAGCGGCAGAGCCTGGAGTTTGGATTCTAAATTTTTCCAGCCCTCCATGTCGTAGATGGAGAGACAGCCGTCCAGCCCCTTCGTCACCATGAAGGTGTCTCCCAGCGCCTCACGGAACCGGGACGGAATGATCAGGCGTCCTTTGCTGTCAAGGGAATGACTGTATTCGCCTACGAACATCTCCATCACCGCCCTTTCGTTCCATCTAGCGCCTATTTGGCACCACTTTTCTCCACTTCACTCTACTTTCCACCACATAGTACCATTGTATCGGATATTTTCGCAAATGGCAAGAGGTAATTTCAGGTTTTTCCTGCACGCTAAAACACCGGCCCATCTCTGCATTACGCATCGACAGGCCGGTGAGACTAGGGGCTGTTTTATATTCCTTTTTCTTCTCAGCTTATTATTCAACTTTAAATCGATTATAATAAAAAATCGCGTTATTGTCAACTATCAATAACAAAAATCCTTTCTATATTATAATGATGCCAGGGGCAAGTTTAATATTACCCCCAGCACCAGCTGATAATTCCAACGACTAGACAATGAGGACATATTATGATCGGTGAACGTTTGAGCGACCTGCGCAAAGACAGGGGACTTACGCAAAAGGAACTGGCTGATGCTCTGCATCTGACCAAAGACAACATATCCGCCTACGAACGTGAATACAACGAGGCCCCTGACAATGTTAAAATTGCCATTGCCAGGTTCTTTGACGTGTCCGTAGATTATCTGCTTGGCCTGACCGATTCACCGAGCGCTTATGCCAAGCCTCTCAACTGCATCTATTTATCCAAGGATTTTCCCGACGACGCCAAGATTATGCTTCAGACTCTGGCGCGTCTGATTGGCCTCGCCTCCCGCAAAAGTCCAAAGGCCGTGGCCAAAGAGCTGGCCCGCCTGGAGCAGAGCCTGCTGGAGCAGCATACTTCTGAAGCCGCGCAAAAATCCGAAGAATAATCCCGTCTTTATGCGGCTCTCTTTATGCAGCCCCTCTCCTTTCACAGCAGCTTATGTGGTGATATAGGTATTGTAGCCATACTCTCTCAGGGACCGCTCCATATTTATGGCATTTTCCAGCCTGGCAAAAGCTCCCACCTGCACCCGGTACAGATTGTCATCATACAGGATAAAGGCCGGAAAACCGTCTGCCAGCAGCTGGTTCAGCATATCATAAGCGTAATTTCTCTCCCGATAGGCCCCCACCTGCACCCGATACAAAACCTCAGGCTCCGGATTCTCCGGCACAGGCATCTCCGGCTGAGGATTGCCAGTCTCCGGGCCGGGAACAGACTCCAGTCCCACACTCTCCAAAATCCCGTCGGCTATTCCCTGCGCTATCTGTTCAAACTCACTGTCAAAGATCTGATTGTCCTGAGGATTATCAATAAAACCCACTTCCAGAAGAACGGCCGGCATCTGGGTCCTTCTCAGAACCACCAAGTTTTTTCGTTCAATTACCCCCCGATTGGCAAAACCAGCCTCCGACAGCTCCGCCAGCACATTGCGGGCCACCTGGGCCGGGAGTCCCTCGTCCGAATAGACCAGCACCTCCGCCCCGCTGGCGCTGCCGGGAGTCGGCACGGCGTTGCGGTGGAAGGAAACAAAGAGATCCGCTCCGGAATTGTTTCCCATTGTAGCTTTTTCAAAGGGCGTATTGTACACGTCGTCTACTCTGGTATAGACCACCTCCACACCGCTGTCTTCCAGAATCTGTCCCACAGCCAGAGCCAGCTCCAGCACGTCGTCCTTCTCCTGGCGTCCCTCAAAAACAGCTCCCGGATCTCTTCCTCCATGTCCCGGATCAATCGCAATCTTATAAGCCATAAAAAAACTCCTCTCTCACAGTCCGATACTACAGACTATGAGAAAGGAGCATATCCTGTTCCGACTAATTTTTCCGTCCGATAAATTTTACGTTTACCGTTTTTGCCCTTTTACGATCTGATGTCGTAGCGCTCCACTCCATCCTTGGTAACCTTGGCCAAAATCAAAGGCAGCGTGTTCGGCTTATCCGAACCGATCCGATAGCAGGACAGAAGCTTTTGCTTAGCCTGCTCCATCTTTTCGCTCTCGCACGTATAGAGACGGGCCAAAACATCGCCCTCCTGCACCGGGTCGCCCTCCTTCTTAGCCAGATAAAGGCCGGCCAGCATATCGATGGAATCCTCCTTGCGCTCGCGGCCTGCGCCCAGCATAGCCGCCGCAATGCCGCAGCCCTCCGTATCAATATGCTGCACATAGCCGGAAGCCGGAGCTCTGAGCTCCTCCACGAAAGGCGCCTGACCAAAGAGCTTTGGATCATCCAGGACTCTGGCATCGCCGCCCTGAGCCGTCACCATGGCATGGAGCTTGTCAAAGGCGCTGCCGTCAGCAATGGCCCGCTTTGCCATTTGCAGGCATTCCTCATAGGTTCCCTTGCCGGACAGCTCCAGCATATTGGCGGATAAGATCAGACAAACCTCCGTCAAATCCTCCGGCCCCTCTCCCTTCAGGGTAGCCGACGCCTCCTGCACTTCCAGAGCGTTGCCCACGTAATGGCCCAGCGGCGTATCCATATCTGTAATCAGAGCCACTACCCGCCGGCCTGCCAGCGTGCCGATCGCTACCATTTTCTGAGCCAGCAGTATGGAATCGTCCACCGTTTTCATAAAAGCGCCGCTGCCGGTTTTTACATCCAGCACAATAGCGTCGCTTCCTGACGCCAGCTTTTTGCTCATAATAGAAGCAGCAATCAGGGGAACGCTGTCCACAGTGGCCGTCACATCTCTGAGGGCGTATAACATCTTGTCGGCAGGAACCAGATTGCCGGTCTGACCGGCCACACACAGACCGATCTCGTTTACCTGACGAATAAACTGTTCCGAATTCACCGCCACAGAAAGTCCGGGAATAGACTCCAGCTTATCCAGGGTGCCGCCGGTATGGCCCAGGCCCCGACCCGACATTTTGGCGACCCTGCCGCCGCAGGCTGCTACGATGGGGCCCAGCACCAGAGTGGTCTTGTCCCCCACGCCGCCGGTACTGTGCTTGTCCACCTTGACGCCTTCAATGCCGGACAGGTCCATCTGATCTCCGGAAGCGGCCATGCACAGAGTCAGCTGGCTCGTCTCCTCATCTGTCATTCCGCGAAACCAGATGGCCATACACATGGCCGCCATCTGATAGTCGGGAATCTCACCCTTTACATAGCCTTCGATCATAAAACGGATTTCCTCATCCGACAGAGTCTCTCCGTTTCTCTTCTTCATAATCAGATCATACATGCGCATATCCGTCACCTCCGTTACAAGAGATCCTTGGGGCCAAAGCCCAGAGGCAGAATTTTTTCCAGCGTCCACACCTCGTACTCCTCCGGCGAGGTCGCAAGCAGGATACGGAAGGTGGACGGATCGCAGAATTCCATCATCACCTGGCGGCAGACGCCGCAGGGAGTCGGAGGCACCAGCGCTTCCCCCTCCTTGCCGGCCACGATGGCAATGCTCTCAAACTCTCTCTCCCCTTCGCTGACCGCCTTAAAGATTGCGGTCCGCTCCGCACAGTTGCTGGGCGTATAACCGGCATTCTCAATATTGCAGCCCCGATAAACCTTTCCCTGCGCCGTGCGCAGAGCCGCCCCCACGCGGAAATGGGAATAGGGAGTATAGGCCATCTCCCTGGCTGCAATAGCCGCCTCAATGAGTTCACGGTCTCCCGCTCTCTTATCCATAAATAAAAACCTCCTTTATCTCAGGCAAATCTCCTTGCGCGATCCGCCTTTTCAGACAGGCAGACCGCCGGACGACGGCCGGCGGTCACATGCCACTGACGATGTATCTGTCACATTATCTGGATTTTGCATAAGGCTTTCCGCTGGCGGAAGGCGTCCGCGAGCGTCCCACAAACAGGATCAGCACAATCACCGTCACTACATAAGGGATCATGGAAATCAGCTGGGCCGAAACCACATTGTTGGAGCCCATTACCACCTTCAGTCCGGTACAGAAGCCGAAGAGCAGGCAGGCCACCAGCGCTCCCTGAGGCCGGAACTTACCAAAGATCACGGCCGCCATTGCGATAAAGCCCTGTCCAACGATGGAAATCGGACGGAACTGGTTCATGATCGCCATCGTCACGCAGGCGCCACCCAGCCCCGCCAAAAAGTCGGAGATAATAACGGCAATGTAGCGCGTCCTCTGTACGTTGATGCCCAGCGTATCACAGGCTCTCGGATGCTCGCCTACAGCCCGCAGGCGCAGGCCAAAGCGAGTCTTGTAAAAGATGAACCACACCAGAATTACCAGGCCAAACATCAGGAAAGATGTGGCGTAGTTGTTGAACACATTGCGCAAAAAGCGCGACCAAACCGTATTTCCGTCAAACACGTTATTGAAAAGCATCGGCAGCTTGGCATCCAGCAGAGCCGGCGTATCCGACGAATTGAAAAGCGCCTTGGATATCAGAAGGGCCACACCGGGAGCCAGGAAGTTGATGGCGGTTCCGGTGATTGTCTGATCGGCGTTTAAGGATACCGTGGCAACGGCATGAAGCACGCCGAAGACGGCTCCCGCCAGGCCGGCGCACAAAAAGCCCACCCAGGCGTTTCCGGTAAAATAAGCCACCGTTGCTCCGGTAAAGGCGCCGATGGTCATCGTTCCTTCAATACCGATATTGACCACACCGCTGCTCTCCGAAAAACAGGAACCCATGGCGGCGAACACAAGCGGAGGCGTATAAATCAGGGTTGCATAGATTAATGTCCCCAGGCTGTTAATAATCGAATCCATAGTCAGCTAACCTCCTTCTTTCTTCTGCGCACCACTTTAAATACATGGGAGATAGCAATGAAGAACACGATGGTGCCGGTGATTACCTTCACGATCTCCGACGGAGCCTGAATCAAATTCAGCTTGCTGCCGCCGTATTTCAGCGCGCCGTAGAACAGGCCGCTGAAAAATACGCCAATAGGATTGGACGCGCCGATCAGAGCCACGCTGATGCCCTCAAAGCCAAAGCCCTCCTGTGCCGAGAACAGGCTGACGCGCTGTCCCATGCCCAGAAGCTGTACCGCTCCGCCCATTCCGGCCAGAGCGCCGGATATTGCCATGGCTGTAAGCACAGCCTTATTGACGCTGATACCGGCATATTCCGCCGCGTTCTTATTGTAACCCACCGCCTTCATCTCATAACCGAGGGTGGTCTTTTCAATGATCAGATACACAATCACCACAAAGACAATGGCAATCAGTATACCGTAATTGGAGGTAGGCGCCAGCACATCCCGCATTGCTTTGGGCAAAAGAATCATCGCGGAATCGGCCACATTCTTCGTCGCTTCGGCGGTACCTTCGCTGTGGACAGCCGGAATCTCTACGATGTAATTGGAAAGATAGAAGGCAATCCAGTTGAACATAATCATGGAAAGCACTTCGTTGATTCCCCATTTCACCTTCAGGAACCCGACGATGATGCCCCAGAGCGCGCCGGCTACGGCAGCCGCCAGAAAACACAGGGGCACATGGATGATAGCCGGAGCATCCACAAAGATGCCCACCAGACAGGCCGCCATACTTCCCACTACAAACTGGCCTTCCGCGCCGATGTTAAACACACCGGTCTTGAAGGAAAAGGCCACCGACAGTCCCACGAAAATCAGTGGCGTCGCATAGACCACCGAGTAGGCGAGGAATCTGGGCTTGCTGAAGATTCCGGTAATCAGGGTCGTATACACCATGATGGGGTCATAACCCATAATGGCCAGAAAAACCGCACCTACCAAAAACGCTACAACAATGGCAATAAAGGTAAGAAATACATGACTCTGAAAAATACTCTTGTTTTTACTCATGGTGCGTACCTCCTGCCATCATCAGGCCGAGGGTGTTCTCATCGGCGTCCTTGCCCATTACAGAACCCACAATGTTTCCGTCATAGATTACATCGATCCGGTCTGAAAGGCTCATAATTTCATCCAGCTCAAAGGAAACCAGCAACACTGCCTTGCCTTTATTTCTCTGTTCCACTATATAGCGATGCACGTATTCAATCGCACCCACGTCCAGTCCTCTGGTGGGATTGACTGCAATCAGCAGATCCTTGTCGTTGTTCACCTCGCGGGCGACAATAACCTTCTGCTGGTTACCGCCGGAAAGAGTTCCTGCCGGACGGTCCGCCGCATCAGCGGGACGGATATCATACTTCTTGACGGCCTCCTGCGCATATTTGCGGATCGCATCCTTTTTCAGGAAGCCATGGTTTTGGTACTCCGGGCTGCGGTAATTTTGCAGGACCATATTTTCCGCCACCGTAAAATCCAGTACCAGGCCATGCTTCTGGCGGTCGGCCGGTATGCTGGAAACACCTTTTTTAAATACCGTGCGGGGCTTTGCATTAAAAATTTCTTCCCCGTTGATCTTGATGGAGCCGCTCTCCGCCTTGCGAAGGCCAGTGATAATCTCCACCAGCTCCGTCTGGCCGTTGCCGTCGACACCAGCGATTCCCAGAATTTCTCCGCGGCGGACATGAAGACTCAGGCCCTTCAGGATCTCCACCTTGCGGTAATCCTTGCCATGCAGGTCCCTTATCTCCAGGACCACATCGCCAGGCTCCTTCTCCTCTTTCTCCACCTTGAAGGTAACATTACGGCCTACCATCATACTGGCCAGATCCTGCTCCGTCACATCCGATACCTTTACGGTATCGATATACTTGCCCAGGCGGATGATCGTGCAGCAATCGGCGCAGGCCTTAATTTCTTTTAATTTGTGAGTAATCAGGATAATCGACTTGCCATCGGCCGTCAGCTTTTCCATAATATGAATCAGCTCTGTGATCTCCTGAGGCGTCAGCGAAGCCGTAGGCTCGTCCAGAATCAGGGTCTGGGCTCCGCGAAACAGCACCTTCAAAATCTCCACTCTCTGCTGCATTCCTACGGAAATATCCTCGATACGGGCATCCGGGTCTACCGCCATGCCATACCGCTCCGACAGCTCCACGACCTGCTGTCTGGCCTTGGCCATATCCAGAGTGATCCCCTTCATCGGCTCCATGCCCAACACGATATTTTCCGTAACCGTGAAGGGCTGCACCAGCATAAAATGCTGATGAACCATACCGATTCCGCACTGGATAGCCTTGCTGGGGCCATCGATATCCTCTAATTTTCCGTTCACATAGATTTCTCCCGAAGTAGGACGGTACAAGCCGTACAGCACATTCATCAGCGTGCTCTTTCCGGCTCCGTTCTCTCCCAGAATCGCATGGATTTCTCCCTTATGGACGGTTAGATTAATGTGATCATTGGCCACGAAGTCGCCAAACATTTTGACGATATTCTTCATCTCAATGACTTTCGTATCTAAGTCCACTGACCGTTCTCTTGCCAATAAACCTTCCTCCTATTATTTCCCGGCAGGCGGGCTGCCGTACACCTCTAGGCGATGACCGCGTCAAATCCCATGGCGATAACCATCTCCTTCAACTTTCCCATATATGTATCGTCCGGTGTCCGATACAGGGCATACTCCTTGCGCACGCCCATGGGACGGTACTTAATCAACTTGTAGCGAATCGGGGCAATTTCCAGATAGGGCTTAAGCATCTCTGCCGTCCTCCTTACCGTCTCCTCCCCGTTGAAAAGTCCCGGCACTATCACTGTGCGAATCTCCGGAAGCTTTCCCAGGCCTGCCAGATAGCGCGCTCCGCTCAGAACCTGTCCGTTATCCCGGCCGGTAATCATTCTGTGATCCTCCGCGCCATATGCTTTGATGTCCAGCATGACGCCGTCGGTCACGGCCGTCAGCTCCGGATCTTTTGAAAAATCCAGCGTGCCGTTGCTGTCCAGCAGACAATCCAGCCCCTCTTTCCTGGCAATGGAAAAAAGCTCCACCAGAAAGTCTCTCTGTCTCGTGCACTCTCCGCCCGAAACCGTAATTCCCCGGATATAGGGCACCTGGTGACGCACCGCCTCCATTACCTGCTCCGCCGTCATATGGCGGATGCGGGGAGAGCTGCCATGGGTACACGTCTTGATGCAGGCATCGCAGAGAACGCACTTGTCAAAATCATAGGCCACATGGCCCCGGCGAAGACGATTTTTCTCCTGCCAGGCTCCGTCGCTGTGATGAACATGACTCATATCCTCCGGCTCGTTCACCCAGGTAAGAGCCTGAACGGGACAGGCCTCCACGCAGGCGCCGCAGCTGACACACAGATGGATGGTCTCCGGATTGTGACAGTACAGGCAGTCAAAATTACAGCCTTGCAGGAAGATGGCGGTCCGGTTACCCGGACCGTCCACCGAACTGAAAGGAATAATTTTATTCACCAGCGCTTCTGTTGCCATGTCAACGTACCTTCCGCTCCAGAATCTTGCAGTTCTTCGATGCTCCAAGCCCCAGGCCGGTGGTATTCTGGAGCACCGCCTCACCGCGATCCAGCTTCTCCATCTCAGACCGCTTCACCAGATAGCCGGTGACGCGAATTACATCGCTGTCGCTGCGGTAGAAGGAGAGATAACGGATGCCCTCCTTGAAGCTGCCTTTGACGATATCCAAAACATACTGCGGATTGTTATGCACCGTCAGGTCAATGGGAAAGATATCGCCAGTACCCGAAGGGAAATACTTGTGGAACTTCTCCAGAACCTTCAGATGGTCAATCAGCTCTGCCGGTTCCTCGCCGATGGGAATACGGGTGCCGGGGCTGGTCTGAACATCATCCGCCAGGCCTACCTGCGCATGAAGCAGGAAATGCCCGTCTGTGCCCTTGCAGTAGGGATTCACATGATTCTTATTGAAGTTATCAATAATATCCATGATCTCCACGCCCAGCTGCTCTGCCTCCTCACTGTGGCCGAAGCGTCCTTCCTTGCCCTCCTTTTCAAAAAGGGTGTTGACACACTCCGCAAGGCCTACCAGACCATACATGGCCGTGAACTTGTCCTTGCTGATAAAGCCTTCCTTGGCCAGGAAGTTATATTCAAAGAAGTTGCTCTCCTCCACAATGAACTTGATTCTGGCATCCATGTACCGGGCCATAATATCCAGCACATAGGGCAGCGTCTCATTTTTGAACTGCTCGATGCTGTCCGCCCGGTCCGCAATATGATTCAGCAGCAGACGGCACAGCGTAAAGGAACCGCCGCCGATCAGCAGGCCGTTATAGCAGCTGGCAATGGCATAGCCGTCTCCCAGCTCAGAGCGGAACATCTTGTCATTGGCAAAGCTGGGCTTGGCGCAGTGCAGAGCGCAGTCCACTCCCGCCAGAGCATATTCATCGCCGGTAATCTCCGGATCATAGCGCATCGTCAGATTAGGCGTAGCGTCCTCCAGCTCAGACTCGGCCTTCATAATCAGCATGCCGGCACGGGTCGGAACCGGTCCGATATCAGCGTGGCAGAAGGAATCCACAATGGTACGGTCCACATGAATCAAAAACATCCGGATAGCTTTCAGAGCCGTCTCGTCATCCACCCCGTCCAGATAAGGCTCGATCAGCTGGTCCAAGTTGCCGATGAACACTGGATAATTGGTAACGCTGGGCACATGCTTATAGAAAATCAGCAGAGAATTGAGCGCCTCATTCAAATCCTTGGGCGGGTCCAGTCTCAGAAATTTGCAGCCCTCGCGCAGGAACTTGGCATAATCCGGCACTATGTAACGGGGACGCACAGGCGCATGTCCCTCGTTCAAATCGCAGATGCATTTCTTCTCGATGGGAACGTTCAAAAGCTCATCCAGTCCCTCCGGGACATCCAGCACCTCCATCAAAGAGTCGGCATGATTGGCCAGCGCAGTCAGCTTCTGCTCATGGGTCATGGTCAGACTCGTAATCGTGTTGTAAATTTCCTGACGGACAGTTTCTACCCTGTCCATGCTGATTTGTCTCATACAGCAGTCTCCTTTCTATAATTCGATTTGTATAAATGCGGCCGGCCATCCGCCCCTCCCGTGCTGCGCACAGGCCCTGCAGATATTGACAAAACAACCGCAAACTGCATGAACTAATCACCTATATTATAACTGTTATAGTCAAAAAAAGCCACAAAAATTTTATGCATAACAGCACCGTTTCCCAGAAATTTCTTCATGATATCCGGGCATTACGTCCAGGGACCTGCCAAAAATATTTATTCCGCACAAAAAGCCGCCGGAACCCCGGCGGCTTTTAAGAATTTTACATCTCTTTTAAGAATGAGCGATCTTTAGTCCAGCTGATAAACATCGGGACCATACTTGGCCTCGAAATCCTCCTGGGTGGCAGGAACGACGATCTCGCCGCTGATGATTGCCTGCTTGGCCTCCTCTACGGCAGCCAGCACATCATCGGGCAGCAGATCGGTGGTAGGAGCAATGTCCACACCGCCGTCTTCCAGGCTGTAGGTATGAACGCCGGGCGTATAGGTGCCCTCCAGCACGGCCTTGGTGATGTCGTAGCTGGCGTTATCCACTCTCTTCATAGCGGAGGTTACAACGGTCTCAGGAGCCAGATGATTCTGGTCGCTGTCCACGCCGATGGCCCAGATGCCATCCTCCTGGCAGGCCTCGATAACGCCTGCGCCGGTACCGCCGGCTGCGTGATAAATTACGTCAGCGCCGTTGGTAGCCATATCCTTGGCGGCCGTCTTGCCCAGTCCGGCATCGCCGAAGCTGTTGGCGTCGTACTGCAGCACGGTAGCGTCGGGATTGGTGGACAGAACGCCGTCCACATAGCCGTAACCAAACTCATTCATCGGACCGGTGGACTGGCCGATTACGAAGCCGACCGTATTGGTCTCCGTCATCATGGCAGCCACAATACCTACCAGATAGGATGCCTGCTCCTGCTCGAACATCAGGCAGGCCAGGTTAGGCAGGTCGCTGTAGGTCTGATCATCAATGATGGCAAACAGCTGATCGGGATTGTCCTGAGCAGCCTGGTTTACCGCATCCGCCAGCATGTATCCCACACAGATAATCAGATCACACTCGTCGTCAATCAGAGTCTGAATGTTGGTAGCGTAATCGGAATCCTGATGAGACTCCAGATAGGTAACCTCCACACCCAGCTCGTCCTGCGCACGCTGCAGCCCCTCCCAGGAAGACTGGTTGAAGGACTGGTCATTGATACCGCCTACGTCGGTAACCATGCCAACCTTGATGGTGCCGGTGGTCTCGCCGCCAGAAGCCTCAGTCTCCTCAGCGCCGGCAGCAGTTGTGGCAGTCTCGTCGCCGGCAGCCTGCGTTCCCTCAGCAGCAGCTGTGGTAGCATCTCCGCCGCCAGAGCAGGCAGTCATGGCAAACACCAGAACAGCAGCCATCAGTAATGCAAAAACTTTTCTTTTCATGCTTTTCCTCCTCATTAATTTTGGAAAGTAAAAGGAATGTAAAAATTCTTGTACTATTAATTTACCACAGGAGCAGGAGGAATTCAACAGGAACCTTGTCCATCCTAAAATTTTTCTCTATATAATGCACATTTAAAGCCGCGCCGGAATTGCAGGCGCCCGCCGGCGCGAAATTTTGATCTTGCCACCGTTCATGAGACATGCTACCATAAGAAAGAATACCCAAAACAAAGTTTATAATAAAGCTCTGTATGAGAAGCGATAAAACGCAAAAGCAGAGAAACGGATAAGGAGGACACACCATGCTGAAAATAGAACGGGTCAGCGTCATGAATCTGGAAAACGCCATCCGCGGCGCCCGCAACCCCATGAACAGCTGGCATCTGAGCGACAGCCATTACGACGAGGAGGGGAACTACGTCCTGGGAGAAAAGGATCTCGATCTGGCAGGACGGCTGTGCCGGGCCGGCAGCGATCACCGCAAATTTGTCCGGATGATCTTCGTGTCCATGGACGTGACGGCCCCTCTGTACTGGTGGAAGGAATACGACACCTACAAAGTGGGCACCGTGGCCAATTCCTGCTCTACGATGCACAAAATCCACAGCAAGCCCTTTACTCTGGAGGATTTCAGCCATGATCATATGACGCCGGATGCTCTGTCCCATTTTCAGGACTATATTTCCTATCTGGAGCAGGTGCGTCTCCGCTATCTGGAGACCAAGGACAAGGAACTTTGGTACGATATGATCCAGCTGCTTCCCTCCAGCTACAATCAGCTTCGCACCTGCACCTTAAACTACGAAAATCTGATCAGCATCTATCGCGCCCGCAAAGATCACAAGCTGCAGGAATGGCATACCTTCTGTCACGTCATAGAAGAACTGCCCTACGCTTCTCAGCTGATTACCTTTTGAACAAAAGCCTGTATGGATTTAAGGCCGGCTGCGGACTCAGGCCAGCTGCTGGCCCATTCGCACGCCCATAACCGAGGCCATCATAAGGCCTCGGGTCCAGCCGCTGGAATCCCCCAGGCAATGAAGTCCGGAAATATTGGTGGTAAAATTCCGGTCCATCTTTACCCGGTTGCTGTAGAACTTAAGCTCGGGAGAATAAAGCAGGGTTTCCGGACTGGCAAATCCGGGAACCACATGCTCCACCGCCTGAATAAAGCCGATAATATTTACCATGGCCCGATAAGGCATAGCCGCCGTAATATCTCCGGCTACCGCATCGGGGAGCGTCGGCCGCACATTGGAACGGCTAAGCTCCTTCTGCCATGTCCGCTTTCCATCCAGAATATCTCCGAAACGCTGAACCAAAATATGGCCGGCCCCCAGCATATTCGTCAGCTCGCCCACCTTCTGGGCATAGGCGATAGGCTGATTGAAGGGCTCGTTAAAATTATGGGAACACAAGATAGCCAGATTGGTATTGCCTGATTTTTTCTCCTTATAGGAATGTCCATTGACTACCGCCAGGTCATTGTCGTAATTTTCCTGGCTGACAAAGCCGCCGGGATTCTGGCAGAAGGTGCGGACCTTATTTTTAAAGGGCTGCGGATAGCCGATCAGCTTGGATTCATAGAGGACGTTGTTCACATCCTCCATAATTTCATTGCGCACCTCTACCCGAACACCGATGTCCACAGTGCCCGGCTGATGTGCGATACCATGCTCCTCACAGAGCGTTTCCAGCCAGTCCGCTCCACGACGTCCGGTGGCAACCACTGTGTGATCGGCGCGAATCTGCCGCGCCTCCTCTCTGCCTGAGGCCGGACCGGCATAAATACCCAGGCATTTTCCATCCTCTATGATCAGATTGGTGCAATTGTACTCAAATAAGATTTCCACGCCTCTATCCAGCAGATATTTTTCAATGGAGTAATATATTTCCTGCGCCTTCTCTGTCCCCAGATGACGGATCGGACAGTCCACCAGCTTAAGTCCCGCCTGAATAGCCCGCTTGCGGATCTCTTTGATCTTATCCGTCTCCGCAACGCCCTCCACCTTGGGATCAGCGCCAAATTCCAGATAGATGCCGTCGGTGTATTCAATCAACTCCTGGGCATACTCTTCTCCGATCAGCTCCGGCAATTCGCCTCCCACCTCATAGCTTAAAGACAGTTTGCCGTCCGAAAAGGCTCCCGCTCCGGAAAACCCGGTGGTTATATGACAGTAGGGCTTGCAGCCAACGCACTTATGCGTGACATTTTTGGGGCACCTCCGGCTCTCGATAGCCTTGCCCTTTTCCACAATGAGGATCTTTTTTTCACTGCCCCGTCTGAGCATCTCCAGCGCCGTAAAAATGCCGGCAGGTCCGGCTCCCACAATAATTACGTCATATTTTTCCATTGTCTGCACCTCCATATTTCCTTGCCCCGATGATATCCGGCCGCCATCGGGGCTTTCCCAATAAAAAACTACCGACTGCCAGTTGCTGTTTATAGGTATTCCCTGGTAAGGGGAAAGCCTATTATAGTCAACTATTGGTAGTTGGTAGAAACATTCAACCATTATTTGAATTTATATAAATAAGCCCACGATCATTAAAATAGCAGAAAACCAAAAGGATGTCAATGGGATACCAGACAAAAAACTTCTTTCCGGTCCAGAGCAGGCGGCAGTCACCCAGGTCCGCGTTTTTGTATACCCTATTAGTATACTAATATATGACGCAAACCAGGAGTCATTCATGGAACTTTTTTCTGCTTTGGTGCTTGTACTGGCTTCCAACCTGGACACCCTCTCCCTGGGCTTTGCCTATGCCGCCAGAGGCATCCGAATCCCCCTGTGGCAGCAGGCTCTGATCGCCGTCTCAGCGGCGGCTTTCACCTTTATCGCCCTGGGCGCAGGTCAGGCAGCCATGCGCTTCCTGCCCCAGACGGCCCTATCCTTCTGCGAGCGCTACAGCGACCGAATACTGGGATTTTTGCTGATTCTTCTCGGAGCGGTACAATGCTTGAGGGGCTGACGGCCAGGCTGACAGCGCCGTTCTGGCGCTGCCGTCCGGCCCAGCCCCCCTCTTTACTCTTCTTCCGTTTTCTCCCCGTTTTCTTTCCCTTCCTGTGAAAGAATCTCCACAATCTGTTCTACTGTCTGCCAGACATCTCTGCCCAGCAGAAAGCATGTGCCGTTCACCACAGGACATGCACAGTCCCCGTCCAGAGTTGTGGTAGTGATGCACAGGTCAAAATTCACCGCTTCCTCGGCTGCATCCGACGCCTTTCCCAGCACGATCTCATAGCTGCCCCGAAGTCCGCTCTCATCCAGCGCTTTGCTGACTCTCTGGCCGAGAGCTCTGGAAGTATACAGCCCGGAACCACACACAAGCAAGATTCTCTTCATTTGTTCTCTCCCCCTCCTTTGTCACTTCCGGCAAACCGTCTGCAAAAGCTCTCTCAGACAGTCCGCCGCCTCCTCAGGCGACTGACAGGCTGCCAGCCTCGTCAGACTCCCCTCCGCCTGAAAAACATCCAGCAATCCGGCCAGATATTCCGGCTGCTCCTCTTCATCCCGGACCGCCAGCATAAAAACAATTCTTGTTTCCACCGGTACTTCCGGCATACCCATATGGCGAAACTCCACCGTATTTTTCAGAATTCCCACCGCCAGAGCCGGGCTGATCACAT
>CALWLM010000043.1 GCA_944381515.1 uncultured Lachnospiraceae bacterium | reverse complement strand
ACGAGGACGGCACTGTGTACTATGACTTCACCCTGCGTGATGATCTGGTGTTCTCCGATGGCACCCCCATCGACATCGATGATGTGATCTTCAGCATGTACGTGCTGTGCGATCCCACCTATGATGGTTCCAGCACCCTGTACAGCCAGCCGATCCTGGGCATGGAGGAGTACCGCTCCGGTATGACCACCCTGTCCGCAGCTATCGCAGCAGCCGGCGAGGACAACACGGACTTCACCTACTGGACCGAAGAGCAGCAGACTGCTTTCTGGGATGCGGTGAATGACGGCGGCGTTGCCTTTGCACAGGAGATCGTTGACTACTGCGCAGCCAACGGTGCGGCCGCCGATTCCAACGATGTGGCTACCGCTGCCGGCAACTGGGCTTTCCCGGGACTTCCCGAGGATGCTACGGCTAAGGATTTCTTCCTGGCCATCGGCGAAGCTTATGGCTGGAACTTCTCCCAGATGGAGGCCGAGACGGCAGGCACCGCTCTGGCTGACCTGATTCCTGAGGATGTTTACAACTACTCTACCGTTGGTGTGGAGACCGGCGAGTCCGCTCCCAACATCGAGGGTATCCAGCGTACCGGTGACTACTCCCTGCGTGTAGTAGCTACCGAGGTTGCTGCCAACATGATCTATCAGCTGGGCGTTACCATCGCTCCTCTGCACTACTATGGCGATGAGTCCCTGTATGACTATGAGAACAACTCCTTCGGTTTTGAGAAGGGCGATCTGTCCAAGGTTCGTTCCGTAACCGGAGCTCCTCTGGGCGCCGGCCCTTACACCTTCACCGAGTTCACCAATGGTACCGTGTACCTGGAGGCGAACCCCAACTACTTCAAGGGCGAGCCCAAGATCCAGTACCTGAACTTCCTGGAGTCCGCAGACGCTGATAAGGTGCCCGCTATTGCTACCGGCACTGTCGATATCGCGGATCCTTCCTATTCCGATCAGATCCGTCAGCAGATCACCGAGTACAACGGCGGTGACGACAGCTTCGACGGCAGCGTGATGACCATCCGTCTGTATGATTTCCTGGGCTACGGCTATGTGGGCCTGGCTGCTGAGAACGTCATGGTGGGCGATGATCCTGCTTCCGAGGAGTCCAAGAATCTGCGTAAGGCTATCGCTACCGTTATCGCTGCATACCGCGATGAGGGAATCGATTCCTACTACGGCGACACGGCCAGCGTGATCAACTACCCGATCTCCAGCACCTCCTGGGCCGCTCCGCAGGTAACGGACGACGGCTATCAGGTGGCTTACTCCGTGGATGTGGACGGCAATCCGATCTACACCGACAGCATGAGCGCTGAGGAGAGATATGCAGCTGCTCTGCAGGCTGCTCTGGGCTACTTTGAGGCTGCCGGCTTCACGGTAGAGAACGGTCAGCTGACTGCTGCTCCCGAGGGCGCTAAGCTGAACTATCAGATCAACGTTGGAGCAAACGGAAACGGCGATCACCCGACCTTCCTGATCCTGCACAATGCTGCAGACGCTCTGGCAACCATCGGCTTCACCCTGACGATCAACGATATTGCTCAGGCAAACGACCTGTATGCTACCTATCAGTCCGGCGAGGCTGAGGGCTGGGCTGCTGCCTGGGGTTCCACTCCTGACCCGGATATGTATCAGCTGTATCACAGCAAAGGCTCCACGAACCACTATATGATCAACGATCCGGATCTGGATACTCTGATCATCAACGGCCGTCAGACCACCGATCAGACTGCAAGAAAGGCGATCTACAAGGCCGCCATGGACATCATCCTGGATTGGGCTGTGGAGATTCCTGTATACCAGAGAAGCGAGTGCTACGTGTTCTCTACGGAGCGCGTGAACATCGATACTCTGACGCCCGACATGACTCCTTACTGGAGCTGGATGAACGAGATCGAGACTCTGGAGATGAACTGACAGTATCGATATCCGTGATTTCAATGTAGGGTAAGGGTGTCCCTGATCCCCTGACAGGGGATCAGGGACAATCTGTTGTATATCAAAGAGCTGCCTGCAAGGGGGAAGCAGCTGCTTGATATACAGCAGCCCGGATTTATGAGATGCTGTATCAATATACTTACTGATAGATAGGAGATGTTGTAATGTGGAAGTATATCGTTAAAAGAATTCTTCTCTCTGTCCTGATCCTTCTGTGCGTTACCTTTATCATCTACACGCTTCTGCGCTGTCTGCCCTCCTCTTTCGTGGAGAGCATGGCCATGACTCTGTCTCAGGGCCAGGGCTCCAAGAGCTATGATGAATGGATCGCGCAGCTGAATGCTCAGTATGGACTGGACATAGGGATTGTTCCCGGCTACATTCGCTGGCTGGGCCAGTTCCTGCGCGGCGAGTTCGGCGACAGCTGGAGATATGTAATGCCTGTTGTGGATAAGTTCAAAGAGGTTATCGGTGTATCCGTGGTAATGGGAGGTATTGCTTTCGTTCTGGAGCTGGTGATCGCCATCCCTCTGGGAATCATCGCTGCCACCAAGCAGTATTCCAAGACGGATTATATCATTACTGCCAGTGCGTTGGTGGGTATATCGCTGCCGACCTTCTTTTTTGCTACGCTGCTGAAACTGATCTTCTCTTCGGGCCTGGGCTGGTTTGACCTCTATGGCCTGGTGGGCAGAGACTATGCGCAGCTGGATACCATGGGGAGATTCCTGGATATGGCCAACCATCTGGTGCTGCCCATTGCGACCCTGGTAATTGTATCCATCGGTTCCCTGATGCGCTATACCCGTACCAATATGCTGGAAGTATTAAATGCCGACTATATCCGTACGGCCAGAGCCAAGGGACTGCCGGAGAAGAAGGTTGTATACCATCATGCCTTCCGCAATACGCTGATCCCTCTGGTGACCATTATAGGCGGCTCCCTGCCTGGATTGTTCTCCGGCGCACTGATTACGGAGACCTTGTTCTCCATTCCCGGCATCGGTTTTACCTCTTATCAGGCGATGACCAGAGGCGATATACCCTTCTCCATGTTCTATCTGACCTTTATCGCTGTACTGACACTGGCAGGTAATCTGATTTCGGATATTATGTATGCGGTGGTGGATCCCCGCGTGAGAATCTCATAAGAAAGGAGGATATGGCTCATGGATAACAATGTGAATGAGGTAAAAGAAAAGGAAGAATATTCCTTAAATGATGACCGCCGTGTTAAGGTTTTGTCCCCCGGCGCCATGGTAGCCAAGCGGTTTTTCCGTAACCGTCTGGCTGTAATCGGCCTGATCATGCTGCTGGCCATGTTTATATTCTCCTTCATCGGAGGTCTGGTCAGCCCCTATGGGCAGGACGAGCAGTTTTTCACTACGCAGGAGCAGCAGAAGGAGTATGTAGGCGTGACCCAGAACGACGACCTCCGCTATACGGTGGCCGACGGCCAGGAGTTCAGCGGTATCCTGCAGGCTCAGTTTTTGCTGGCTCAGGGCCGCGGTGAAACATCCTTTACTTACAATGATGTGACTTATGATATCGTTGAGGAAGGGCCGGATATGTATTCTATCTATGCCGGCGATACCCTTTTGGCCGTTGCGGCAAAGGATATCATCACCGAGGAGGCCGGAACCCTTTCCTTCAATGTAAAATATGAGGCGCTGCGCGCCTATGTAAACGGCGAGACTTCTTTCAGCGCTGACGGCACGGACTATGAGCTGGACGAGGACGGCAACATCCTTACCGGCGGCAGCGTAGTGGCTTATATCAGCCGTTTCGTAGTCCGCGCTCAGGAGAACGGCGTAATCATTACCCGTGATTTTGCCGAGGCTCTGGAGGAGGCCATCAAAACCGATGACCCTGAGTTTGTCTATACCGGTGAGGATGGTGTGGAATATACCTATGAGATCACCTACAATGCCAGCTCCCTTACCTGGTCTGTGCTGCAGACCAGAGATACCTATGTTTATAACCGTTACGCCCCGCCGTCCAAGGAACACTGGCTGGGCCTGGATACCAACGGTATGGACATGCTGACCCGTCTGATGTACGGCGGCCGGGTTTCCCTGGTAATCGGCTTTATCGTAGTATTTATCGCGGCATTTCTGGGTATTATACTGGGTGGAATTGCAGGCTATTTCGGCCACTGGGTGGATAACCTGATCATGCGTATCGTGGATATCTTCTACTGCATTCCTTCGATGCCCCTGATAATTATTTTGGGTTCGGCCATGGATAACGCCCAGGTGGATTCGCAGCTTCGTATGCTCTATCTGATGCTGGTGCTTGGCTTCTTGAGCTGGCCGTCCATTGCCCGTCTGGTGCGCGGACAGATTCTGATGCTTCGTGAGCAGGAGTTCATGACGGCGGCGGAGGCCTGCGGTATCCGTTCATCCCGCAGAATTTTCCGGCATCTGATTCCCAATGTCATCCCTCAGCTCATCGTCACCTGCACCATGAGCCTGGGTTCGACAATTATTACGGAGTCCACTCTGTCTTTCCTGGGACTGGGCGTTAAATTCCCCTTCGCTTCCTGGGGCAACATCATGACGGACGTTAACGATGCTTTCGTTATGACGCATTACTGGTATATTTGGATACCTGCCGGTATCTGCCTGTTGATTACTGTGCTTGGCTTCAACTTCGTAGGCGACGGACTGCGGGATGCCTTCGACCCCAAGATGAAGCGTTAAAGAAGGAGGAGAGAAAATGGCAAAGAAACATTCAGAAGGTTATCTCTCCGGCAAGGAGTCCAGGAGGATATCGAAGGAAAACCGCAAGATTACCTCTCAGCTGGAAAAGCAGCATAAGCGCAAAAATGTGCCGGAGAGCGAGTATCTGACACAGATGCACAATCCCAATAATGCGGTGGAATTTGACAATTTGCACAGCTATTTCTTTACCGACGCCGGTACTGTAAAGGCTGTGGACGGCGTTACCTTTGACGTGCCCATTGGCAAGACCGTGGGTGTGGTGGGAGAGTCGGGCTGCGGCAAGTCTGTAACCAGCCTGTCTCTGATGCAGCTGCTGCAAAGACCCCAGGGACAGATCGTAGAGGGCGAGATCCGCCTCAATCTGGGCGATAAGGCGTATGACATAACCAAGGTGCCTACAGAGCGGATGCAGACGCTGCGCGGCAACTATATGTCTATGATTTTCCAGGAGCCTATGACCTCCTTAAATCCGGTGTTCCGTATTGGCGCCCAGGTGGACGAGGTTATTGCTCTGCATGACAAAGATGGTCTCAGTAAGGAAGATATCAAGGCCCGTACCATAAAGCTTCTGGAGATGGTGGGTATCGCCAACAGCGAAGGCGTCTACCGGATGTATCCCCATGAGCTCTCCGGCGGAATGCGTCAGCGTGTCATGATCGCCATGGCTCTGGCCTGCAGCCCCAAGATCATCATTGCAGACGAGCCTACAACGGCGCTGGATGTGACGATTCAGGCGCAGATTCTGGATCTTCTGCGCAATCTGAAGGATCAGATTAATTCCTCTATTATGCTGATCACCCATGATCTGGGCGTAATCGCAGAAATGGCAGATTACGTGGTAGTTATGTATGCCGGCCGTGTTGTGGAGAAGGGTACGGCGGAGGAGATTTTCGCCAATCCGTCTCATCCTTATACCATTGGCCTGATGGCTTCCAAGCCTGTGGTGGGAAAGAAGGTTGACAAGCTTTACTCCATTCCCGGCAAGGTGCCCAATCCCATTAACATGCCGAACTACTGCTATTTCAAGGACCGCTGCGAGATGTGCGTAGAGGGCTGCAGCGGCGCTTACCCTCGTGAGATCAGCCTGTCCCCGACACACAAGGTCAGCTGCTATCGCTATTACGACAGAAAGGCAGGTGAGTGACTGTGGCAGAGAAAGAAATGAACATGACGGCTGGAACCGAAGAGGCGAAGGCTTCCAAGACAAATGTCCTGGAATATGATCCTCAGTATATCCTGCAGGTTCAGAACCTGAAAAAATATTTCCCGATTAAGGGCGGCCTGATTTCCCGCACGGTGGGACATGTGAAGGCTGTAGATGGAGTTACCTTCAATCTGAAAAGAGGAACGACGATGGGTCTGGTAGGCGAGTCGGGCTGCGGCAAAACCACTACCGGACGTGTGATTCTGCGTCTGTCCGGCGAGAAGACGGGAGGCCAGGTGCTCTTTAATGGTCAGGAGGTTTATGACCTGAGCCATGAGGAATTGCGTCATCTGCGCACCAAGATGCAGATTATCTTCCAGGATCCTTTTTCCAGTTTGTCTCCCCGTCTTCCCGTGGGCGAGATAATAGGCGAGGCCGTGCGTGAACATGGTCTGGTGCCCAAGGCTGAATTCAATGATTATATCGATCAGGTAATGGATAACTGCGGTCTGCAGCCCTTCCATAAGGATCGTTATCCCCATGAGTTTTCCGGCGGCCAGAGACAGCGTATCTGTATTGCCAGAGCGCTGGCGCTGAATCCGGAGTTTGTGGTCTGCGACGAGCCTGTATCGGCACTGGACGTGTCCATCCAGGCACAGATTATCAATCTGCTGAAGGATCTGCAGGAGCAGCACAAGCTGACCTATTTGTTTATCTCCCATGACCTGTCGGTAGTAGAGCACATTTCCGATACGGTGGGCGTTATGTACCTGGGAAATCTGGTAGAGTATGGTTCCACGGAGGATATTTTCAGAAATCCGCTGCATCCTTATACCAAGGCGTTGTTCTCGGCTATCCCGATTCCGGATCCCAAGGCCAAGATGAACCGAATTGTTCTGGAAGGCTCAATTCCTTCCCCGGCCAATCCGCCCGCAGGCTGTAAGTTCCACACCCGCTGCGCAGGCTGCATGGAGATCTGCAAACACGAGGCGCCTGTGCAGAAGGAGATAGAGCCTGGTCATTTTGTGGTTTGCCATCTGTACGACGACGCCAAAGATCTCAGCGCAGCGTCTGCCAAGCCCGCAGCTGCCAAGACTGCCGAAGATAAGGCGGAATAAGCGGTAAACCGAAAAACCGGCAGGCAATCGGAAGGGCAGAACATAGAGAGCAGAAATAGAAGAGACAAAACAGATTTAGATTAAACAGATTTAGATTAAACAGATAAAACGGAAGGAAAGATGGGTAGAAAAGAAAGAAAAAACAGGAGGGGCAGAGGAGAGGAGAAAGAGTGGGAAGACGATGATGGCCGTACCATTGCGGATATGAGCCAGATTGGAGATCCAGGCATTTCGGGACTCTTTCTGTTCCGGCGTTCCCCTGAAAACGATGTGAGGCCGGGAGATCACAGCGGAATAAGCAGATCGACCGGGACCCGCGAAACTTATGGGGAAGAGCAGCGGGAGGATCGTCCCTGGGAACAGCCCTTTCAAATGACCAAAAAGGAGCGGTTCTATTATGCGCTGGGCGCAACGAAGGCTGCTTTGCTCATCGGCCTGGTCTATCTGGCAGGCTTAGGTCTGGTGATCTTTCTTTTGAGCCTGCTCTGGAGTTAGAAAATATCGATGCAATACAAAAAGGCACTCACACAGTATTTGCGCTGCGCGGTGCCTTTTTTTGCAAGTGACATATGGGATATATCTTACTCTTCGGTCTTAATGTACTGTAATGTACTGGAAATACGCATTCTATGATAAACATTCTGGCACTGGAATGAACTAGTCCTGAATCACCAGTTCAACGGGGCAATGGTCGGACCCCATGATTTCGGTATGGATTGCAGCGCTCTGGAGTCTGTCGCGAAGACTCTCAGATACGCAGAAATAATCGATACGCCAGCCTGCGTTCTTGGCGCGGGCCTGGAAACGGTAGGACCACCAGGAATAAATGCCTGTGGCATCGGGATAAAAATAGCGGAAGGTATCGATAAAACCAGCTGCCAGAAGAGTGGAAAAGCAGTTTCGTTCCTCGTCGGTAAAACCGGCATTTTTGCGGTTGGTCTTGGGATTTTTCAGGTCAATCTCCTTGTGAGCCACATTGAGATCTCCGCAGAAGATCACCGGCTTATTCTCCTCCAGCTTCTTTAAATAGGCAAGGAAGGCCTCCTCCCACTGCATCCGGTAAGGGAGTCTGGCCAGTCCATCCTGTGAATTGGGAGTATAAACTGTAATTAAATAAAAATCGGGATATTCCAGGGTGATAACCCTTCCCTCATGGTCATGCTCCGGTATGCCGATGCCGTAGGCTACGCTTAAAGGCTCCTCCTTGGCAAAAATGGCCGTCCCGGAGTATCCTTTTTTCTCCGCGTAATTCCAATACTGATGATAACCGGGCAGATCAAGCTCCACCTGCCCCTGCTGCAGCTTGGACTCCTGTATGCAAAAGATATCGGCATCAAGCTCGTTGAAAGAATCCATAAATCCCTTCTGCAGGCATGCCCGCAGACCATTAACATTCCAGGAAATAAGTTTCATGAAAATCTCCTCTTGAAAGATGTTATTCGGACATAGAATTGTCCGGCAATAAGTTATGTGGCAATACCGGCTTATTCGACGGCAGCAGAAAGAGGTACCGGCTTAACCGGTGTGCTGCCCGCTTGGCGCTGAAAGGATTCTGCCGGCACAGCATTACTATATCGCAAAATGGGAAGTTTGAAAAGAGGGAGATTCTCCGGGGAATGAATTATCTGGAGCATGAATCGCCTGGAGAATTGTCTGGAGCGCTATCCGGAGAATTGCCGGGAAGACAGCCGGGGACGGCTGAATTAATAGATATCTCCCCTGGCGTCTGCCTCGTCAGCAGCTCTCATGTAATCCAAAATTTCGTCCTCTGACAATGAAAAACGCTGCATAAGCTGCATGGCGATATCTGAGTCTGTCAGCTGATTCTGACGAAAGGCAAGAATCATGCCGATGATGATACCGATATTTTTGCCTTTTGCCTCGCCTTCCGCATAAGCCTGTCTGCGTACAATACGTTCTTTCATTTCAAGAGTCATATATTCGTGCCTCCATTTCCGGTTTGCTTTAGCCCTGCGTACCGCCAGATCCACTTCCTGCACATATGAATCATCGGATATGGTGCCGGCCACATAGTCTAAAAAAGCTTTCAGCTGCGGGCTGACATCGTCCAGTTTTCCGGCTGCGCTTAAGAATATTCTGGTAGTAGCATCCTCCAGAATCAGAGAAGGGTCCTCCAGGCAGCAGCTGCGAAAGGTATAAATATGGCGTCTGCAATCGAAGACTGCATCGCGGCAGATAAAAATGATAAAGCTGGAATTCAGCAGATCATAATCCTGACCGGCATCTAACAGCTGCAAATCGATGATACTCTGATAATAGCGGCTGCGTCTGGGCAGATTCGTGCTGCTGACTGCCTGCATTTCAATATCGTATACAGTCTGAGCAGAATCTTTGACATAAACATCCAGCCGTATGCTTTTGGCGGCGGAATCGGGGCGGATGGATTTCTGGAGCTCCGGATATTCGATGCGATCAATTGCCAGGTCCGGAAGAATCCTCTCCAATAATTTCTGACACAGATAAGGGTCCTGCATCACTTTCCCAAATAAAAAATCATTGGAGATACCAATATGCATCCATTTTAGCTCGATTTCCTGCAAGACTGAATCATCAGGCAAAAAGAAACCTTCTGGTTTCATTATATCCAATCCTCCTGAAAAGTACAATGGAAAATATAAAAGGGGTCCAAAAAGATTTGCGGTAAAAATGCGGTAAAAAATATTAAAAATGAAGATACAGGATAGATACGAAAGAGATGGAGAGGAGATACAAAAGGAGATCCGGAAGAAAGATTCTGAGCGGATGGGCAAGTTGATATATATAATACAATACAATAAAAAAACAGCGATGTCCACCCTCTATTTGACACCCTATCCACACCAGGGGTATAATGTTCATACAGCATTGAGCCCTGCATGCAGAGGCAGATGAAGCAAAGCGTAATCGAGCTGAGCAGGGCTCAATGCGGGCAAAGGAAAGCGTGCAGACGGGAAGGAGAGGATTGCCGATGAAGATTTTAGTCAGTGCATGTTTGCTGGGAATCTGCTGTCGTTATGACGGCAGAGGAAATCCTAAAGAATGGATTCAGAAGCTGGCAGGAACAGAACAGCTGATTCCCGTTTGTCCGGAACAGCTGGGTGGACTGCCGACTCCGCGTCCTCCGGTGGAATGGCGGGAAGGGAAGGCGTTGAATTGTGAAGGGGGCGACTGTACGGAAGCTTTCCTTCGCGGAGCGCAAGAAGCGCTGAAACTTGCCAGACTTACAGGCTGTGAGCTGGCAATTTTAAAAGCGCGCAGTCCTTCCTGCGGAAGCAGGGAAATCTATGACGGAACCTTCAGCGGCAGGCGGATTCAGGGGCAGGGCGCAGCAGCCCGCCTGCTGTCTGCGAATGGGATTCGTGTGTTTGATGAAACAGAGGCGGAAAAATATCTCCTTGAGGGGATTTCCATGGCGGAAGCGGTAAAAACAGCTGAGACAGTTCGGTATAAGAGTACAGATGAAATAGTCGATATGGCCGAGACGGCTAAGGCGGCCAATGCAAATGAGTCGGAAACAGAGGGAGAGTAAAGCGGATGCGTCTGATGGATTTTAAGATGGAGAGAGAAAATCTGGTCCAGATTGGAGAAAAGGTCAAAATCAGTGAAGGCGTGCTGCCATCCAGCTGGTACTATGTGGTAGAACCGGCGATTGCCATGTCTGCAAATTACTCTTTTCGCGAACGGCTTCATTCCACGGAGGGTGTTGTTCGGGAAATCAAAAAGACGGATCGAGGGTTTTACGTGGTAGTAGAATTTGATGAGTAAGTGAAAGAAAGTAAAAGGAATCAAAAAGAAACGCAGGGAAACAAAAGAAAATAAAAGAAAATGAAAGAAAACGAAAGGAAGCGGGAGTCCCATCGGAATATCCGCTTCCTTTTGCTGTTCGGCTGTATTTTTGACGTATCTGTATTACTGCGCTCCGTTTTCTTTTTGTTTTAGCTCGTCCAGCATTCCCCGGATGATCTCCTGTGTTTTAGCGCCCAGGTGCTTTTTCTCCGCACGTTCCATTCCGGCGGTATAGATCGGTTCCCCGAACCAGATGGTGACCCTGGAGGCGCGAACCCAGGGAATATGATTTTCAAAAATATTGTCCGTGCCGGTGAAGGCTACGGGGACAACAGGACAATTGGTTTTTTCGGCGATCTTCATACCGCCTTCCTTGAAGGGAAGCATTTCCTCGCCCTGATTGCGGGTGCCTTCGGGACAGAGAAAGATAGAAACTCCATGCTTTACATAGTCAATGGCTTTCAGAATGGTATCCAGACCGGCCTTTAAATTGTCGCGGTCCAGGAACAGGCAGTAAAGTTTGCGCATCCAGCAGTTGAGCAGAGGGACACGGTCGATTTCCTGTTTTGCGATGAAACCGCACAGACCGACCACGTTGGTGTAGCCTAACAGAATATCGAAATAGCTGCGATGATTGGATACATAGAGAACCGGCTGATCCTGTGGAATGTTCTCACGTCCGATAACGGTTACTTTCGCCCCGGCCTCCCATAGAATAAGGCGAAACATAAATTGGACGATGCGCAGGGAGCTTATGCGCATGGCTCTCTCATTAAATTTGCCGATCAGCGTCTCGATCAGCAGAAGCGGAATCCCGCCTACTAAAAATATGATAACGGTAAGGAGAATAATAATGGTACGAATCATCAGGTTACTTCCCTTCATCTAAAGTTAATGCTCCGGTGCGCTGCGGTACCGTCTGCTGTTGTATTACGTGCAGCTGTACCATGGCCTGTCCATGGTTCATTGCATCATATGGGTGCTCATACTGTCCAGAAGCTGATTTTTCATCTGATACAGCTCGTTGGATAAGTCAATATGGGCACGGTGAGGATTGGTCAGGCGCTTGCCCTCATCCCACAGGGTGTCCAGCTCCCGGCGGCAATACTCGCGGATTTCCATGACGGCAGGAGACTGGTAAACGCACTCTCCTTTTTGGAAAACGGGCACGGGCAGCTTGCGGATCGTGTAGGAGCCGGGCTGTAAGTAGGTACGTTTCCAGGTATCCACCGGGTCAAAAATCATCAAAGGCTTGTTGGAATCATAGACTTCGTGTTCCAGGGCAATCAGGTCGGCAATCATTTTGCCGGTGTCCTTGCCGTAAATGCGGTAAACGGTCTTGTTGCCGGGATTCGTGACTTTTTCCGTGTTTTCCGACAGCTTGATTTTGGGGATAAACTCCCCGGTTTCCTTATCCAGAATGGCAGCCAGTTTGTAAACGCCTCCAAAAGAGGGACAGTCGCTGGAGGTGATCAGATTGGTACCCACACCCCAGGAGTTGATTGCGGCCCCCTGATTTTTCAGGCTGGTAATCAGGTTCTCATCCAGATCGCTGGAGGCAGAGATAATGGCATCGTCAAAACCGGCGGCATCCAGCATTTTCTTGGCCTCTTTGGAGAGATAAGCAAGATCTCCGCTGTCCAGGCGGATGCCGTAACCCGAAAGCGGAATGCCGGCCTCCCGCATTTCTTTAAATACCTGGATGGCATGGGGAACACCGGAACGAAGCGTGTCGTAGGTGTCTACCAGCAGAATGCAGGCGTTGGGATAAATCTTTGCATAGGTACGAAAAGCTGTCAATTCGTCGGGGAAACTCATGATCCAGCTGTGGGCATGCGTTCCTTTGATGGGAACATCGAAGAGCTGTCCCGTGAGCACGTTGGATGTGCCGATGCAGCCTCCGATAACGGCAGCCCTGGCTCCGTAGATACCGGCGTCCGGCCCCTGGGCCCGGCGCAGGCCAAATTCCATGACGCCGTCTCCTTTGGCGGCGTGAACTACGCGGGCCGCCTTGGTGGCAATCAGGCTTTGATGATTGATAATGGTCAGAATCGCTGTCTCCACCAACTGCGCTTCCATAATGGGAGCAATTACTTTGATTAAAGGCTCCTTGGGAAATACCACGGTGCCCTCCGGGATAGCGTAAATATCGCCGCTGAAGCGGAAGCCGGACAAGTATTCCAGAAAATCATCCCGGAACATGCCGGTGCTCTTCAGATAATCAAGCTCCTCCGGGCCAAAGCGCAGATTGCGGATATAATCGATGACCTGATCGAGGCCGCAGGCAATGGAATAGCCGTTGCCGCTGGGATTTTTGCGGAAGAAGGCATCGAAAATCACGATATCATCGGACTTCTCCAGAAAATATCCCTGCATCATAGTCAGCTCATACAGGTCGGTCAGTAGGGTGAGGTTTCGTTTGCTCATCTTAATTCTCCTTTGAGGCAGCGATCCATTGTTTTTAGTTTGAGTATATTATACCATTTTATTTGCTTTGCACAAGGAAAATTATCTGAGACAAAATCATTGAATGGATTCGATAAAATGCGGGTCCAGGAGAACCTTTTTAAATTGCTCAAAATTTGCACAATTTTGCAGAGAATCGATAATGGATGTCTCAGTAAGCAATAGAGCGAGAGTCTGATAAAACATCTGAAAATCAATAAGCATATCCGGAGAAATCGCCATTAAGAAAACAATATGAACAGTATGCCCATTCCACTGAATACCTTTTTGGGATATCATCACGGCAATGACATTACAGGAAGCGTTCATATCTGCTGCATGGGGAATAGCAAAGCCGCGGTAAGCGGTAGATACGGCAGCTTCCCGGAGCATCACCCGGCGCGCAAAATCAGAGTCCACATAACCATTCTGCTGCAGAAGACGGCTCAGTTCGCTGATAACTTTCTCGCCAGATTGCGCCGTTTTGGTGTTGACCAGAAAATTTTTCTCCGAAAAATAGTAAGAAAAATTCTCAGTGAGATAATCAAAAGAACGGCGGTTCTGTGCCCGCTCGATTGCTTTGCTCACGGCCAGGTAGTCGCGAGGGGTCATTACCGGACTGATATGGACAACTTCTCGCGGCGTAGAAAAGGGGCCGTTTAGAGTAGTTACCAGGAAGTCATAATGGGAAGGGGAAGGCAGAGCTTCCATGGCGGAGACGCTTGTCAAAGTGATCTGATCGGAAAAACGAGCCAGGAGCTTTTGAGACAGCTGTTCCGCTGCGTTTAGGTAGTCGGGAACCAGAATCAGACAGCGCAGATATTTTTCATTCTCTGTCTGTCTTTCGATTTCCGCGTATAGATGAAGGACAACAAAAGAAATTTCATCCTCGCTGATTGTTCCCTGAACCAGGCCTTTTTTCTTCATTAGCTGGATAATGCAGATGGCAACATCATACAAAAAAGGTGAGGACTCGCGCAGATCATCCTTGATGGGATTGGTAATCTGATTATGGTTTTGTACGCGAAGAGTCAGATTTTTCAGGTGTAGGGAAAAGGTGGTGATAAAGTGATCTGTGCTAAGCATCAGCAGATACTTTCTCTCCACTTCCTGGATGATGTTCTGAATAGCGCGAAGAAAATGGGCTCCCAAAGCAGATTCCAGCTGTTCCAGGGACGTTTCAGACAGAGAAGTAAAACTGGAGCGGATCAGCAGACCGAGCTGCAGAAAATCCTCTGCGCCGATGGAAACAGAGAATTCTTCTTCAATGTGCTGGCGGACAGCCTGCGCAATTTGACTGACGGAATCGTTTGGAACCGGGGCGGGAGAGGGGAAAGAACTGCTGCCGGAAAGTTTTTCTCCATAATTAAGCCGACTGACCATAATGAGCAGATGCAGCAGGAGATTGCTTGCTGCAAAATCATTGAGATGACAGGAGGCATCCTGGTAGGCCCCAGTGATAATGGAAAATATTTTCTGTACATTTTCTTCCGGAAAATAATCTTTTAGGACGTCAATATCTACGAAATCCTTCTGCTTGGTTTCCTGTATCATGTGATTGAGGAGACGGCGAATATCCCGTTCTTTTCCCTGCAGCAGCAGCTCGTTGCTGCGGCAGTAAAAACGGATATGAAGATAGGCGTAGGAAGTATTCATTTTTTGGATATCATTTTTCAGCAAAGAATAACTGATGCTCAGCTCATCGCAGAGATCATAGAGATTCAGGGAAGGACAGTTGTCGATGAGAAAGCGCTCTATGATATAAGCGGAGCGCTCTTTGTAGGTCTGAGGAAGCTCCTCGGGCAGGCGGGACAGCAGAGTACGGGCTGCATCCCGGTCCAACAGATATCCTTCCGGGGAGGATTGAATCACAGGTAATTTCTCTCCTGCGTTAATGGTACGCACGTAATTTTGAATGGTGCGTGTGGACACATGCAGCTGCCGGGCCAGCAAAGACCCGGATATGGGTTTGTTGTACTGCTTCAGCAGATGAATTAATTGTCGTTGCTTCTCCTGCATGACACTCTCCTTTGGCGTTGCCTTTGACGTTTGATTTTCTTGTTTTATTATTCCTTGCCCGTTGAATTATAGTATAACAGGGAAGAACAAAACAGTAAGCCAGACTTTTTCGTGGAATGGACGAAAATGTTTGGTTGAAGGAGAATGGGGAAGACAATATGATGGAGACATCCGATTCAGTGCGACGAAGAGTCGATCAAAGAAGCAAAGGAGGATGAACACAGGATGGAAAAAATTCGGATATTATTGTGCTGCGGCGCGGGATATTCCAGTGGATTGCTGGCGCAGAAAACCAAGAGAGCAGCCCGAGACCGGGGAATACAGGCCAGCGTAGATGCTCGTTCAGAGGCGCAGGTAGAGTCTTTCCTGGGAAAGATAGATGTTCTGCTGCTGGGACCCCATTATGCTAAATCATTGGAAAAATTTCAGGAACTGGCCAGGCCTTACGGCGTGCCGGCAGCGGTGATTCCTCATCAAATTTATGGATTGATCGATGGAAACGCTCTGCTTGATATGGCTGTCAGGCTGGCAGCTGGGAAACAGGAAGGGGAAAAACAGGACGGATGACGCTCAGAGGAAAGACGCAAAAGAAAGACAAAGCCGCAAGGTTATGGGAAGATGAAAAGAAAGATAAAATTACGGAGGTGAAAGCATGAAAAAGTTTATGAATTGGCTGCAGGACAGCTTTGCTCCAAAAACAACGAGTTTTTTTGCCCGACCCTGGATTGCCGCGGTTGGCAGTTCTTTTCAGGTGATTCTGCCTTTTATTCTGACAGGTTCTCTGATTTATGTTTATGCGGTGTTTCGCAGCTACATTCCATCGCTGCCGGGCCTTGACTACGTGGAGTATTTTACTTTCCGGATGATGGGACCCTTAGTAGCCTTTGGCGTGGCATCTCAGGTGATGGAAAAACTGGGACATCCGGAGTACAAGATCACGGCCGGGCTGGCTGCGATTTTTTTCAATATTATGATTTCCAAGCCTTCGCTGGAAGACGGAGTATGGCTGATCAATCAGAGCCGTCTGGGTCCTACGGGCGTTATTCTGGGTATGCTGGCGGGAATTTTTGTGGCAATGGTATTCCGCTTAATCGGAAAACTTCGATTATTTGAAAATAATACATCAATTCCTACTTTTGTGGTTAATTGGATCACCAATATTATCCCGATCTTTTTGGTCTTTTTATTCGGTCAGATAGTTGTGTTTACGCTGAATGTGGATATTTGGCCCTATATTATGGATTTGTTTTCTCCGATTCAGAATTTTGCTGAATCTTTACCGGGCTTTGTTTTGCTGGCATTTGTACCGGCATTCTTCTATTCTTTGGGCGTATCGCCCTGGGTATGGAACAGTATCCGCAGTCCTATTTATGCTGTTTTGATGGAGGCTAATATTGCAGCCGTGGCGGCAGGGCTGGCAGCTACCAATATCTCCACATCGGAAGTCATGGTTACCTCTGCTCTTTTGACTTTGGGCGGTACCGGCTGTACCCTTGCCTTAAATATCTGGATGCTTACATCGAAGGCAAAATCCATACGGACTTTGGGAAAGGTCTGCATTGGCCCCTCTTTGTTCAATATTAATGAGCCCATTGTCTACGGAGCCCCCTGTGTTTTTAATCCGTTTCTGATGGTTCCTATGTGGATCTGTTCTCTGGTAGGACCAGTCATTCTGTGGCTTACAATTAAGATGGGATTGCTTCCGGTTCCGGCTTTGAATGTGCGTGTCGGTCAGATCCCTGCTCCGATTTCCAGCGTTTTGGTCTTTGGAACTTTAACGGCGGTTTTAGTCTGGGCTGTGCTGATGATATTGTATCTGGCGATTTATTACCCTTTCTTTAAGGTATGGGAGAAGCAGACTTTGGCGGATAATCCGGAAGACAGGATCACCAAAGGGAAGGACTGACAGAAAAGTGAAAGAAAGGTTGAAGACATATGCATGAACAGAAACGCAAAGAGATGAGCCTTGCAGCCATGGAGATCATTCTCCATGCAGGAGACGCAAAGCTTTTGGTGGACCGCGCCCTGGAGCAGATGGCGCAGATGGATTTTGAAGGGGCGGAAGAATTGCTGAAGGAGGCAGACGAGGAGATGCTGAAAGCGCACAATTGCCAAACAGGCATTATTCAGGACGAAGCCTCCGGCAGTGAGTATCCTAATTGCCTGCTGTTTAATCATTCTCAAGACACGCTGATGACCTGTATGTCGCATTCCAGTATGGCCAAAAGCTTGCTTACAATTATGAAGGGGTTTGCGCATAGGCTGGATGAGTTGAGTCAAAAGGAGGAAGAGCCCAATGAATGGTAACAGTCCGATGAGCAAGGCTTTTCCAAAGGGATTTTTATGGGGAGCATCCACCAGCGCCTATCAGGTGGAAGGAGCCAGCCGAGAGGACGGCAAAGGTCCTTCCTGGCAGGATGAAAAAGTGATGCCGGAGGGGACGACGGACTTTGCTGTGGCAGCAGACCAGTATCATCACTATAAAGAAGACGTGGCGCTGATGGCGCAGATGGGGCTGAAAGCTTATCGCTTCTCTATCGCCTGGACTCGGATTTTCCCGCAAGGGGATGGCGCAGTCAATCCAAAGGGAGCGGCCTATTACGACAACCTGATTAATGAGCTGCTGGCTCATGGAATTGAACCTGTGGTGACCATGTTCCATTTTGATTATCCTATGGGGCTGCAAAAAAAGGGAGGGTGGAGTGTGCGGGAATCCATAGATTGGTTCTGCCGATATGCAAATACTCTCTTTGATCTCTATGGCGACAGGGTGAAATACTGGCTGACGATTAATGAACAGAACCTTCAAACCCTGTACGGTAAGCTGATCGGTACTTTCCATGCCGGAGCTGACTGCCAAAATGAGCTGCAGGACATATATCAGCAAAATCATCACATGTTTGTAGCTCAGGCCAGGGTGATACAAGAATGCCATCGCCGTTTCCCCGACGCTAAAATCGGGCCGGCATTGAATGTGGCTTTGGCTTACCCGCTTACACCCAAGACAGAGGATGTGCTTGCGGCTCAGAATTATAATTCGATTCGGAATTGGTACTATTTGGATGCTCTGGTCAGAGGAGAGAGAAATCAAATTGTTCGCAAATATCTGGAGGATAGAGGCGCTCTTCCCATAGAAGAGGCGGACGACTATGATGAGATGAAAAAAGCGCATCCGGACTTTATTGCATTTAACTATTACAATTCCTTGTGCTGCGAAGCTGATGATGGCAGCACACAGGGGATGGATGCCAAGGTTTTTGTGGCCAGGGGGATCAAGGGGCTGTTCAAAGGCTGTAAAAATCCTTATCTCGAAACAACGCAGTATGGATGGGAGATCGATCCGGAGGGATTGTTTGCTGTGGCGCGGCAGCTCCAGGAGAGATACGGTCTTCCTCTATTGGTAACGGAAAATGGTTTGGGAAATAGGGATGAGTTAGTGGATGGACGCGTTCATGACTCTTATCGGATTGATTATCTGGCAAAACATATTGAGATGATGCGCCGGGCGGTGGAGGAGGGATGCAATTTCATTGGATATTGTCCCTGGAGCGCTGTAGATTTGGTCTCCACTACCAAGGGCATTACAAAACGCTATGGCTTCATTTATGTTGACCGGGATGAAACGGACCTGCGTCAGTGCCGGAGATATCGGAAGGATTCTTTTTACTGGTATCAGAAGGTGATCCGGTCCAATGGTACAGAATTGTAAAAGGATAAAAAGGTATGGAAGGGGCCTGAGACTGATCTCAGGCCCTGAGCCGGTAGAATGGATTTTTTTCATCTTCACCTATTGTTATGATTCCGTCTGCGGTCAGTTGGGCGAGTAAATCCAGCAGCTTTTGAATCTGCATGGGCTGATCTTCTGGCAGATGTAAATGAAGTATCAGATCTTTCAGCTCGGCCTGAGCATGATCGGTCAAATAGTCGATGATGGCTGTTTTTTGGGCGATGTCCGTCAAAACTCCCTCTCTGGGGTCGGCAGGCAAACCGGCCGCTTCGCTGCTGTCAGCCTCAGAGGAGGTGAATGGAAGGGTCAGAGTGATCTGATCTGGGTTAAAGCTCTCGTGAATTGTGGGAGGGTCCCACCCATTATCGTTCCAGACGTTGAAAATGCCGGGAATGCCGCTGCCAGCGCCGGAGCTGACCCGGATCATGTTGAAGATGCGAAGGAGAGCAGCTCCGCGAGGATCTGACACGCCGCCGCTTTTAGCTTCCTCGATTTCGATGCGGAAATCGCCGGGATTGGACAGAATAACTGCATCTTTGCGCCGAATAATGGAGATTCCTTTTTGCCCATAATAATCGGCATTGATCAGGCAATTGGCCAGAGCTTCCCGCAGGGCTCGTTCGGTACGCTCGATCATATTTGGGGCGGCATGACCGTCTGTTTTGTTTGGAGCCGGTATACGGCGGGCAAGCCTTCGGCTGACGCGGAAGTAAAAATCATAGAGGTTTCCGCTCCAGTCTCCGCAGGAGGAGCGAATTTGGGTCAGAGGATGGAATTGATCCTGTATTTGTTCTTGCTCTTGATAGTCCAGAAGGTAGTTGGGAAATACTTTGCGTATATTGCTGTTATGACCAAAGAACAGAAGGCCTGCTGTGGTGGGGTGAATCAGACCGGAAAGTCCCCGCCCGGCAGCGCCCAGACGGCAGAGAAAAGCGGGAGTGTCCAGCTTTTCCCAGGCATGACCAGGACGCAGTTCTTCCATACGTCGTCGGTAACTGCGAATGGTGCCGATGTCCAGTGCGTCAAGGGTCATGTTCTCCAGCAGCTTCATGTCTGAGGTCTGTATGGAGGCATCGCGCAGCATCCCCTGTATTTCTTCAACTGTGCAGCGGTAGTCGCCCTCGCCGTTTCGGCGGTACGTGCCGGTCATAGGATCTGTCCCGATATAGACCGGGCGATCCGAGCGCTGGGCGCGGGGGATGGTAATGGTTACAATACGTTTTCCATCCGCTTCCTGTATCCGCACATGACCGGCAGAGAGAATATTGACGTTGGTTCGGCGCGGGTCATTGACCTGCTCCCAGAAATCCCGGACCAGGCGGCCGGGATCGGGCAGGTCGATCGGATACAGGGAACCGTCCTTATCCTCTTCTACGCCCAGCAGAATAATGCCGCCAAGGGTGTTGGCAAAGGCGGAATAAGTTTCCCAGATACTCTGGGGCAAACCGCCAAGGGCCCTTTTGGCTTCGATGCGGTTGTTTTCCCGATATTGTTCCAGCTTGGAAAGATCAATCATAACAAATCTCCTTTAGAACGGCGTGAATCAAATTATTTGGGACGCCGTAAGGCAGGCTTTTTGGAATGATATGTGTCTGTAAACTTAACGTAGCACGAAAACAGGAGAGAGTCAATGGACGAAACGAACGGAACGGGAAAATCACAGGCGACGAATCGGCTAACGGTCGGCTGACGGCAAAAATACGGTGTCAGTTCTGTGAATCTTGCAGAGCCGCTGCTATTTGCGCCCAGTAGGGGGAGTGAGGGGGGGAGTTTTGCGGCAAAACGAGACAAATTCAGCAGTTTTAACCCTTGACAGCGCTGACAGTCCCCCTTTATAATAGGGTACGGCAAAAGTCAAAGACCGAGAAGGAGACAGTAGCATAGCCTGGGGATGCAGCAGCGAGCTGGCGATGGTGCGAGGCCGGCGCGGACGGGTTATGACGAAGATCACTCCGGAGTTTCTGACCGAACGGAGAGGCGGGGGATGCCTTTGGCAGGCGGACGCTCTTTCCCCAGTATTTTCCCTCAGTAGGCTCAGACGGTTTCCCGCCGTTACAGGGAGCGGATATGCGGCTTTTTGCAAGGCCAAGTATAATGCAGATAGGTGGTAAACGAAGTATGCCTTCGTCCTGTTTGGGACGAGGGCTTTTTTCGTTTTTGCCCCCTGTCCCGGATTAGATGAGCGTCCGGGGCGGATGTGAATCACATTCAGGAGGTAAAAGATGTACGACAAGGTTTCAACCGATCTGAAATTTGTAGATCGGGAAAAGGAAGTGGAGAAATTCTGGCGGGATAATCACATCTTTGAAAAGAGCATCGAGGAGAGGGAGGGCTGCCCTACCTATATGTTCTATGACGGCCCGCCTACGGCCAACGGCAAGCCCCACATCGGACATGTGCTGACTCGCGTGATCAAGGATATGATCCCCCGTTACCGCACGATGAAGGGCTACAAGGTGCCCCGCAAGGCTGGCTGGGATACCCACGGCCTGCCGGTGGAGGTAGAAGTGGAAAAGCAGCTGGGCCTGTCCGGAAAGGATAAGATTGAGGCGTATGGCCTGGAGCCTTTTATTGACCACTGCAAGGAAAGCGTGTGGAAATACAAGGGGATGTGGGAGGATTTCTCCGAGACTGTCGGCTTCTGGGCCGACATGGAGCACCCCTATGTGACCTATGAGAATGATTACATTGAGTCTGAGTGGTGGGCGTTAAAGCAGATCTGGGAGAAGGGCCTTCTTTATAAAGGCTTTAAGATCGTGCCCTACTGCCCCCGCTGCGGCACGCCTTTGTCCAGCCAGGAGGTGGCTCAGGGATATAAGGATGTAAAGGAGCGCTCCGCCGTGGTTCGCTTCAAGGTGAAGGGCGAGGATGCCTATATCCTGGCCTGGACGACGACGCCCTGGACCCTGCCCTCCAACGTGGCTCTCTGTGTCAACCCCAGGGAGACCTATGCCAAGGTGAAGGCGGCTGACGGCTATGTCTACTATATGGCCGAGGCTCTTCTTGACACGGTGCTGGGAAAGCTGGCGGACAAGGAAAACGGCACGCCCGCTTATGAGATTTTGGAAAGATTTCCTGGCAAGGAGCTGGAGTATAAGGAATATGAGCCCTTGTTTGACTGTGCCGTTCCGATCTGTGAAAAGCAGCATAAGAAGGCTTTCTATGTGACCTGCGCCGATTATGTTACGCTGACCGACGGTACCGGCGTGGTTCATACGGCTCCCGCCTTTGGTGAGGATGACGCCCAGGTGGGACGTCAGTACGATCTGCCCTTTGTGCAGCTGGTAGACGGAAACGGAAATATGACGGCGGAGACTCCCTGGGCCGGCGTTTTCGTGAAAAAGGCGGATCCGATGGTTCTTGAGGATCTGGAGAAGGCGGGACTTTTATACGATGCCCCTGCCTTTGAGCACAGCTATCCCCACTGCTGGAGATGCGGTACGCCTCTGATCTACTATGCGAGAGAGTCCTGGTACATCAAGATGACAGCGGTGAAGGACGATCTGATCCGCAATAATAATACAATCAACTGGATTCCTGAGAGCATTGGAAAGGGCCGCTTCGGCGACTGGCTGGAGAATGTGCAGGACTGGGCTATCAGCCGCGACCGCTATTGGGGTACTCCTCTTAATATCTGGGAATGCGAGTGCGGACACCGTCACAGCATTGGCAGCATCGAGGAGTTGAAGAGCCTGTCCAATAACTGCCCGGACGATATCGAGCTGCATCGCCCTTATATTGACAAGGTGACCATCACCTGCCCTCACTGCGGCAAGGAGATGCATCGGGTGCCCGAGGTGATCGACTGCTGGTTTGACTCCGGCTCCATGCCTTTTGCCCAGCATCACTATCCTTTTGAAAATCAGGAGCTCTTTCAGGAGCAGTTCCCGGCTCAGTTTATCTCTGAGGCCGTGGATCAGACCAGAGGCTGGTTCTATTCGCTGTTAGCGATTTCGACCCTGCTGTTTAACAAGGCTCCCTATGAGAATGTTATCGTTCTGGGCCATGTGCAGGACAAGGACGGTCAGAAGATGAGCAAGTCCAAGGGAAATGCCGTAGATCCCTTTGAGGCTCTGGACAAATATGGGGCGGATGCGATCCGCTGGTATTTCTACAGCAACAGCGCCCCCTGGCTGCCCAACCGCTTCCACGGCGACGCAGTGGTGGAAGGTCAGCGCAAGTTCTTGGGTACTTTGTGGAATACCTACGCTTTCTTTGTCCTTTACGCCAACATCGACGAGTTTGACGCTGCGAAATATCAGCTGGATTACGCCAAGCTTTCGATTATGGATAAATGGCTGCTGTCCAAACTGAATACAATGGTAAAGACAGTAGACGAAAACCTGGAGCATTACCGCATCACGGAAACCGCCAGAGCTCTGCAGGCCTTTGTGGACGATATGAGCAACTGGTACGTGCGCCGCTGCCGTGAGCGCTTCTGGGCCCCCGGCATGGAGCAGGATAAGATCAACGCCTACATGACGCTCTATACGGCGCTGGTGACCACGGCCAAGGCTGCGGCTCCGATGATTCCTTTTATGGCGGAGAGCATCTACCGCAACCTGGTCTGCAATATCGACAAGTCTGCCCCGGAGAGCGTCCACCTGTGCGCATTCCCGAAGGTGGAAGAAGGCTTTATCGATGCGAAGCTGGAGGCCGGCATGGACGAGGTGCTGCGCATCGTGGTTCTGGGCCGCGCCTGCCGCAATACAGCGTCCATCAAGAACCGCCAGCCTATCGGCCAGATGTTTGTAAAAGGCGCGCCTGAGCTGGAGGAGGAGTATCAGGCCATTATCCGCGATGAGCTGAATGTGAAAACCGTGCATTTTACTGACGATGTGCGTGCCTTTACCTCCTATACCTTCAAGCCGCAGATGCGTACGCTGGGACCGAAATACGGAAAGCTTTTAAATGGTATCCGCACGGCACTGACGCAGCTTTCTGGCAATGCGGCCATGGATTCGTTAAACGAGACCGGCGAGCTTGTCCTGGAGGTGGAGGGCCAGCAGATTGTCCTGTCGAAGGACGATGTGCTGATCGAGGCCGCGCAGGTGGAGGGCTTTGTCTCCGAGAGCGAGAAGGAGCTGACGGTGGTGTTAGACACCAATCTGACGCCGGAGCTCTTAAAGGAAGGAATGATCCGGGAGATCATCAGCAAGGTCCAGACCATGCGCAAGGAGGCTGGCTTTGAGGTAACCGACCATATCGTGGTATACGAGGAGGGCAACGACAAGATTGCTTCGCTGCTTTCGGAGGAGAAGGCTGCGATTGGCGCGGAGGTACTGGCAGACGACATTGTCATCGGAAAAACTGCCGGTTATGTGAAAGAATGGAACATCAATGGTGAGACGGCTACCCTTGGCGTGGAGAAGTCTCAAGCAGAATAAACGGAGGATTACAGGAAAGCTTACAGAAAGGCAAGGATAATCAATTATGAATCAGGGTTTTGACAAGGAAGAATTTAAGAAACAGGTGTCTTTTAAGGTAAAATCCCTTTACCGCAAGACCATCGACGAGGCCTCCATGCAGCAGATTTTTCAGGCTGTATGCTATGCCATCAAGGATAAGATTGTGGATGAATGGATGGCGACCCATGAAGCGTTTCGTGAAAATGATTCCAAGATTGTGTACTACCTGTCCATGGAATTTCTCATGGGAAGGGCTCTGGGCAACAATCTGATCAACATGGGCGCTTACGGCGGGGTAAAAGAGGCCTTAAGCGAACTGGGCATCGATCTGAATGTGATCGAGGACCAGGAGAGGGACTATGCGCTTGGCAACGGCGGACTGGGCCGTCTGGCGGCCTGCTTCTTAGACTCGCTGGCCACATTGGGCTATCCGGCCTACGGCTGCGGCATTCGCTATAAGTATGGCATGTTCAAGCAGGAGATCCGCGATGGATACCAGCTTGAGGTACCGGACGACTGGCTGAAAAACGGCAATCCCTTTGAGATGCGCCGCGACGAATACACCTATGAGGTGAAGTTTGGCGGCACGGTTCGGGCGGAGCAAAAGCCCGATGGAAATTACACCTATATTCAGGAGAATTGTCAGTCCGTGCTGGCTGTTCCTTATGATCTGCCGATCATCGGTTACGGCAACAATGTAATCAATACGCTGCGGATTTGGGATGCCGAGCCTGTGAATACCTTCTGCCTGGAGTCCTTTGACCGGGGCGATTACCAGAAGGC
>CALWLM010000042.1 GCA_944381515.1 uncultured Lachnospiraceae bacterium | reverse complement strand
CGCGGCGTTGCTGCATCAGGGTTTCCCCCATTGTGCAATATTCCCCACTGCTGCCTCCCGTAGGAGTTTGGGCCGTGTCTCAGTCCCAATGTGGCCGATCACCCTCTCAGGTCGGCTACTGATCGTCGCCTTGGTGGGCCTTTACCTCACCAACTAGCTAATCAGACGCGGGTCCATCTTACACCGATAAATCTTTTCCGTCCGGGCCATGCGGCCCTAGCGGGTTATGCGGTATTAGCAGTCATTTCTAACTGTTATCCCCCTGTGTAAGGCAGGTTGCCCACGCGTTACTCACCCGTCCGCCGCTCAGTCAAACTGCAATCCATCCGAAAACTTCATGCAGAGTGCTTCGCTCGACTTGCATGTGTTAAGCACGCCGCCAGCGTTCATCCTGAGCCAGGATCAAACTCTCGAATTAAAGTTTGTCTGGTCCGAATAAACTCTTGGCTTATTCTTTCCGTTTTTACCTTTTTAGGTTTTGTTCCAAAAATTCTTTAAAGAACTTTCGGGGTTGGAATATACTGTTTTGTTGTCAAGGTACTTCTTTGTTGTTTGTCACCTCTCAGAGGCAACTTTGACATTCTATCACGTTTATCGCGATCTGTCAACAACTTTTTTAACTTTTTTCGACCTCTCATTAGCTCTCGCTAAGAGGGTTTTCATTATATCACTTCTCGCTCCGGCTGTCAACAAGTTTTTTATTTTTTTCAAAAAAACTGTCGAGCCAAGGGTGAAAAATGAGCGGAGAAAGAGGGATTTGAACCCTCGCGCCGGTTGCCCGACCTACACCCTTAGCAGGGGCGCCTCTTCGGCCTCTTGAGTATTTCTCCGAACTGAAAACAAAATATGATTTTGTTAAGCGCGCCCTTAAGCGCATATTAGATTATAACCAATCAACAGAATATTGTCAACGGGAATATGCAAAAAAATTTATTTTTTCCACAGGCCTTTCTGCGCTGTACACATTTCCCCAAAATACAGCCATACCCATGCCTGAAAACATCCGGTTTTCTCTGTCTTATTCTCTGTCTTATATTCTCTTATATACTGACCGATATAAAATGACTGATATGGAAAAACTTATATGGAACACCTTATATGGAACTGCTGCCGGAGAAAACCCTTTGTTCTCAGTAAAAAGGTTCTCGCCGGCAGCAGTTTTTCTGGATCAGTATTGCTGGATCAATGCTGGTGGATCAATATTGCTGGACTTCTCTTTAATAATATATCTGCTTTAAGAGAAAATCTCAGTCCATTCACATCAGAATATCATTATCCTTCTGTCTGGGAATCCTGTTCTCCGGGCTCCTCACGCACCTTCGCAATGCTGGCTACGCGGATGTCCTTGTTTTCATCATGGTTCAAGCTGATCAGCTTCACACCGGAAGTGATTCTTCCCAGCATGGAAATACCAGATACGGCAGTACGGATAATAATTCCCTCAGTGGTGATAATCATAACATCCTGATCTTCACGCACCGCCTTTACTCCTACGATATAGCCGGTCTTATTGTTGATCTTATAGCATTTCACACCCTTGCCGCCGCGCAGCTGAGGCGTAAACTCCTCCAGGCTCGTCCGCTTGCCCATACCGTTCTCCGATACGATAAGCAGAGCGTCTCCCTGGGAATCCAGCTGCATGCCGACCACTTCGTCCTTGTCGGACAGCTTCATACCAATTACACCCATGGACGCCCGGCCCGTAGGACGCACATCCGTCTCATGGAAGCGGATGCACTGACCCTCGCGGGATACCATCAGAATATCCTTGGTGTTATCGGTGGTTTTTACCTCTATCAGCTCGTCGCCGTCCCGCAGATTAATGGCAGTCAGACCAACGCGGCGTATATTGGAATACTCCTGCACGGAGGTCTTTTTGACCATACCGTACTTGGTAGCCATAAACAGATACTTATCCTCATCATATTCCCGGATCGGAATCATGGCGGTAATCTTCTCGCCCGGCGCAATCTGCAGCAGGTTTACAATGGCCACGCCTCTGGAGGTCCGATTGGATTCCGGTATCTCATAGGTCTTAAGACGGTATACCTTGCCCCGGTTGGTAAAGAACATCAAATAATGATGATTGGTGGTCATCATCAGCTCCGCAATAAAGTCGTCTTCCAGCGTCTGCATTCCCTTGATGCCCTTGCCGCCGCGGTTCTGACTTTTGAAATTGCTGACGGACATCCGCTTGATGTAGCCAAGATTGGTCATGGCAATGATCGTATTCTCATCCGGAATCAGATCCTCCACGGAAATCTCATTTTCATCATAGCTGATGACCGTTCTTCTGTCGTCGCCGTATTTGGCGGCGATAATCATAATTTCCTCACGAATCACGCCCAGCAGTTTTTTCACGTCAGCCAGAATTGCCTTAAGCTCCTCAATCTTTTCTTTCAGCTCCTTATATTCGGCCTCCAGCTTCTCTCTTTCCAAGCCGGTCAGCGTACGGATACGCATATCCACAATGGCCTGGGCCTGGGGATCGCTCAGTCCGAATCTTTCCATCAAACGCTGCTTACTGATCTGCACCGTCTGAGAGGAACGCACAATCTGGATTACCTCGTCGATATTATCCAGGGCAATCAGCAGCCCTTCCAGGATATGAGCCCTCTCCTCAGCCTTGTTTAAATCGTATTTTGTTCTTCTGGTCACTACATCCTTCTGGTGCTCCAGATAATAGGTGAGCATCTCCTTCAGATTCATGACCTTGGGCTCCTGGTTTACCAGAGCCAGCATAATTACGCCAAAGCTGTCCTGCAGCTGCGTATGCTTAAGCAGCTGATTGAGCATAATATTGGGATTGACATCCCGGCGCAGCTCGATACAGATACGCATACCGCTTCGATCGGACTCGTCGCGCAGATCGGTAATGCCGTCCAGCCTCTTGTCCTTCACCAGATCGGCAATTTTTTCAATTAATCTGGCCTTATTGACCAAATAGGGAAGCTCGGTAACTACAATGCGGTTCTTGCCTCCGGCCATAGGCTCTATATTGGTAACAGCCTGGACGCGGATTTTGCCTCGGCCTGTCCGGTAAGCCTCATCGATTCCGGAATGTCCCAGGATCTGAGCGCCGGTAGGGAAATCGGGACCCTTTACGATCTCCATCAATTCCTCAATATCCGTATCCCGGTCATAAATCACCTGATTATCGATGATCTTTACCACAGCGCCTATAACCTCCCGCAGATTGTGGGGAGGAATATTGGTGGCCATACCTACGGCAATACCCGTGGTGCCGTTAACGAGCAGATTGGGGAAGCGGGCCGGCAGAACCACAGGCTCCTTCTCCGTATCGTCAAAGTTGGGGGTAAAATCTACTGTGTCCTTGTTAATATCGGCCAGCATTTCCATGGAGATTTTGCTCAGACGCGCCTCTGTATAACGCATGGCGGCCGCCCCGTCTCCGTCTACGGAACCAAAGTTGCCGTGACCGTCCACCAGAGGATATCGCATAGACCAGTCCTGTGCCATATTAACCAGGGCCCCATAAATGGAGCTGTCTCCGTGGGGGTGGTATTTACCCATGGTATCGCCGACGATACGCGCGCATTTACGGTGCGGCTTGTCCGGGCCGTTATTCAGCTCGATCATGGAGTACAGGACTCTCCGCTGCACGGGCTTCAAGCCGTCTCTCACATCCGGAAGGGCGCGGGCGGCAATAACGCTCATGGCGTAGTCGATATAGGATTCCTCCATGGTCTTTTTTAAGTCCACGTCGTGAATCTGATCAAAAATTTTGTCATCCATTGAATCGTTCCTCCGCTCTTAGAGTTAAATATCCAGGTTCTGTACAAATTTGGCGTTGGCCTCGATGAATTCTCTTCTCGGCTCCACCTTGTCGCCCATCAGGATTGTAAAGGTCAGATCGATCTCCTGCTCGGTTTCATCGTCGATAACCACGCGCTTTAACACGCGCCGCTCCGGGTCCATGGTAGTCTCCCACAGCTGGTCGGAATCCATCTCGCCCAATCCTTTATATCGCTGAATCTTATTGTTGCCATCCCGGCCGATCTCGTTCATCAGCTGGGTCATCTCCTCCTCGCTGTAGGCATACCAGATCTTTTTGTTTTTCTCAATCTTGTACAGCGGAGGCTGCGCCAGATACACATATCCCTGACGGATCAGCTCCGGCATGAACCGATACAGGAAGGTCAGCATCAGAGTACTGATATGGGCGCCGTCCACATCGGCATCGGTCATAATAATAATTTTGTGATAGCGAAGCTTGCTAATATCAAAATCCTCGTGAATACCTGTGCCGAAGGCCGTTATCATGGCCTTGATCTCCGCATTGGAAAATACTTTGTCCGCCCGGGCTTTTTCCACATTGAGGATTTTGCCGCGCAAAGGCAGAATGGCCTGGGTAGCGCGGGAGCGGGCAGTCTTGGCAGAGCCGCCGGCGGAATCTCCCTCTACGATGAAAATCTCGCAGTTTTCCGGATTTTTATCCGAGCAGTCTGCCAGCTTGCCGGGCAGGCTCATGCCCTCCAGCGCCGTCTTTCTGCGGGTTAGATCTCTGGCCTTTCTGGCCGCCGCCCTGGCCCGCTGCGCCAAAATGGCTTTCTCCAGGATCTGCTTGGCCACATTGGGATTCTGCTCCAGATAATAGACCAGCTGTTCGCTTACCACGCTGTCCACGGCGCTTCTGGCCTCGGAGTTGCCCAGCTTCTGCTTGGTCTGTCCCTCAAACTGAGGGTCCTCGATCTTTATGCTGACAATGGCCGTCATGCCCTCGCGAATATCGTCGCCGGACAGATTTTCCTCGCTGTCCTTTAAAAGCTTGTTCTTACGGGCATAATCGTTAAACACCTTGGTCAGGGCGCTGCGAAAACCGGCCATGTGGGTTCCGCCCTCCGGCGTGATAATATTATTGACAAAGCTGTAGACGCTCTCATTGTAGGAATCGTTATGCTGAATGGCCACCTCCACGTAAATGTTGTTTCGGGTGCCTTCACAGTAGATCACCTGAGGATAGAGCTCGGTCTTGCCTTTGTTTAAGTAGGTGACAAATTCCTTGATTCCTCCCTCGTAATGGAATTCATCTTCATGACCGGGATCTCTGGTATCCTCCAGATGAATTTTCAGTCCCTTGGTGAGGAAGGCCGTCTCCCGAAGACGGGTTTTCAGCGTCTCATAGTCAAAAATAGTCGTATCAAAGATCTCGTCATCCGGCAGGAAAGTAACCTGAGAGCCATGGTCGTTCTTGCGGCAGGTACCAATCTGCTCAAGCTCCGTCACCGTCTTTCCTCTCTCATAGCGCTGCCGGTATACTTTGCCGTCTCTGCGAATCTCCACTTCCAGCCATACAGACAGGGCGTTTACAACGGATGCGCCCACGCCATGCAGGCCGCCGGACACTTTGTAAGCGCCGCCGCCAAACTTGCCTCCAGCATGAAGCTGCGTAAAGATTACTTCCACGGCAGGCACTCCCATCTTGGGGTGGATATCCACAGGCATACCTCTGCCGTTATCCTTTACCGTGACAGAATTGTCGGAATGGATCGTCACATTGATGTGATCGCAGAATCCTGCCAGGGACTCGTCCACAGAATTGTCTACAATCTCATAAACCAGGTGATGAAGTCCCCTTGAAGAGGTGCTGCCAATGTACATGCCCGGTCTCTTGCGGACTGCCTCCAGCCCTTCCAGGACCTGAATCTGACTTGCACTGTATTCTGAACTCATTTTTTTCCCTCCTGAAAGTTCAATTCTCACTGACTATATTTCCACAGGTTACTCTGAAGATCTTGTTGATGGGAAAGCGATCTGTCACAAATTCATCCACACCTGTACAGGTGAGCAGGGTCTGTACCCCATCGATGCTGTCCAACAGCTTATTTTGACGGCCGCTGTCAAGCTCTGACAATACGTCGTCCAGAAGAAGAATGGGCGCATCCCCTGTTCTTCTCCTCACAAGCTCAATTTCAGATAGCTTTAAAGACAGGGCGGCGGTTCTCTGCTGCCCCTGAGAGCCAAAGGTGCGAATATCCATGCCATCCACACAGAAGGCCAGATCATCCCGGTGCGGTCCGGTCAGACTGACCCTGGCCTTTAAATCCCGCGCCCGGTTTCTTGCAAGAGTCTGTTCCAGCTCATCCGCCTCCACCGACGGCTCATAGGAGATATCAATATTCTCTCTCCCGCCGGTGATTGCGGCATGAATCGGAATAATAATCTCCCGCAGTTCGTCAATAAACCGTCTGCGTCCGCGGATTATCTCCGCACCGTAACGGGCCATCTGCATATCCCATATCTGGAGTGTATCCAGATAATCGCCGTGGATTTCAAGCTCTTTTAACAGCTTGTTTCTCTGCATAATCACACGATTATAGCTGGCCAGATTACTCATGTATATCTTATCCAGCTGACACAGCTCCATATCGATAAATTTTCTTCTCTGTGAAGGACCTTCTTTGATGATGTTTAAATCCTCCGGCGAGAAAAATATTATATTGGCAATTCCAAATAATTCGCCCGTGCGCTTCAGGGGTATGCCATTTACAGCAATCCCCTTGGCCCGGTTTTTCTTTAGATGCATGTCGACGCGGTCTGTAATTCCGCGTTTTTCCACAAAATATTTTATATGAGCCTCTTCTTCCCCAAAGCGGATCATTTCCCTGTCCTTGCCCGCCCGGTGAGATCTGGCCGTCGCTCCCACGTAGACGGCCTCCAGAATGTTGGTTTTTCCCTGGGCATTATCCCCATAGAGAATATTGACGCCGGGAGAAAACTCGATATGGGTCTCCTCGTAGTTGCGGAAATTTTTTAGTTCCAGGGAACGGATTATCATATCTGCACCCGCTTATTTCTGAATTTTGATGGTCTCGCCGCCAAAGGCAACCGTATCTCCGTCGTAGAGCTTGCGTCCTCTGCGTTCCTCCAGTTCGCCATTTACCTGCACTTCTCCTGCGGCGATGTGGATCTTGGCCTCTACGCCGGAGTCCACAAGTCCGGCAGCCTTCAGGGCCTGGCCCAGTTTAATATATTCTTCGCGAAGTATAATCGTCTTCATCGGTATATTCCTCATTTAGCTCCGGTTAAAGTTCACCGGCAGAATCAAATAGATATAGCTGCCCTCTTCGTCTCGGATAAAGCAGGGGGCCTTGGAGTTGACCATATAGATATCCACATTTTCATCATCGATGACCCGAAGGGCGTCGATCAGGAATTTGGGATTGAAAGCAATCATAATGTCCTTTCCCTGCTTATTGACCAGAATCTCTTCTTTCATGGTTCCCATCATGGAGGTAAGGGTCATTTCCAGAATCTGATCCTGGAGATTGAGAATGATAGGCTTTTTGTCATTTTCGCGGACTAAAAGGACGGAACGCTCAATGGAGTCCAAAAAGTCTTTTTTATTGATGGTCATTTTGGTTTCGTAATCGTTGGAGAGCATCTGATCTACCCGGAAATACTCTCCTTCAATGAGACGTGAAACCACCAAGGTCTGATCAAACTCAAAGAGAATATGATTTCGTCCAAAGAAGATCAGCACATCCTTATCCGAATCGCCGGAGAGAATTTTGCTTATTTCGCTTAAGGTCTTGCCGGGAACCACAACCTTCTGATCCGCATAGGAGTCTCTCAGGCTGACCTTGCGGATGGAGATGCGATGACCGTCCAGGGAGGTAACCTTCAGTTCGTTTTCATGGACCTCAAAGAGTTCGCCGGTCATCAGTTTATTCACATCACCGGGGGCAATGGAAAAAAGCGTCTGCCGGATAATTTCTTTTAAAGTAAACTGGGACACGCTGATATATTTCTCTTTTTCAATTGTGGGAAGATAAGAAAATTCTTCGGCGGATTTGCCGGCGATCTTGAAATCGGCTTTTTCACAGGTGATGGAAACCCGAAGGTTGTCGTCGACTTCCACAATAACCTCGCTGTCGGGAAGGCGGCGGATAATTTCGGAGAAGAGCTTGGCCTCGATGGCGATTCGCCCTCTTTCCAGAATGGAGCCTTCCACGGTGGTTTCGATTCCCAGCTCCATGTCGTTGGCCGTAAGCTTTATGTCGTCGCCGGTAGCGTCGATCAGAATACATTCAAGGATCGACATGGTGGTCTTGGCGGGTACAGCCTTTAGTACGATATTGATGCCATTTAAAAGACTGGATTTTTGAAACGACAGTTTCATTGGTGAAATCTCCTTTCTCTCGTCCGATATCGGTGGATAACTTTCGGGATGCGGCCCGCCTCTGGCGGCCGCCCGGGGTCCGGCCCCCTGAAGTTATAGTTTAGGTTAAATTCAGCAGTAATCTTAATAGGGGCTGTGAATATGTGCAAAAGCATAAAATCCTCTGTATTTATCAGGGGTTTTTGGCTGGGATAACTCGGTGAAAAGCCCCGGTATGGGGTTTGGATAAGTGGAGGCTTTTCAACAGAGACTTTAATTGTAAATATTAACCAATTAAATATGCACAGCGTATTAACATTCCAGTCACAGGGATGCCCACAGAATTTTGTGGATAACTTTAAGAGGGATTAATCTTTTTCTTTAAGATATCCACAGTGCTGCGCAGGGTCTCGTCGCTCCCCAGAGAGTCCTTGACCTTGTCGATTCCATGAATGATGGTGGTATGGTCTCTGCCTCCCATACATTTGCCGATAAGAGCCAGAGGAACCGTGGTCATTTCCCGGCAGAGATACATGGCGATCTGTCTGGGGTATACGATTTCTTTGTTGCGTTTGGAGGAGATCAGGTCCTCTGCCTTTAAGCCAAAGTGCTCGGCGACAATGGAGATAATGACCTCCGGGGTGATTTCTCTGGCCTGGTCGGGAGAGATCAGATCCTTTAATGCCTCCTCCGCCAGGGCGATATCGATGGTGCGCCGGTTGTCCAGCTTGGACAGGGCCACGATTTTGGTCAGGGCGCCTTCCAGTTCGCGAATGTTGGACTTTATATTGTTTGCAATGTATTTGATAACCTCGTTATCGATGTTATAGCCTTCCAGTTCCTCTTTCTTCCTTAATATAGCCATTCTGGTTTCGTAGTCGGGAGCCTGGATATCCACAGTCAGGCCCCACTCAAAGCGGGATACCAGACGGTCCTCCAGATTGACCAGATCCTTGGGAGAGCGGTCGCTGGAGATGATAATCTGCTTTTTGGCTTCGTGCAGGGCGTTGAAGGTATGGAAGAATTCTTCAATTGTGCTCTCCTTGCCCTGGATAAACTGGATATCGTCGATCAGCAGAATGTCGTTGTTGCGGTATTTATCACGGAAGTCGGTTGTCGTCTTGTTGCGGATGGAGTCGATCAGCTCGTTGGTGAATTTTTCGCTGGTCACGTACATTACGCGGGTGGACGGATCGTTTTTCAGGATGAAATTGGCGATGGAGTGCATCAGGTGGGTTTTGCCCAGTCCAACGCCGCCGTAGATAAACAGCGGATTGTATACCTCTGCCGGCGATTCGGCCACCGCCAGACAGGCGGCATGGGCCATTTTGTTGTTGGAGCCCACCACGAAGGTATCGAAGGTATACTTCGGGTTCAAGTTGACGTTTTGATTGGAGGAATAGAGGGAGGCGTCTTTTTTGGGTGAAGCGGGCGCCATGGACGCTCTGTCCTCCGGAGAGATGAAGGTAACGGTACAGGCATAGCCGGTTACCTCCTCAATGGTCACCTGAAGCATACGGGTGTATCTTTTGCGGAGGTAATTTAAGGTAGCGCTTTCAGGAACCATAATCGTCACTTCGTTATGGTCCGCCGCCACTACCTCCAGAGGGAGGAGCCATGTCTTGAAGGAAACATCCAAGATATCAAATTCTTCTTTCATCGCATTCAGGATCTTGTCCCAATTATTCCGGATCGTCTCAAGCATAGTCTTTATCCCCGCAAATTCGTAAAATCAGTATGGCTGTTCTACAGGTTTCCACAGGTAATCACTGTACAAGAAAACAAGCTGGCACCGGATTGAAGTAACCTTCGGCCAGCCATACGTATTTACATGATAACAAAAATGTTGACAGTTTTCAATCCAAAACTTTAAGAATGTGGATAAACTTCTGGAAACAGGGAACAAAAAGGGATTTTCCACGGGCTGTGAATAAGTTTTACCCGTCGAAAAGGCTGGAAAACAGAGAAAATCCCCGATGTTTTTCCACGTTATCAACAAGTTATGCACATTTTGTGGATAAAATGTGGATGGCCTGTTGAAAGGAGGTGGACGGAGCGGGGATAAGAATTACAAAGAAAAAGCTTGACGAATCAAGGCTTTTTCCCTATAATTGATGTGATATTTTGATATTAGGGCTATGAGTACGCCTTGCCCTGTATCACATTGCGAAAGGAGGGACCGCACGATGAAAATGACATTTCAGCCCAAGACCAGACAGAGAGCAAAGGTTCATGGTTTCAGAAAGAGAATGAGCACTGCCAACGGCAGAAAAGTTCTGGCTGCCAGAAGAGCAAAGGGAAGAAAGCAGTTATCCGCCTAAGGCCGCAGCTAATGTGGCCTTTTGTCTTCTTCACCGCAGCCTGGCCGCCGGCCGGGCCTTATGCTTTTACGCTTATTTGGAGTGTGGAAAGACAGAATGAAGCAGGAAATGTATCTGAAGAAGAACAGTGACTTTCAGGAGGTTTACCGTCGCGGGCGCTCCTTTGCCAACAAGCTGTTGGTAATGTATGTATTGCCCGGCAGGGGGGGAGCCTCCTCGCGCATCGGCATATCAGTCAGCAAGAAAGTGGGCAACAGCGTGGTGCGGCACAGAGTCAAACGGCTCATACGGGAAAGTCACAGATTGAACCGCCAAAAAATCGCAGGCGGTTTTGACATCGTAGTAATTGCCAGAAACGAGGCAAAGAACAGGAATTACTGGGATATTGAGAAAGCATTTATGCACTTGGCAGCCAAGCACCGCCTGACAGAAAGGGAATCATGATTAAAAAATTACTGATCTCACTGATTCGTTTTTACCGCCGGTATCTGTCCGGCATGAAGCGGTATACCCACTGTATTTATACGCCCACTTGCTCGCAGTATGCTCTGGAAGCAATCGAGAAGTACGGAGCGCTCAAGGGTTCCTGGCTGGCGTTCAAAAGAATTTTAAGATGCAACCCTTTTGCAAAGGGCGGCTACGATCCTGTTCCGTAGGAAGAGAGGTACTTCATTGAATCTGATTTTATTGACAAAGAGCACAACCCCGGTTATCGGTTGGATTGCATCCCTTTTTGGTTATATCATGGAGTTTATCTATGATATTACCAACGCTATTTTTGGAATTGAAAATATCGGCCTTTCCATCATCGTGTTTACGGTGCTGGTAAACGTGGCCATGATCCCTCTTTTGCTCAAGCAGCAGAAGAGCATGAAGATCAATAATCTGATTCAGCCGGAGATTCGGGCTATTCAGAATAAGTACAAGGGAAAGTCGGATCAGCGTTCTCAGATCCGTATGCAGGCAGAGACGCAGGCAGTATACGACAAGTACGGCGCTTCCATGACCGGCGGCTGTCTGACCAGTTTGATCAGCTTGCCGATCATGCTGGGAATCTATCGAATCGTGCTGAACATGCCGGCCTACATTGGTTCCTTTAAGGTGTATTTCACCAATGTAACCTCCCAGATTCAGCAGCAGGCAGACTATGTGACCAAGCTTGCCGATCTGGCCAGTGCAAACGCCATCACAGGCGATCTGACTCAGACCAATATTCTGGTGGATCTGCTGTTTAAGTTTGACAGCAGCGAGTGGGGCCAGCTGGCAGAAATTTTCCCTTCGATTTCCGGCGTGATTTCCGAGAATGCGCAGCGCATCTCCGATGTGCTGATGTTTGGTCCCATTAATCTGATGGAGGCTCCGGGCCTGCATCTGTCCTGGGCTCTGCTTATTCCGATTCTGGCAGGTCTTACCCAGTGGTTCAGTACCAAGATGATGAATACGGCTACCCGCAGAAAGAATGACAAGGGAAGAGAAGAGGACCCCATGGCTGCTTCCATGAATACCATGAACATTATGTTCCCCTTGATGAGCGTATTTTTCTGCTTTACCTTCCCCTGCTACATCGGTATTTACTGGGTGGCCAACAGCGCTTCCCGTATTCCGATTCAGTTCTTCATCAATAAGAGAGTTGAGAAGGAAGACGTCAACGACATTATCCGTCAGAATATCGAGAAGAAGAACAAGAAGAGAGCAAAGAAGGGCCTGCCTCCTCTGAGTGAAAAGACAGTGGAGAAGAATATCGAAGATATGGAGAGAAAGCTGCAGATACAGAATACCACTTCTTCCTCTAACGGCCGTTATGCCACGTCCATGCGGGCAAAAGCGGATGCAGGCAAGCAGGTAAATAATACGGAATATTATAACAGCCGCGCAGCCAGACCGGGAAGTATGGCGGCAAAGGCTAATATGGTGAAGGAATATAACGAGAAAAATAAAAAATAAGCGGGGGGTGTCAAAATGAAGGAATATTTGGAATTTTCCGCGAAGACAGTGGATGAAGCCATCACAAAGGCTCTGCTGGAATTGGGAATCTCCAGCGACAGGCTGGAATATGAGGTGAAGGAGAAAGGCAGCACAGGCATACTTGGTATTTTTACAAAGCCTGCTGTAATCCGTGTGGTAAAGCCCTCCCAGGATGAGGATGATTTTCTTTTGAACGATTCCGAGAAGGAAGAAAAGAAAGAAGAGACTCCGGTTCGTCCGGCCGTTTCCAAGACCTCTGAGCCCGCTCCCAAGAAGCTTCAGGCCAAAAAGGAGACCCCGGTTAAGAAGGAAGTAAAAAAAGAAGCTCCCCTAAAGAAGGAGCAGCCGGAAAAAGAGCCTGTGGAAAAGCCTGTTTCTCCGGAAAAGGAGGAAAATCCCTCCGAGACGCCTGCGTCCAATATTGATCCGGCTCCTTTGATGGCAAAGGTAGAGGATTTCCTCTCCGGTATGTTTAAGGCCATGCAGATGGAAGTGACTATTGATACGGACTTTGACCGTGAGGAAAAGACGGTTCTGGTGAATTTAAGCGGCGATGATATGGGCGTTCTCATTGGCAAGAGAGGCCAGACCCTGGATTCCATTCAGTATCTGTGCAGTCTGGTGGTCAATAAGGGCGAGGATGAATATATCCGCGTAAAGGTGGACACGGAGAACTATCGGGAGAGAAGAAAAGAGACTTTGGAGACCCTGGCCAGAAATATCTCCTACAAGGTAAAGAGAACCAAACGGCCTGTGTCTTTGGAGCCTATGAATCCCTATGAGCGCAGAGTCATTCATGCGGCTTTGCAGAACGACAAGTATGTGGTGACGAGAAGCGAAGGCGTGGAGCCTTACCGTCATATTGTGATTTCTCCCAAGAACACCAGATACGGGTCCAAAAAATAACCGAAGTTTCATGGATAGGTAAGAGAAAGAGATTCTTCGATATCATCGGGGAATCTCTTTTTTAAAAGGAGGATTGGAAAATGGGTGAGCAGACAATAGCTGCTATTTCCACTGCTCTGGGCAGTTCGGGTATAGGTATTGTGCGCATCAGCGGCGAAAGAGCCGTGGAAGTGGCAGATCGGGTCTTTCGGTCCCCTTCGGGAAAAAGACTTGCTGACTGTCCCAGTCATACCATTCATTATGGGTATATTTATGATGGGGATCAGATGATCGACGAGGTATTGGCCATGCTGATGCGCGGTCCTCACAGCTTTACTACGGAGGATACGGTAGAATTTGACTGCCATGGCGGCGTATATGTGGTAAAAAGGGTGCTGGATGCGGTGCTGCGAAATGGAGCTGTGCCTGCTGAACCGGGAGAATTCACCAAGAGAGCCTTTTTGGGAGGGAGAATTGATCTGTCCCAGGCGGAGGCTGTGATGGAGCTGATACAGTCCCAGAATGAATACGCCCTTGAGGCTTCGGTACGTCAATTAAAGGGAAATGTGTCGGAGAAAATCAGAGACTTGCGGGCCGATATTCTGCACCAGCTGGCTTTTATCGAGGCGGCTTTGGACGATCCGGAGCATTATGAACTGGATGGATATGAGGGGGAAATTTTGCGTTTCTCAGTCTGGATGGAAGAGGAGCTGTCGGCGCTGATCAGATCTTTTGAAAACGGCAGGCAGATGACCGAGGGAATCAAGACGGTGATTGTGGGCAAGCCCAATGCAGGCAAATCCTCCATTCTGAATCTTCTGGCGGGAGAGGAGAGAGCCATTGTAACGGATGTGGCAGGAACGACCCGGGATGTGCTGGAGGAGAATATTGTTCTGGACGGAATGAATCTGCGTCTTTTGGATACGGCGGGAATTCACGACACCGAAGACCCGGTGGAGAGCATCGGCGTAAGCCGCGCCTGGAGTCATGTGAAGGATGCGGATTTGATTCTTTATGTAGCGGATTCCTTTTCCGGTATTGATGAAAATGACAGGCATATACTGAGAGAATTGGACAAAGAGAAGACCCTGGTACTCATTAATAAAACGGATATAGAACAAATTGGAGAAAAAGAAATAAATAGGATATATGGTGAAATTCAGAATGTGCTGGGCGAGTTTACTCCGATTCCTTTTTCCGCCAAGGAAAAGACTGGAATGGAAGAGCTGAAAAAGAGCATATCGGATATGTTTTTTGCCGGCCGTATATCCTTTAATGATCAGATTTATATAACCAACGCCCGGCATAAGAGACTGCTGGACGAAGCCAGAGAAAGTATTCGTCTTGTAAAAGCGGGAGCAGAGAGCGGAGTTTCGGAGGATCTTTATTCGATCGATCTGATGGACGCCTATGAAAAGCTGGGACTGATACTGGGAGAAGAGGTGGAGGATGATCTGGTGGATGAAATATTCCGAAGCTTTTGTATGGGCAAGTAAGGGACGGTTTTTCCCGCGTTAGGAAGTGGAAAAAGAAATTATAATGGGGATAACAGGTGAGAAAATGGCAGGAATCGTGGAAAATTATGATGTAATCGTGGTGGGCGCGGGCCATGCAGGCTGCGAGGCTGCGCTGGCTGCCGCCCGGCTGGGAATGGAGACGATTGTTTTCACCGTCAGTGTGGACAGTATAGCTCTGATGCCCTGCAATCCCAATATCGGAGGCAGTTCCAAGGGACACTTGGTTAAGGAATTGGACGCCCTGGGCGGCGAGATGGGAAAAAACATTGATAAGACTTTTATTCAGTCCAAAATGCTCAACGCCTCCAAAGGTCCCGCCGTACATTCGCTGCGGGCTCAGGCAGATAAACAGGAATATACCAGGCAGATGCGGATCACAATGGAAAATACCGATTATCTGACCATCCGCCAGGCTGAGGTATCGGAACTGCTGATTGAAGAAGAGATCAGACAAGGTGAGGAACAAAGCAGAGAGAAATCATGGGAGCAAACACGAAGGATAGTCGGAGTAAAGACAATATCCGGGGCTGTATATAAGGCTTCGGCTGTGATTCTGGCTACCGGCGTTTATTTGAATGCCCGCTGTATTTACGGTGAGGTCAGCCAGTATACCGGACCCAATGGATTGCAGGCGGCCAATCATCTGACCCAGTCTTTGCTGGAGCAGGGAATATCCATTCGGCGTTTCAAGACGGGTACGCCTGCCAGAGTGGATAAAAGGTCGATAGATTTTTCCAAGATGGAAGAGCAGTTTGGCGATGAGAGGGTCGTGCCCTTTTCCTTTACCACAGATCCGGATTCCGTGCAGATTGAGCAGGAATCCTGCTGGCTCACCTATACCAATGAGAGAACCCATGCGATTATTCGAGAAAATCTGTCCAGATCGCCCCTTTTTTCCGGAGTAATTGAAGGAACCGGACCCAGGTATTGTCCTTCTATAGAGGATAAGGTTGTGAAATTCCCCGATAAGGAGAGGCATCAGGTCTTCGTGGAGCCTGAGGGCAGATATACCAACGAAATGTATTTGGGCGGTATGTCCAGCTCTTTGCCGGAGGATGTACAGACAGCCATGTATCGGACTGTGCCGGGGCTGGAAAATGTAAAAATAGTGCGAAACGCTTATGCAATAGAATATGACTGTATTGATCCCAATCAGCTCTACGCTACCCTGGAGTTTAAAAAAATAAAGGGACTGTTTGGAGCAGGGCAGATCAATGGAAGTTCAGGTTATGAAGAAGCGGCCGCACAGGGGCTGATGGCTGGAATCAATGCCGCCAGGCAGATTCAGAATAAAGAGATGGTTGTGCTGGATCGCTCCCAGGCTTATATAGGCGTATTGATCGACGATCTGGTGACAAAAGAGAATCATGAGCCTTATCGGATGATGACCTCTCGCGCTGAATATCGTTTGCTGCTGCGCCAGGACAACGCCGATCAGAGGCTTACGCCTATTGGGTATCAGATTGGCCTGATTGATGAGGAAAGATATCAGGCCCTTTTGAAAAAACAGAGAGAAATAGAAAAAGAAATAGATCGCCTGGAACATGCAACTGTTGGAACCTCTGATAAGGTGCAGGATTTCCTTCGTTCCCATGAGAGCACTTTGCTGAAAAGCGGCACTACTCTGGCAGAGCTGATCCGAAGACCGGAGTTATCTTATGCTTCTATTGCAGCTATTGATGAGGAGAGACCGGAGCTTGGCAGGGAAGTGGGAGAGCAGGTCAATATATCGATCAAGTATGAGGGATATATAAAGCGCCAGAATCAGCAGGTAAAGCAATTTAAAAAGTTGGAGAACAAAAAGCTGGAACCTGGTTTCGATTATAGTGAGATAAAGGGGCTGCGCAAGGAGGCTGTTCAAAAATTGAATCTCTATAGTCCTGTATCAATCGGACAGGCCTCCCGTATTTCAGGAGTTTCTCCTGCGGATATTTCTGTACTTTTGGTTTACCTGGAACAGCAAAAAAGAAGAAAGTAAAAGAAAAAGTACAATAAGCAGTAAAACAAACAGTAAAACAGAAATGCGTGGAAGAAGCTGAATGTTTCACGTGAAACATTTGAAAATATGGTTTCGTTAAAATAAAAGAGGACTGTGTTTGCTATAAAGCCCAGGAGAGGAAATGACTCATGGAAACCTATGTATTAGAAGCAAAGGAAAAAATAAGATCATCTTTTGAAAAATTGAATCTTGCTCTCTCTGAAGAACAGGCTGAAAAATTTTATGACTATTACCGCCTGTTAGTCGAGTGGAACGAAAAGATTAATTTGACTGCTATTACAGACTTTGAACAGGTGCTGCTGAAACATTTTATTGACAGCTGCGCTCTATGCAAAGCATTAGATATGGAAAAAATACAAACGGTTATCGATGTGGGGACGGGGGCAGGATTTCCCGGAGTCCCGTTGAAAATCGTTTTTCCTCATTTAAAAATCACATTGTTGGATTCTCTGAATAAAAGAATTGTTTTTCTTGATGAAATAGCGAAACAGCTGTCGTTGAATAATGTAGAGGCGGTACATGGGAGAGCAGAAGAGGCAGGACATAATAAGAAATACAGAGAACAGTATGATCTATGCGTATCGCGGGCAGTAGCAAATTTATCCGTGTTGATGGAATATTGCACTCCTTTTGTGAAAACGGACGGATTGTTTGTCTCATATAAGTCGGGAGAAGTGGAAGAGGAGGCAGAACAGGCCCACAGAGCAGCAGAGATCCTTCACTGCCAGATGGAATCCATAGAGAAATTAGTTCTGCCGGACAGCGATCTTTCACGCTCCTTTGTTATGCTGAGAAAAAAACAGCCTTTGGATAAGAAATATCCAAGAAGAGCGGGTGTACCGGCCAAAAATCCGCTTTAGGCCTCATGCCGATAATGTTTCACGTGAAACATTTTCGGCATGGGAAGCGTTATTGGAAAAGACAGTTCAATGGCATATGTGAGCTGATAAGTTATCCGTTATCCTAGTCAGCCGGGCCTTCATGTGAGAACACCGCAGGGTAAATACTTGGATGATGAAGCAGCCATAACCTATTATTCTTCTCTGGCAGCCTCTCTGGGAGGCAGAGTATCGGCTTATTATCTGGATGGATTTGCTGTATATAATCAGGGCAAGATCAGTACTTTTTCAATAAACAAAAACAACGGTATTTTCTTTACCGAGGGAGAAAACGACAGATACGAGCAGGAAACCGCAGAGGAAACAATGGATTATCGCAAACATCTCCTTGCTTTTTTAAAAAAATCCCTGGAGTAAAGCATTCTATACATGAATATAGAGAGATATGGAGCGCTGATCAAACGTTGATTAAATGCTGATCCAATGCTGGTCTGAAAATATATCAGCCTGAAGATTTTTATTTTCTATATTTATAGGAGGACGGAATGAAAATTGTATTGATACCAGATTCATTCAAAGGGACCCTTTCATCAGAAGAAGCAGCTGCTATTATGGAAAAAGAAGTTCTTCGCTGCTTTCCAAATTGTGAAACTGTAAAAATTCCCATGGCGGATGGCGGTGAAGGAACGGAAAAAGTCATGGTAGAGCTGATGAAAGGACGTCACATTTCCTGTGAAGTTCATGATCCTCTGGGCAGAGTGATTTCCTCCGGCTATGGTCTATTGGATGAAAATACGGCGTTGATAGAAATGGCTTCCGCTTCCGGCCTGACTTTAGTGGAACCATTTAGGCGCAATCCCTTTTTGTCCGGCAGTTTTGGAACGGGTGAGCTGATAGCCAGAGCTGTAAAGGACGGCTGCCGCAAATTAATTATTGCCATCGGAGGAAGCGCTACCAACGATGGCGGGATGGGAGCCATGGAAGCCCTTGGAGTGGTTTTTCGAGATGAGAAGGGGCAAAAATTAAGAGGCAGGGCGGAGAATCTGATTAAAATAAAAGATATTGATTGTTCCGCCCTATTGCCGAAGCTTGAGAAGACCCGGATTACAGTAATGTGCGACGTAAAAAACCCTCTGCTGGGAAAAACGGGGGCAACCTATGTCTATGGTCCGCAAAAAGGAGCTGATCCGGAGATGCTTGAAAAGCTGGAAGCGGGCATGGAAAATTACGCTTCCGTCCTGAAGAAAACCACGGGAACAGATCTCTCAGATATGGCCGGGGCCGGAGCCGCCGGCGGTATGGGAGGGGCTTTATACGCTTTTTGTAAAGGAGAGCTGCGCTGCGGTGCAGATATCATTCTGGATTTGATTCATTTCTCTGAAATACTGGAAAACACGGATCTGGTGATTACGGGAGAAGGACGTCTGGACGGTCAGTCTGCCAGCGGAAAGGTACTGGACCGGGTGGGAGAGTATTGTCTCCAAAAAAATGTGCCGGCTATTGCGATTACAGGATGTATGGGAGCCGGGGCTGAAGCTATATATAGCAAAGGAATCCGGACCGCCTTTCCTATTATCCAGGAACTGCTGCCGGAAGAAGAGCTCTTTGCCCGGAGCAGGTCTTTGCTGGCCGATGCCACAAACAGGGTCATGAGACTTTTGCAGCTTGGAATGAAATTAGGCGGACAGATTCTGTAAAAAAGATTTGTATAATCCCCCTGACCCGTGCTATAATATTCCTAATGGCATTAAGCAGCGCAGCAGAAAACAGCGAAGGCGGTAAGTAAGAAAGCGCGCAGTAAAAAATAAGGAAAGGATGGTGGCCTGTGAGAACGAAACGGCATCCTGTTAGAAATACAACAATTGTTCTGGGAACAGCTCTGGTATTAATTGAGGCCTTCAATCGGATGGTCTTCCGGTGGATGGGCGAAAAACATCCTTTATCCTGTGAAGACGGAGACTTCCATGACTTTAGTCGAGGAAGATTTTTTTATAAGAAAATGGAATGCTGCAAAGAAAATGAGTATAAAGAGCCTATCCTTTTGCTCCATGAGCTGTCTCCGGCAGTATGTGCGGATTCCTGCGATGAGCTGGCAAGGCAGCTTTCCAAAAAGAGGACGGTATATACTATGGATCTGCTGGGGTGCGGCCGGTCGGACAAACCTCCAATTACTTATGTAAACTTCTTTTATGTGCTGCAAGTATCCGAAATGATAAGCAAAGTCATCGGGCAGCCGGTTCATCTGGTTGCAGAGAAAAACAGCGCGGCCATAGCGATAGCCGCCGCCAGATATAATCCGCAGCTTATCAGCCGCATTACTCTTCTGAATCCCATCCAATGGGAGGAAGAAAAGAGAACGCCCGATCAGAAAAGCCGGATTGCCAAAAAGCTGATCGAGTGTCCTGTGATTGGAACTTTCCTTTATCATGTTGCTTTTGGGAAAAGCACGGCCGCTCATATGGGCGGCGAAACCGCGCGGTATCTTTATGCCAGCATGGCAGGGCAGTATACCAATTATGATGTAGCCTGGATGTTGGAGGAGATGGATATCCCGGTGAAAACAATAAGGAGCGTATAATGGGGAGAATAATTGCGATAGCGAATCAAAAAGGCGGAGTGGGAAAGACTACAACAGCGATCAATCTTTCGGCCTGCCTGGCTGAGGCGGGCTGTCACGTATTGGTTATCGATTTGGACCCGCAGGGAAATACCACCAGCGGTCTGGGAATTGAGAAGCAGCGTCTGGATCGGACCGTTTATGAAATGATGATTGGAGACTGCGAACTGGAAGATTGTCTGATTTGCGATCTGTTTGATAATCTGGATCTGGTTCCGGCCAATGTAAATTTGTCGGGAGCAGAAATTGAACTGATTGGAATCGATAAAAAAGAATTCATTTTAAAGAATTCTTCGCGGGATCTGAAGAAAAAATATGATTTTATCCTGATAGACTGTCCTCCGTCGCTGAACATGCTGACCGTCAATGCGCTGACGGCGGCTGATTCTGTGCTGGTGCCAATTCAGTGCGAGTTTTATGCTCTGGAGGGTCTCAGTCAGCTGATACATACCATTAATCTGGTAAAAAAGCGGCTCAACCCTGGGCTGGATATAGAGGGAGTCGTCTTTACCATGTACGATGCCAGGACGAATCTTTCCCTGCAGGTAGTGGAGAATGTCAAGAGCAATCTGCGGCAGAATGTGTATAAAACAATTATCCCCCGCAATGTGCGTTTGGCCGAAGCGCCCAGCCATGGCCTGCCGATCAATCTTTACGATACGCGGTCGGCGGGAGCCGAGAGTTACCGGCTGCTGGCAAAGGAGGTCATCGAGCATGGACGGGAGGAGCATTGAGATAGGATTACAGTAGGGGTAGAAGGGACAGGATATTTATGGCAGCAACCAGAAAAAAGGGCGGTTTGGGTAAGGGACTGGATTCCCTGATTCCCAGCTTTGACCTGGAAGAAGACAAAGAGAAAAGCACAGGGGAAAACAATCCCCTGATGATGGACATCCATAAAATTGAACCAAACAGAGAACAGCCCCGTAAGATTTTCGACGAGGATTCTCTGGCAGAATTAGCGGATTCCATACGGCAGTATGGAGTTCTTCAGCCGCTGCTGGTAAAAAAACAGGAGGATTACTATGCTATTGTCGCCGGCGAGAGACGGTGGCGGGCGGCCAGACTGGCAGGCTTAAAGGAAGTGCCGGTGATTATCAAGGATCTGGACCGTCAGGAGAGCATGGAAATCGCCCTGATCGAAAATATACAGAGACAGGATTTAAATCCTGTGGAGGAAGCCAGAGCCTATCAGATGTTAATTCAGGAATTTGGATTAAAGCATGAAGATCTGGCGGAGAGAGTAGGGAAAAGCCGCGCCGCTATCACCAATTCCATGCGTCTTTTAAAGCTGGACGACGGGGTGCTGGATATGCTGATTCGGGGCGATCTGACCCAGGGACACGCCAGAGCCCTGCTTGCCATTGAAGACAAAGAGCTCCAGCTAAAGGGAGCTCAGACGATTATAGATAAGAACCTAAGCGTCCGGGATGCAGAAAAGCTGGTGAAGGAGCTTTTAAATCCTCCGGTAAAGAAGGAAAAGCCTGAACTGCCGGGTCAGTCTGTCTATAAGGACATCGAAAAAAGACTGAAAGACCATCTGGGAACTAAGGTAAATATTAGCCGTAAAGATGAAAATCAGGGAAAAATTGAGATTTCTTATTATTCCGTGGATGAACTGGAAAGAATAATAGAAATATTGGAAAAAACACAGTAGGAGGAAAATACTAGAACATGAACAACAGTATGCTGAACAACCTGATCTTTGATCCGGCCTATCTGATTTTTGGTCTGGCGGGTCTGGTGGTTATTCTTCTCATTCTGGTTATTGTGGGGATCTTTAAGATGAAGTCATTATACCGCACATACGACCGGTTTATGAGAGGAAGGGATGCCGAGAGCCTGGAATCCAGCTTCCTTCAGGTTTATGAGGATGTGGAGATGCTCAAAAAGGAGGATAAGGCCAATAAAGATGTGATCAAGGCGATAAACAGAACGCTGAAACGGTCCTATCAGAAGACGGCGGTGGTCCGCTACGACGCCTTTCCCGGTATGGGCGGCCAATTCAGTTTTGCCATGACTCTCCTGGACCGCAACGACAGCGGAATTCTGCTCAACTGCATTCACAGCCGGGAGAGCTGCTATCTCTATATTAAAGAAATCAACCAGGGAGAATGTTCTCTGACCCTAAGCAAGGAAGAGGCGAAAAGTCTGGAGGAAGCGAAGAATCGCCACTGACGGCGGACAGAGTGCAGAGAAGCGTGGATGGATTAGAGAGATTCAACGATCAGAGATGATTGGAGATAGAAAAATAAAAAAGGGAGGAACTGCCAATGTCCTATGTATCTGAAGTAATGGAACGTGTCGTAGCCAAAAATCCCGGCGAACCGGAATTTCATCAGGCAGTAAAGGAGGTGCTCGACTCTCTGGCGCTGGTCATTGATGCCCATGAGGAGGAGTATCGCAGCATCGGATTGTTAGAGCGTCTGACGGAGCCGGAGAGAATTATTTCTTTCCGAGTGCCCTGGGTGGATGATCAGGGCAAGGTACAGGTAAACCGCGGCTACCGGGTGCAGTTCAACAGCGCGATTGGCCCCTATAAAGGAGGTCTGCGTTTCCATCCCACGGTGAATCAGAGCATTCTGAAATTCCTGGGCTTTGAGCAGGTATTTAAAAATTCCCTGACCGGCCTGCCCATCGGCGGCGGCAAGGGAGGAGCCGACTTTGATCCCAAGGGAAAGAGCGACAGAGAGGTTATGGCTTTCTGTCAGAGCTTTATGACGGAGCTGTGCAAATATATCGGAGCCGATCAGGATGTTCCTGCCGGAGATATCGGCGTGGGCGGCCGTGAGATTGGCTATCTGTACGGACAGTACAAGAGAATTACCGGACTTTATGAAGGAGTCCTCACCGGCAAGGGACTGACCTATGGCGGTTCTTTGGTCAGAACACAGGCCACCGGATATGGACTGGTCTATATCACAGAGGAAATGCTGCGCCACGCAGGCGAGAGCCTGGCAGGAAAGACGGTGGTAATCTCCGGTTCCGGCAATGTGGCTATCTATGCGGCGGAGAAGGCAGGACAGCTGGGCGCCAAGGTAGTGGCTCTCAGCGATTCCAACGGTTATATTTATGATGCGGACGGCATTCGGCTGGATGTGGTCAAGGAGATCAAGGAAGTGCGCCGCGGCCGTATTCGTGAGTACGCCGAAAAGGTACCCGGAAGCGTATATACGGAAGGAAAGGGCATTTGGACCATTCCCTGCGATGTGGCTCTGCCCTGCGCTACCCAGAACGAGCTTCATCTGGAGGACGCAAAGGCTTTGGTAGATAACGGCTGCATCTGCGTGGCAGAGGGAGCCAATATGCCTACTACCAGAGAGGCTACGGATTATCTGCTGGAGAAAAAGCTTCTCTTTATGCCGGGCAAGGCGGCCAACGCAGGCGGCGTGGCAACCTCTGCTCTGGAAATGAGCCAGAACAGCCAGAGACTCAGCTGGACCTTTGAGGAAGTGGACGAGCGCCTAAAGAGAATCATGATAGATATCTACGCCAAGGCGGCCGATGCAGCTGCCCGTTATGGCGTCAAGGATAACTTTGTGGCCGGAGCCAACATCGCCGGTTTTGAAAAGGTGGCCGATGCCATGAAGGCTCAGGGAATTGTGTGAGTCGATAAACGCAGTCGATAGCTTACCTTGAAATATTGATAAAAATAATTCAAAAAATGGAACTAAAATGAGATAATTAAAATGATATAAGATGTGGAAAGACGCTGCCGGTTTTTGGCAGCGTCTTTTGTAATCATCCTGCATCTGAAAGCATACCTGCCTGCAAAGCGACCATTTGCGTATCATAAATTTCAGGTCAGCCAAATTAAAATCATATAAATTAAGAAGATGCAAAGATTTGAAAAATCTGTAATTTTTAATATTGAAATCAGATGGTCTGCGGTCCTGCTGAATGCGGGAAAGGCTGGATTTATATGGTTTTTTGGTTCCTGCTCCGGCTGAAGAAGGATGTTAAGAAAGTGTAAATATATCTTCATTTCCAGGGTTTGATCTTGAAAAAGGGAACCAACCTTTATATAATCTTTATAAGTACCGGCAGGGGAAAGTCTGTCCTGAAACTGACTTTTGGGCCGGTACATACCTATAGGAGAAAAAGACCGGCATAGGCCGGTTCAGGAGGAAAAGATGCAGATAATCATTGTGGGCTGCGGAAATGTGGGAGGCACGCTGGCTGAGCAGCTCAGCAGAGAAGACCACAACATTACGGTTATCGACACGAAGGCTGAGCGAATTCGGGACATCACAGAGAGATGCGATGTGATGGGAATAAACGGAAATGGAGCCATACGCAGTGTGCAGATGGAGGCAGGAGTTGAAGAGGCAGATCTTTTGATTGCAGTAACAGACTCCGATGAACTGAACCTTTTGTGCTGTCTGATCGCTAAAAAGGCAGGAAGGACATGCCAGACAATTGCCCGTGTGCGCAATCCCCATTACAGCAAAGAAGCAGCTTTTTTAAAGGACGAGCTGGGGCTTGCCATGGTAATTAATCCAGAGCTGGCGGCGGCATTTGAGATCGCCCGTCTTTTAAAATATCCCAAAGCCATTAAAGTGGAGACCTTTGCCAAGGGCAGAGCAGAGCTTCTCAAATTTCGGGTTACAGACGGCAATCCATTGGTAGGATGCCAGCTTAAAGATATTCCGTCAAAGCTCCATTGTGATATTTTGATTTGTACCGTGGAGAGAGGGGAGGATGTCGCGATCCCGGATGGTAATTTTACGATCCTGAGCGGGGACTTGATCTCTGTGGTATCAACCTCCAAGAACATACAGCAGTTTTTCCGAAAAATGGGAATGGCCTCGGCCAGAGTGAAGAATTCCATGATAATTGGAGGCGGAAGCACCAGCTATTATCTGGCCAAGCAGCTGTTAGCCAATGGTATTCAGGTGAAAATCGTAGAAAAGGATAAGGAAAGATGCCGTACCCTGTGCGATCTTTTGCCGGAGGCTACCATTATTCTGGGCGATGGAACGGATCGTTCCCTGTTGATGGAGGAAGGAATCGAGAGCGCCCAGTCCTTTATTGCGATGACCAGCATTGATGAAGAAAATATTATGCTGTCCCTGTATGCAAAGATGGTGTCCCAGGCCAAGCTGGTGACGAAGGTCCATCGGATTTCCTATAATGAACTGATTGGTCCTCTGGATCTGGGCAGCGTTATCTATCCGAAATACATCACAGCGGAGAATATTATTCGCTATGTGCGCGCCCTTTCCAATTCCATGGGCAGTAATGTGGAGACTCTGTACAAATTAATTGAGGATAAAGCGGAAGCGTTGGAATTCTATATCCGGGGCGATTCACCGGTGGTGGGCGTGCCTTTGCAGGAGTTGAATTTAAAGAGCAATATTCTGATTGCCGCTATCAATCATAACGGTACGGTCATTACACCCGGCGGCCAGAGCCGGATTTACAGAGGGGATACCGTGGTAGTTATCACCACCAGAACAGGCCTGCACGATATCCGGGATATTTTGCAGTAAGAAATGAATTTTCCTTTTATATGGTATATAGTCCTTCGGGTAGTCGAAGTGGAGGGATTATTTCTGGCGCTTCCCTGCATTACGGCGTTGATCTATCGGGAGGAGAGCGGTTGGTATTTTGCGGCGGTAATGGCAGCCTGTCTGATTGTGGGCGTTGTTGCCAGGAAATTTTTTAAACCGAAAAGTACCGTAATATTTGCGAAAGAAGGACTTGTGGCGGTTGCCCTGTGCTGGGTGGTTGCCAGTCTGGTAGGAGCTCTGCCTTTTACCTTGTCCGGCGAGATTCCTTCTTATGTGGACGCCCTTTTTGAGATGATTTCCGGCTTTACTACGACAGGCTCCAGTATCCTCACCGATGTGGAGGCTCTCAGCTATTGTGCGCGTTTTTGGCGCAGCTTTGCTCACTGGCTGGGCGGTATGGGAATCCTGGTTTTTGTTATGGCAATAATGCCTCTTGGCGGCAGTTACAGCATGTATCTGATGAAGGCCGAGAGCCCAGGGCCGTCGGTAGGAAAACTTGTGCCCAAGGCGCGGCATACCGCAATGCTTTTGTATCAGATTTATATATTCCTGACCGTAGTGATGATTGCGCTCTTGCTGCTGATGGGAATGCCTCTGTTTGATACGCTTACAATTACCTTTGGTACGGCAGGTACGGGCGGTTTTGCTATTTTAAACAGCAGCTGCGCAGACTATACGACATTGCAGCAGATCATTATCACAGTGTTTATGATTCTGTTTGGCATTAATTTCAACGTCTATTTCCTGATCTATGCCAAAAAGGTAAAACAGGGTCTGCGGTGTGAAGAGATGCGGGTTTATCTGGGAATCATTGCAGCGGCAATCATTCTGATTTCCATCAATACCCGGGGAATGTTCCAGAGCTTGTTCCAGACGGTGCAGCAGGTAGCTTTTCAGGTGGCTTCTATTATTACCACCACGGGCTATGCGACGACCAATTTTGACATGTGGCCGGAATTTTCCAAGATGATACTGGTGCTTTTGATGTTTATAGGCGCCTGTGCCGGCAGTACCGGCGGCGGTATAAAAGTATCCCGCTTTATTATTCTGGTTAAGTCTGTCCGAAATGAGCTTTTCTATGCTCTGCATCCGCGCAGCGTTCATAATATTGAGCTGGAAGGACACAAAGTCGATAAGAGTATGCTCTGCTCTATTGATCGTTTCTTTTTTGTTTATATCATGATTTTTGCCTTGTCGGTGCTGATTGTATCGCTGGACAATTTTGATTTCATGACAAACTTTACCGCTGTAGCTACCACACTCAACAATGTGGGACCTGGTCTGTCCCTGGTTGGACCTACGGGCAACTTCCATATGTTTTCGGATCTGTCAAAATTTGTCATGATGTTTGATATGCTGGCAGGCCGCCTGGAAGTTATTCCCATGATGGTGCTTTTCTCTCCCTTTATGTGGAAGAAGTAAAGAAGAGCAGTAAAAGAAAACAAAGGTTTCAGGAATTGTATCTCAGGGGAGAAAGGCTGTCAAAGGCCTTGTCAAATCGCTGCAGCTGGGGTATAATGACGAAAAGAAGACCGGGCGATATTCAGCCCGGGTATTATACAGGCAAAAGTGTGACGAGAAAAGCTAAGGCTGAAAGACCTTGTTCAGAGAGGCGGTGGCTGGTGAGAACCGCTGGGGTATACAGCTGTTCCACTTTTTGAACAGCCGGTGAAAGCCGGAAGGGAGCGCCCTTTACAGCGCAGCGAGAGGCTGGAAACGGCAAAATGGGTGGCAACGCGGAGCTTTCGTCCCAAATAAGGAGGAAGCTCCGCGTTTATTTGCAAAGGCCCGACTGCCAAAATAAAAAGCGTAGGAGAGAAGAAGATGCTGGACATTAAATTTTTGAGAGAAAATCCTGAGGTTGTAAAACAGAATATCCGCAATAAGTTTCAGGACGCGAAGCTGCCCCTGGTGGACGAGGTGATTGACCTGGATAAAGAAAACCGGGAAATCAAACAGGAGGTAGAAGCATTACGGGCGCGCAGAAATAAGCTGTCCAAGGAGATCGGCGGCCTGATGGCCAAGGGTCAGAAAGAGGAGGCGGAGAAGGTAAAGGCTCAGGTAGCTGCCGATGCCGGACGGATAAATGAGCTGTCCGAGAGGGAAAAAGAGGTGGAGGCCAGAATTCGTCAGATTATGATGACGATTCCCAACATCATTGATCCTTCTGTTCCGATTGGAAAGGATGACAGTGAGAATGTGGAGAGAGAGCGCTTCGGCGAGCCGGTGATTCCGGATTTTGAAATTCCTTATCATACGGAAATTATGGAAAAGCTCCATGGCATTGACTTAGACAGCGCCAGAAGAGTGGCCGGCAATGGGTTTTATTATCTGATGGGAGACATTGCCAGACTTCACTCCGGCGTATTGGCCTATGCCAGAGATTTCATGATCGACAGAGGCTTCACTTACTGTGTTCCTCCCTTTATGATTCGCAGCGATGTGGTGACCGGCGTCATGAGCTTTGCAGAGATGGATGCCATGATGTATAAGATTGAGGGAGAGGATCTCTATCTGATCGGCACCAGCGAGCATTCCATGATCGGTAAGTTTATCAATACGATCAACAAGGAGGAAGACCTGCCCTATACGCTGACCAGCTATTCTCCCTGCTTCCGCAAAGAGAAGGGAGCTCATGGCATCGAGGAGAGAGGCGTATACCGGATTCATCAGTTTGAAAAGCAGGAGATGATTGTAGTCTGCCGTCCGGAGGAGAGCCCTATGTGGTTTGACCGTCTGTGGCAGAATACTGTGGACTTGTTCCGCAGCCTGGATATTCCGGTGCGTACTTTGGAGTGCTGTTCCGGCGATTTGGCTGATCTGAAGGTGAAGTCCGTCGATGTGGAGGCCTGGTCTCCCAGACAGAAGAAATATTTTGAAGTGGGAAGCTGCTCCAATCTGGGCGACGCGCAGGCGCGCCGTCTGGGAATCCGCGTGGCCGGCGAGGACGGCAGGAAGTATTTTGCCCACACTTTGAACAACACTGTAGTTGCGCCGCCCAGAATGCTCATCGCATTTTTGGAGAATAATCTGAATGAGGACGGCTCCGTGAGAATTCCGGAGGTGCTGCGTCCTTATATGGGCGGTAAATCTGTAATCAAATAAAGAGGACGAGAGTGCATAGATATTTAAGAGCAGTCGGCTTTAGCAATGTAGAGACAAAATATCAGGAAATACGTCTGTTAAAGAGTATGGAGAAGGCTCCGCCTTATGGCGGGCAGGAGCGTTCCCGTCACGAGCAGACCTATGCCGAGCTCAAATGCGAGGTGGGAGAAGGCTTTGGCGTACTTCTCCATGGGTATCGGGATGAGGAGGGGATTTTTCAGCGGGAGTTTTATTTTCCTTATATGGAGGGGCAGGTGGTCACTACCATGGCGGGCGGATATGTACGCCGTCATGGAGACAAGGAAGCCTATGCGGTACTCTGCGAGGAATATCGTCTGGGCTCAGCCCTGATTTTCTTCCTGACCAACGGATTAAAATACCGGGAGAGAATGGATGAAAAGCGAATGACAGAAATTCAGAGCTTTTCGCTGACCGGTCTTTCCGTAAAGGGAACCATTCTGCTGCCTGTGAAGAAAACGGAAAAGCAGATCGAGAGAATCAATGCCAATACCCGCGTGCATAATCAAATGCTGGAAGCGGCCAGAGAGGGCGATGAGAGCGCTATGGAAAGTCTCACCATGGAGGATATCAATCTCTACAGTCAGATCTCCCGCAGAATGCTGAAAGAAGATGTATATTCCATCGTGGATTCCTGCTTTATGCCCACCGGCGTGGAGTGCGACCACTATATGGTTATCGGAGAAATCAGCAAATGCAGAGTGGTGGAAAATTTCTGGACCAGAGAAAAGATCTGGCAGATGCAGATTAACTGTAATGGTCTGGATATGACGATTTGCATTAACGAGAAGGATCTTCTGGGCGAACCAAAGGAGGGACGCCGCTTTAAAGGAGATATCTGGCTCCAGGGCATAGGCAGCTTTGCTGATGAGAGCGGAGCCTGTCATCTGTAGGGAAGGATGAGGACAAAATATTGTTTCGCCGCTACTTGACTTTGCTGATAAATACAGATAAAATAAAGAGGTTGATTTAATCCGTCTCTGTAGCTCAGCAGGATAGAGCGACCGCCTCCTAAGAGAACTAACTACGGTTCACCAAAGGAGGCGGCGAGGGGTAAAATTGTTAAGTTCAAAATTTAATATGTGCCAGTAGCTCAGTTGGATAGAGCACCGCCCTCCTAAGCGGCAGTTCGTTCGAATCCGTTTGGGCGGGAAAATTGAATATTTTTGATATATGTCCCAGTAGCTCAGTTGGATAGAGCACGAGCCTCCTAAGGTCATGTTATAACGCTCAACTGGATAAAATTGAATAAGGGATTGCAGTTTGACTTTGGTCGGGCTATAATCATATATTAGACACGTCCATATAGCTCAGCTGGATAGAGCACTCGCCTCCTAAGCGAGGGGTCGGAGGTTCAAATCCTCTTATGGACGCCAGCTCATAACGCCGAAAGCCTT
>CALWLM010000041.1 GCA_944381515.1 uncultured Lachnospiraceae bacterium | reverse complement strand
CTGCAGACCCGCATATCAAAATCATATCTGCACCTTAATTCCAAACATACAAAGGCGGTATTTATTATGAAAAGTGAAAATTGCCTGCCGCTTTCAGCACATTATGGCAAATACAAACAGATAATAGCTGAATTCACAATGATGAGCGATACTTTTATGCGCAACGTTCTAAAAAAGCCGGCATGCGCCGAGTACGTAATCCGAACGATTATGCAGTCTCATATCATCTATGTGAATTCTCAAATCCAGGACGACACGGAGTTAGGAAGATTAATGCACGATTTCCACTGCAAAAAAGCTGAGGAAATGTATAGTGAAATTCTAGCAGAACGCGTACGAGAACTAAAGGAAACTCAGGAAGGAGTCGACAGTATGTGCATCGAAATGGAGAACCTTTATAATGAAGGGAAATTGGAAGGGCGGGAAAACGAGAAGAAAAATATCTCCTGCCGCCTCGCAGATAGAGGCGTTCCCGCTGAAACCATTGCTCAGATTGTTCAAAGAAATGTCTCCCTCGTAAAAGAGTGGATTTCTCAAAAGTAGAGGAGAAAGAAAAGCATAACAGAAAATTCAAAGTTGGTTGTAATGAGTCTCACGTCCCCTTCTTGACCCTCCCCAAAAGAAATGCTAGAATTCAATCAAGTGTATGAATGCTTTCCCAAAGCACAACGCATTATAGAACATCTGAATGGGAGATGAATCATGGCTTTTTATGAAATTGTATTCAGCCCTACGGGCGGTACGAAAAAGGCCGCTGGCATTTTGGCGGGAGAACTGGCAAAGAATCTGACATCCGGCTCGCCGGTCCATTCTCTCTCCATCATTGATCTGACGGATGGCCGCGCTGATTTTGCCGGCATCCGCCTTGCCCCAAACGATACTGTCCTGATCGCTGTTCCCTCCTACGGAGGCCGTGTACCGCTGCCGGCCGGCGAGCGTCTGGCTCAGATTAAGGGAAACGGAGCAAAAGCTGTCCTGGTCTGCGTCTACGGGAACCGCGCCTATGAGGATACCTTGGCCGAACTGCAGGATATTGCAGAAACGGCGGGCTTTGCGCCAGCCGCCGCCGTCGCCGCCCTTGCCGAGCATTCCATCGCTCACCGGTACGGCTCCGGGCGGCCGGACAGCCAGGATGAACAACAGCTGCGTTTTTTTGCAGCACAGATTCTGGCCAAGCTCTCCGTTTCTGCCCGCGCTCCCCTCTCTTTGCCGGGCAATCGTCCCTACAAGCCCTTTGGCGTTATCAAGCTTGTGCCGGTTCCTGCAGAGAACTGCACGCAGTGCGGCCTGTGCGCCGTCCACTGTCCGGTACAGGCCATCGACAGCTCCGATGTCCGAAAGACCGATACCGAAAAGTGTATCTCCTGTATGCGGTGCGCCGCCCTCTGTCCCCAAAAGGCCCGGCAGGCTGACCCCCAGGCTCTGTCCGCCGTGGAAGAACATCTGAAAAAGGTCTGCGCCCTGCGCAAAGAACCGGAGCTCTATATCTGAAGTTTCTCCCATTTAAAAATCCACAGTCCGTTCATGCTCTGTCTGTTCATGAATAGACTGTGGATTTTTCAGTTCTGTCGTTCTATCGTTCTGACATCCCGTCGTTCGCTATTCGATTTTCGTACCGCACTTGCCGCAGAACCGGCTCCTGGCGCTTAATCGATTCCCGCAGACCGGGCAGACGCGCCCCTCTCCTTTTTCTGCCTCTTTTTCCGTCTCTTTTTGCACGGTTTTCGCAGCTTCTTCCTCTTGCCGTGCGGCTGCCAATTCTTCTTTGGCAGCCTCCCTCTCCGGCTCCGTCATGGCAGCCTCCGGCGCTGCAGATTCAGGCGTTACAGATTCAGGCGTTACAGATTCGGGCGCTGCTGCTTCGGGCGTTTCCAGTCCTGCCTCAATATCGGCCGGCTCCGGTTTTGCCGCTTCCCCGAATACCGGCGCGGCTGTCTCATCGACCGCGGACTCTGCCGGTTCAGGAACTACAGGCTCTGCTGCCGCCATAAAAGGGGCTTCCTTCGGCACAGGCTCTGCCGCCCCCATGAAAGGCGCTTCCTCCGGCGCAGGCTCAGGAGCGGCCCCCTTCGCGCCTGCGGCGGGGCTTTTCTTCAGGGCTGCGGCGCCAAGGACGGCAAGTCCTGCTCCGATCAGGATGACAGCCCAGTAAAACCGGCTGATTCTCCCCAGCCAAACGGCCGTAAAAAGCAGGTTGACGCCCCAGGTCCGGCTGAACAGATACAGTCCGGCGATTATAAGCAGGGCGCCGGCCGCCAGCAGGATATACCCTGTCCGCCGCCCTCCCGTCCTTCCGGCCGCTTTCTTTTGGGCCGCCCGTTCCCCGGCGGCCTTCTCTGCTTTCATCCTCTTGCGCTTCTCCTTAGAACCCATCTTCTCCTCCATTCTGGCCGTCGGTTTCCTCCTGCGACGCGCCCTGCTCCGCCGCATCCACGCCGGAACCGCCAATCTGCCTGAAATAGTTTGCCAGAGGCTCCTGGCCCTGCTCTGCCGCAATATCCTCAGGACTTACGCCCACATGATACTCTTCCTGGGCAAAGGCATCCTCCCCGGTCAGGGATACTTCCATGTTCCGGAGAAACTCCTCCGGCTCATTCATCGCCTCAAACTCCAGCACGTAATCGTTGGTCATTGTGGTGCCGATCTGCGCATAGATCTGCCCCAGCACCTCAGTGGACTCCGCCTGCATGAACTGGCCTCCGCAGCTCTGGGCAATATAGGTCATATAATTGACATCCACTCCGCCAAAGCCGATGGTGTAGACGATAATATCCTGCCGATTCAGCTCAGCCAGCACCTCGTCGATCAGATCCGCGCTGCCGTCGGCTCCATCCGAAAGCAGGATAATAACCCTGCGCCCCGATTCGCCGGACAGCATTTCTCCTGCCTCAGCCAGTCCCAGAGCGATGCTGGTGCCGCCTCTGGCATAGGTGGCGTCGATCATCTGGCGAAGGGTATTTCTCTCGGTGGAAATAGGCGTGCTCTCCGTCACGTCATCGAAAGTCACCAGGCCCATCCGCATATTCTCCGGAGCCGTCCGGGCAAAGTTAGCCACGGCCGCCTTTGTGTCATCCATGGGCTGTCCCTCCATACTGCCGCTGCGGTCCACCACCAGCACCAGAGAGGTGTCCGTCTCCTCTCCCTCCAGCTCCTGCTGTGAAAGAAGCGAAAAATCCTGAGACTCGCTCATATCCTCCAGATGGAAGCTGTTCTCCGTAATCTCTCCCTCCGTATCCACCGCCACGTTCACGGTCACCCGCACCGTGGGGAAACGGCTGGTATCGATTCTTCGGATAATCAGTCCATGGTAATAGTGATCCAGCACCTCCAAAAGCCAGGTATAAAAATCTCTGTCCGTCTGCTCGCCATAATAACTATACTCGTTGCCATCCGCACCAAAATAGTCAAAGAGATTTTCGATGCTGTTCCAGATTCCCTCCGTGCCGGCGTTCTCTCCCTGGGACTGGTAGGAGGACCAGTCCGTATCGCTGTTGTCCGTCTGATAGTAATCGGCCATGTCCATCATCAAAATAGCGGCCGGTTCATCCGACTTGCCTTCCTCTACCGTCTCCAGCACCTCTACCATAAAGTCCTCAGCCTTATCCTCTTCTCTTGCCTGGTAGTAGAGTCTGGCCATCTCGATCTTGTACAGCACCGTGCTCTTCTCCTCCACGGGAGTCGTTACCTCGATGAAATTGATGGCCTTGCCCGCCGCTTTGATCTCAGCCAGCTCCTCCAGACTGTCGATTTCCATGAGGATCTGCTCGCTCTCCTCCTGCTTGGCCTGCTTAGCTGCCGCGTCGGTCAGCTGGTTATACTCGTCATAGACCTGCTGATACTCCGCCTCCAGCTCCCAGATCTGCTGCTGCAGGCGAATAATCTCTTCATCCTGCGGATTGTACAGCCGGCTCTGGTTGGCCACCACGTTGGCCACGCTGGCTCTGTTTTCAAAGCTGTCGCTCTTTTCAAACTGGCTCATGGCATTTTCCAGCATGGCCTGGTAGTCCGCGGTCTGAATGGCGTACACCGCCGCCACCTCGTCTGCCATCAGAGAGTCCTCCGCCGGCAGATCGCCGGAGTAATAGCCCTGCTGTACCAGCGAGAGCATCTGCGCCACGCTTTCGCTGTCGTCAAAGGAAGGGATTTCCTCCTTCACCTGGTATAAAAGAGTCATCAGGCTACTGCGCAGCTCTTCCTCCAGCTGCGTCCGCGCCGTCTCATAGTCTTCGCTTTCGGTATCTAACGCCCCCTGTTCCGTCTGATAATTCGTCAGGGCCGTCTCTGCGTCCAGGAGAATAGCATCCTCTCCCATGGACTGCCGGTAGATTTCGATATAACGAAGCCCCCGGCCGGTATCCAGCTGAAAACCGGCGGCCAGCACCATCAGCTGCTTTGAGGCATCGTTGGGGCTGAGCTGATCTGCCTGAGCAGCCATAGAAGCTCCATTTGCATAGTCGCCCATTTCCATCAGCCTGACCGCCACATAATTCCGCTGATCCGCCAGCGTGCGCTCTCTGCTTCCCATCATCAGAGGGCCGGCCAAGAGCACGGCTCCCGCTACGGCAAGCACCGCTCCGGCTGCCAGCTGAAATATCAGACCAGGCAGCTTTCTGTTTTTCCTCTTGACCACAGCCAGCAGAATCATCACCAGGCCGGCCAGAAGAACGGCAGCACAGATTCCCATCTTAATCCAAACCCAGATACTCATTCTTCCTCACCTCCCAGATTCAGCAGGTCCACGTCCAGACGCTCCAGACGAGGATAGATGGCTCTCACCGTCTCCAGATCCTCAATGGGATTGCCCTTGAGCATCAGCACCCGCAGCGATTCAAGCCCGGTCAGTCCAGTCAGGCTGCTCACCTGATTATCGTACATCCACAGCTCCTCCAGGACCGTCATTCCCTGGACCGGCGTAATATCCGTAATCTGATTGTCTGAAAAATCAAGATAGGTAAGATTTACTAGTCCCTCGATCCCGGCCAGAGAGCTCAGGCGATTGCCCCAGACGCTTAAGGTGGTCAGGCCAGTCAGGCCAGACAAAGGACTCAGGCTGCTGATCTCGTTCCAGCCCAGATTCAGAGCCTGCAGCTGTGTAAGCCCTGCCAGCACCTGAATATCAGCATCCGACAGCTGATCCTCCACAAGGGATAGCTCCGTGATCCCGGTGCATCTGGACAGGCCGCTGATATCTAACTCTCCCTGATAGCCTACAACCAGCCTGCTCAGATAGGGCATGTACTGCAAATCGTTCAGCGTACGGATCTGGCCCGTCCCGCTGAAGGTATATTCACTGCCATTGACAATATAGGTTCCCTCTTTCAGATTGACGGTATATTCATCCCGTCCGGAGCTCACCGTATCGCCGACGATGTACAGCTCCGTGATCTGCTCGATGTCGTCGTTATAAATGGGCTGTCCGCCGGGAATATCCAGCGTATCCCGGATAATGCGCTCGATAACCGGCTCCTCCAGCGTTATCTCCACATCGCGGATCTGCAGATCATACTCGTAGACGGCTATATCGCTCTGGTAGCCGATGCTGTTTACTGCTATGGCCCGAAGCTGTGTGACGCCGTTTGGCAGAATCAGCGGCTCGGTGTAAACCGGCGAATCCACAGTCGGGTCCGTCCCGTCCAGAGTATAATAGATAACCTGCTCGGAGGCCGAAGGAATCAGCTCCACGGCAATACGGTCCTGGTATGCGCCCGCATCATAGCTGGTCGTGGGCGGCTCCGGTCTGGTGAGCTGATAGAGCACGGTAATCTCCTCATCCTCCACCTTCTGACTGGCCTCATCCAGCAGCTGCCTGGCCTCGTCCAGCTTGCTCTGCTGAATGTACAGCTGGGCCAGCAGCTCATAGACATCCGCCTGACTGTCATCCTCTTCCAGCATATCCTGGTAGACGCTCTCGGCGTAGCTGTCCTGTCCCAGTCCCTGATAGGCCTCCGCCAATCCCAGATTTGCATCCCGGTTGCTGTCATCCACCTCCAGAGCCTGCCGGTAATAGACCACCGCCTGGTTGTAATCCAGCTCCTCCAGGCAGCGGTTTCCCTCCTCCAGGCTGGCGTTCAGCCGCTGGTTCCTGCTGCCGATCAGCCACAGCGCCGCCCCCGCCACGATGAGAAGGACGCAGGGTATGCCGACAAGCAGCACCTTGTGCCTTTTCCAAAGATTTCTCATCTCACAGCTCTCCTTCCTCTATCTGCTTATATAAGCTTTTTCTCTTTTTGCGAAAGACCGGCAGCAATATAATAAGTACGAGCAGTGAAACCGCCATTCCCGCCAGCCCTCCGTACCACAGCAAATCCGCCATTTTTATTCCTCCTTAAAGCCAGCCCAGAGCCTTCAGCTCCTCCAGGAGCTCTTCCAGATAATTGACCTCCGAATCCTGTATCTGATCCGCTCCCTGTCCGTGGTAAAGCGTGAGACACTCCTGGGCATACTCTCCGAAAAGCGTATAGTCCCTGGAAGCGCTGTCTGTCTGCGACTGCACCTCGTATTCCAAAAATGCAAGACGTTTAGCCGTCAGATAGGTCTCGGGGAATTTCTCCTGGGCCTGCGTAAAGGTGGAGCGGGCCCCCTCATAATCTCCCAGACTCTGCTGCGTCACGCCCTTATTTAACCAGGTGGCCAGGGTGTCATAGCCTGCGCCGATAATCTGATCCAGCACCCTCAGAGCCTCCTCATAATAGCCGGAATCCCCGGAGGCCGCGGCCCCGTCGCTGTAGGCCTGCACGAGCCGTTCCCAGACCGGGAGGCGATCCGCCCCCGCGAGACCCTTCTCCACCGATACAAGCAGGCTGATTCTCTCACTATATCCTTTTTCCTCATAGGCGGTCTCGTAGAGCTGATCCAGTTTTACAGCCGCCCGCATTCGGATGTCTCCATCCTCCGAGTTCAGGACCTCCAGAAGATTTTCCTCCGCCAGAGTATAATCTCCGCCCGCCATGGCAATCTCACCCGCCAGCAAAGCAATACCATCGGTGCCCAGCCCCTGAGCCTGCGCCTGCTTTAATGCCTCTTCTGCCTGAGCCAGATCCCCCAGCCGGGCCAGAGCGATTCCATAATCCCGATAGTACTCCGGCCGGTCGTCGTCCAGCAGAATGGCGCTTCGGAAGGCGTTTGCCGCATCTTCATACTCCTCCAGATTCAGATAACAGCAGCCGGTCAGATACCAGGCCTGACCAAAGTCCGGCTGACTGTGGTACCGGCTGACCCCCGTCACCTGATCGCTCAGGTACTGGAGAGCCGTCTCATGCTCCCCTTCCGTGTAATATTGCTGCGCCTGCTCCAGGGATGCAGAAAAGCCCTGGGCAATCCTCCCCTGCCATCCAAAGTAGGCCGCCACGCCAGACCCCAAAAAGCACGCAAGTACCAGCAAAAGAATCAGATCCTGCACCGCCAGGAGCCTCTTGTAGCGTCTGGTAGAGCGCACCAGCTGTCCCAGAGCCTTTCGCATCTGAGCCGCGCTCTGAAATCTGTCCCTGGGATTCTGCTCCAGACCATGCATCAGGATATGGGCAAAAGCATCGTTTGCCGAGGGCACCAGCTTCTCCACCGGCGTCTGCCTCCCCTCATAGCAGGGCACGGGACGCTTGCCGGTGAGCAGGACATACATGGTGGCGCAGGCGCTGTAAATATCACTGCGTTCATCCACGCGCGCCCCCGCGCCGTATTTGCCAATCAGTTTCTCTTCCTGGCGCAAAAGCCCGGCCACACGACCGCCCGGCACAGCCCTCTGCCCCGAATATCCCGGATTCGGATATCCCTGCCCCGGTCCCCTGCCGGAGCGGCCGGAAGGCTCGGAAGCAATGTCGGTATCGGAATCTTCGGCAGCAGCATCGGCAGCATCGGCAATATCGGTGTCGTCCAGATCCCAGGCGATGTCCGTGTCGTCCAAATCCAGAGCAGCATCCGTATCGTCTGAGACGGCTCTCTCATCCCGGGAGAGGGCCGCCTCCCGGGAGACCTGACTGGATTTCTTCACATGCTCTCCCCAGGCAATCAGCTGTTCCACCGGGGAATACCCTTCCGAATATCCCACCACCGGATTATCCTGCGTGCTGCCGGCCACCAGCGACACATTAAAATCAATGAGACAAATATCGTTTGCCGGCGTCAACATCAGATTGCCCGGCTTGATATCCCCGTGGATTATTCCGGCTTTGTGGAGATATTCCAGGACCTGAGCCAGCTGATTGGTCCACCGGATCACATCCTTCTGGGAGAATTTTACCCCCTCCTGCAAAAGCTCCAAAAAGGACTTGCCCTCAATGAACTCCATCACGGTGTAGACCTCGTCCTCATAGGACCAAAAGTCGAAGATCTGCGGAAGATAGCTGCTTTTTAAGCCCAGCAGGATCTTCTTTTCCCGGTCTCCGCCGATCATCTCCAGCTTGTCTTCCCGAATCTTTTTTAATATCACCTTTTGATTCAGGCGGCGGTGAATCGCCGAATAGATGATTCCTCCACCACCGGAATTAATTCTGCGAATATCGTCGTAGTTCTCCGCCAGCTTCGCCAGAAATTCTTCTTTATTTTGGTATTCCCTGTCCCGGCTCTCTTTTGGCCGCTCCATACCCTGATCAAAATTCTGTCTCATCGGTATTTTCCCATCCCATACTCATTCTTTCCTCTGCCCGCCGGTCCGAGAGTCCTGCAAGCAGGCCCCTTATTTTACCCTCGGCCTCCAGCCGGATAAAGCCCACGGAAATATTATCTCTTTCTCCGCGCTCTTCCGCCCGGCCAATCAGCTCCCGGCAGCCCTCGTCGGGACCCACAAAGGAATCCTTCAAAAAGAACCACTGCAAATCCTCCTCGCGCATGGTTTTGTAAAAGCCATCGGAGCAATATAGGACCACATCGCCCGGCTCCAGCCGGATACGAACCGTCTCAAAGGAAAGCTCCTCGTCCTTTCCCACATAATTGGCAAGACACAGCTTCAGCCGTCCGCCCCTCTCCTGCCAGACCGACTGGTCCTTTGTCAGAAGCTGCCAGCGGCCCTTTCGGCCCCGGTATATCCGGCTGTCTCCCACCTGGCAGCAGTACAGACTCCGCCCCACAAGCAGGCAGGCCGACAAGGTGGCGCCGGTGCGGATTCCTCTCTCTTCCCACAGATCCTGCCGCACTCTGCGGTTCGCCTCCTGAAACGCTCTCTCCAGCGACAGAACCAGCTCCTGTTCCGGCTCTTCTTCAATACCGCAAAACCACTGATAGGCCAGATCCCGAATAAGGGCCGCGGCCAGCTCGCCTCTGGGCAGTCCGCTGATTCCGTCGCTTACCAGCCCCAGCGCTATCCAATCCTTCCTGCACTTCCTGCTGCAAAAGAGGATACTGTCCTGATTTACCGGCTTTATCCGCCCCGCTTCCGTGGCGCAGCCTCCCCATACTCCCATTTTTCACTCCTACAATATCACCTGATAAACCAGCTGATATTTTTCTGAAAACGTAACCAGATCCCCTGCATTCAGCCGGTAGGCCTTATTGGGAATGCAGCGCTCCCCGTTGACAAAGGTGCCGCTGCTGGAATTTAAATCGCACAGATAATAAACTCCTCCCTCCATAAAAATCCTGGCCTGCTGCTTGCTGACGCCGCGGATTTCCGCCGGAAACATATAATCGCTGATAATGTTTTTGCTGTTTTTCCTGCCGATACTCATACCGGCCGGTCCCATCTGCAAAGGAATAAAGGGCGGCGGGGAAGAAATGGCCGCGGAACACAGCTCCAGATGGGGCTCCGGCGAGGAAGATCCTCCAATATCCGTCCCCTCGTCCAGATCCATGGGGCTTTGCGGGATCTCGTAGCTTTGAGGCTGTCCCGCAAAAACCACGGACGGCGCCGGCTCTTCCGGCATTATTTCTTTTTGCTTTCGTTTATCCCGCCGGCTTACCTTCTCTTTCTTTTCCTTCTTATCCGGCTTTTCCGGCTTCTCTGCCTTTTCCGGTTTTTCCTTTTTGCCGCCGAAGAGGCCGAAATGCCTCTCCTTCTTGACCGGCTTCTTGGCGTCTGCGTCCATCAGCTGATTGAGCCAGTCATCCTCCTCCTCGCCGGAGGAAGGCTGCTGTGCAGCCGGTCCGGAAGCGGGCTGCGACGGCGTTCTTCCAAAGACTGCCCCCGCCTGTCTCGCCGCCGGCTGAGCTGTAGAGGGCTGCCCTGTAACCGCTGAAGCCGGTCCTGCCCCAGCGGGCGCGCCGGGCCGGCCGGCCATCGCCCCTCCGGCTGTCTGGCCTGCTCCCGGCTGAGAGACCGCCTTGCCATAGCCGTACGAAGAGGGTCCGGCCTGGGACGCCCCCGGCGCCACTCCACTCCTTCCCATGGAGACAGGCTGCGGCTGCCCGCTCTGGCGCACCCCGTGATCCCCGTAGGCCGGCTGCTGCATCCGGGAGCCATATCCGCTTACAAGCTCCAAAAGCCCCGACAGAGAATAAGCGCCTCCGTTTAAATACTGAAGCAGGGAAATCTGCAAATCCCCGGCATTTCCGGCCAGTCTGGTCCCCAAAATCAGGCTCTGGAAGAATTCCTTCATCTCCTCCTCGCCCATGACCTCCTCCGCCAGAGGCAGATAGACCAAAGCCACATCCATGGTATCCCGGTCTACAAAAATAACATGGGGGTCCAGACAAAAATTGTGATAGTCCAGAAACCAGTCGCTGCAATTTTTCAGCGCCTGCAGCAAATTCTTCAGCACGGTCAGAAACTGCCCTGCCGTCAGACCATCCTGCAGATTGGCAAGGCTTACGCCCCTATTCATCCGATAGCGAAACTGCACCCGTTCATTGATCTCCACCACAGACAGCTCCAGCATAAAACCAGGCCAGTCTCTCTCCAGCACGCGCTCGGCCGTCTCATCCCTCCGGCTGTCCGCAAGCTCTATGGTCACATAGTTTTCTCCGCCGATCCGGCAAAAATCAAAGCCCGTCTTCATCCTTCTTCTCCTCCATCATAATCCAGCACCAAAAGGCCCGCAGAGCCGTTCATCCTGGCGATGGCCGCACCGGATAAAAAGCTCCCCGCCTCCTCATACACCGGTTCGATGATCATCTCGCCCGACGCATTGATATAGCCCCATACGCCGCCCTGCTTCACTGCCGCCAGACCGCTGTTAAAGGACAGGGCGTCCTCGTACTGGCATTCTATCTGAATCGCTCCGGTCCGATCGGCAAAGCCCCATCTGCCCGATTCATCGCAGACGGCGATCCACTCATCGCTTCCCGGCGCCTTGGCATCTGCAAATCGAAAACCCGACACTTCGGTTCCGTCCGTATTTACCAGCACACAGGCTCCGTCCTTCTCCACCACCAGACTGCCGCCGTTTACGGCATATCCTCTCTCATCCAGACGCACACCGTCCCATATAAATTCCGTCACATAATTGCCGCCGTCGTCCATCAGCGCCCATTTTCCATTCTGGCAGACCGCCACATAACCCTCGCTGTTCATGCTGTAGGCATCAAACTGAAAGCTCTCGGCAATGGGCTCCCCTTCGATTCCATAGTAGCTCCAGGTCTCTCCCACCTTGCCCAGCACCCGCCGGCCGTCAAAAATGCCCAGGCCCTCCGTCATAGCCTCATCCTGTATGGAATAAAGACTCCCGTCCTCCAGAATCACATAAAAACGTCCGCCGGTCTGCGCCAGCGCATATCCGCCGTCAAAGGCGCTGATCCAGTCGTATTTCATGTCGATGGCTACGGTTCCATTTTCCTCTACATATCCCCAGAGGCTGCCGTTGAACACCGGATAATAGCCGTTGTCTCCCGCCGGCAGAATCTCCGAATAGCCCAGATTGCGCCACCGGTAGTTATAGCGGTTCTCCTCCCAGAGCCGCACCAGTTCCCCGTCGGTCTCACCCAGGTTCTCGATTCCCGCAGCCAATATGGGGAGGGCGCGGTTGCTCAAGCCCATTGTGAGATAATAATTTGCCGCCGTCACATACTCCTGCGCCGCAGCGCGGTTCTGCGCCGCCCTCTCCTCCACCAGCTGCACATAGCTGGCCATATCCCCGTAGGAGGAATAGGTCTGAAGCAGCCGCTGTTCAATCTCCTCCTGATCCGACGCCTCCTGCGCATAATTCAGAGCCTCCTGGTAGAGCGGAATCGCCCGCACATAGAGCCCGTCGGCAGCAAAATCGTCTGCCTGCGCCAGCAGTCTCGCCTGCGTCTGCTGGGGACTCTCCGTATGTCCCACCAGCATTGCAGCCCAGCACACCGCCAAAAACAATACCATCACCAGCACGATCCGAGTCTTTGCCTTAGCCATCTTCATCCTCTTTTCCTGATCCTTTTTATCCAAGCAATACCGTTATCACCGTTCCAATCCAGAGGAAAGGAACCATGGGAATTCCATCCTTCCAGCCCATCTTCTTTCTGGCAATCTGTACCAGAGCATAGATACAGCTGAGCACCGAGCCGAACAAAATGGCCGGCAGAATCCTGGAAACCGTCAGATACAGCCCCAGAATAAAGGAGAGCTTTACATCTCCTCCCCCCAGCTGCCCCCTGGTTACCAGATAGAGTATCAAAAAGGTAATCCCGGAAAACGCCGCCCCGCCCAGACTGCGGGATGCCAGAGCCAGCCCCTCCTCCACGGAGGAAAAAACCGTCACCGACGCCGCCGTTACGCCCCAGAAGACAAGCATGATAAGGAGCACCTTTCCCGGCACCCAGTAAAAGCGGGAATCGGTCAGACACAGCACCGTCATTCCCACAAGAAGGGCAAAATTCAGAGCCAGCTGCGCCCCATTGCCATAGTCAAGCCCCGCACGCACAGCCGCAAAGACAAACAGCAGCGCGGACAATAAAAGCTCCCGGCGCTCCATAATAAAGAGCCCCCTGGTCCTGGGAGTAAAATCCTTTTTTTGTTCTGCAATTCCGGACAGGAGATGAAACAGCACCACAGCCGCTCCTCCCGCCAGAATTCCCGTCACAATCCGAGCCATCTTAATTCATTCCCCTTTATGATCATCCCTCGTAGCCGCTGCCGTCGCCGGTCCAGGCCGGTATGCTGACGCGCTGCACCACATGGATCTGCGGCGATATGCCCAGCAGATTCAACATCGGTATCTCCATATCGTATTCCACTACCAGGTCAACCAGCCGGTAGTCCGAATCGCAGAAGGCCGTGGACTTGCCAAAATCCAGTCCGTCAAAGCCGTCCACTACGCCGTAGCTGCGCAGGTATGCGTCTGCGCTGCGTCCGTCCTCCGATACGTAGCTCATATCCAGATACTTCTCCGTCAGCGCCTTCCCCGCGCTGGCCGCTATAACGCTCTTGGCAAACTCCCCGGCCCGGTTGACTCCCATATAGATGAGCCCGTTCAGTAAATCCTGGGGATTGCTGAAAAGATCTGAGAGCATCTCCGCCGACGCCTTTACGGAGTCATAGGTCCCCTGAGTCTGTTCCACCAGTCCGCCCACCGCCGATTTCACCGAGTCAGAATCCCCGGAGACCAGGCTCTGACCGCTGCCATAGAGCTGCTCCAGAGCCCCTATGCTGTCGATCACCTGAGTCACCGTATCGTCCAGAGCCCCGGCGCTGGCCGAACCGTCTTCGTTGACCTGCTGATCCGCCGCCCGCAGCTCAAAGGCATCGTAGAGGTAGCCGTAGCTGGCAATCTCCGTAGCCGCCTGGGTAATCGAATACTGCACTTTATTATGTATGGTAAACAGATTGATCAGCATGATGATCGCAGCCAGGACCACTACAAAAACAGTCAGCGACAGGGTAGCCTCCACCACGATCATTCCCTGTTCGTTCTTTTTCACGCCGCATCCTCCTCCCCGCCGGTCAATAGCCCCGGACAATCTCAAACCGGTATCCCCGGTCCTCGAACGCTTCAACGCTTGCGTAGGTTCCATCATCCAGCACCGCCTGTGCAAAGCCCTCAGGCATCACGGCAAAATCCATCTGCACATAGCAGGAGGCCCGCACCGCTGTGGCCGTATCCTGCATGTTAAAGGGAAGCGAGGTAACGCTCCCTCCTCCGCCTAAGAGATAGTGGCTGGTATTGAGCGTAATCAGATCGCCTACCCGCAAAAGCAGGGTGGAGCTGTCCCGCATTAACAGAAGCATGATCTGCAGATACTGGTGATAGTCTAAGGACACGCCTTTGCTCTCCTCGCTGTCGCTGCTTATTCCCAGCAGGGAGCAGATTGCATCCACCGAGGACATATCGCCCAGCTCTTCTTTATAGAGCTTTACCGCCTCGCCCTCTTTTAACTTCTGCCAGTCTGCCGCCGTCTCCACCGCCGCCACGGCCGTGCGAAGAGCTCCGGCCACCGCTACGCCCAGCAAAGGATTAACCGCCGAGGCCGCCGTCTGGGCCGCCTTGATTGCCTGATTGATTACATCCACACTGTATGTGGAGGAAAAATTAAGAACAGAACGGAACACCAGGATATAATTGCGCACCTCGTTCTGATTATCCCGGGAGCTTTCGTGACCCCCAAAAAGATACTCCAGCTCCGCCTGGTACAGATAGTTGATGCTGTCCGTTATGGGAATCCCGGTCAAAGAGGTGTTCATGGCCGTCTCATCGCTTACATTGGTCACCCGGTCGGTAAACATCCCCTTGGCATATTCCACCAGAAGCAGCTTGTTGACAATGTCCGTCCCGATCTCCCCGAGGCTGCTGTTGGTCAGATAATTGGCCCCGTTTTCGATCATCGCCCCGAAACCCAGCTTCTCCACGCCCCGGCCGGTGACACCCAAGAGCTGATCCGCCACGTTTTCGTCAATATCCCGAAGTCCGGAGACAGAATCGTCTGCATCCAGAGCAGCCTCTGCCTTGGCTGTCTCGTTTTCCGCCTTCTCCTGATCCTCCTCGGCCTTTTTTTCAGCCTCCGAATCGCCCCCCTCAAACCAGGAGCGCAGCGTCTCGTAGAGTCTGGCATAACTTGTATTGGTCTGGAAATCGTACCACTGGCTGTCGTCTATGGTCTCCGGCCACATAGGACTGCCCTCCGGGTCTTCCTCGGTCAGCCGCTTGGCTCCCACTTCGATTTCGGCCACTATCCACTCGTACTGCCTCTTGATATCATCGTTGGCCTCGTCGTTGGGCTCCAGAACATTTGCCAGCTCCTGATATATCTCCGGTTTATAGTAGCCGGTTTCGTCCGTCAGAATGGGGGTCAGGGCATTTAATTCCTCCCGGATTCCCGCCTCCACGGAGCCGCAGTCGTTTTGATCCAGATAATTTTCCAGTTCCTCGCACCGATCCGCCAGACTTTGCAGACTGGCGCTGACCTGTATTCCATACCATTTAAGATCCGACAGGGCATCGTCCACATTCTCAAAATCGATGGGGCGGCTGTCCTCCAGACCGTCCAGCCGGGCCAGCTGTCCTTCCACCATCGTCTCCAGGTTTGCGGCATATACTTCAAAGCGGTCGATGTCCTCCTGGGTATAAGAGGCGTTTTCATTGTCCTTCGTGTCCAGATACTGCCGGTAATCCCGATATTCCTGGGATTCCTCAATGGCCTTTAACTCCCGCACCACGCCGGAGAGCACGCTGTTTATGTTGCTCACATAGCCCGGATAGGCATCAAGAGCTCTCAGTCTCTCATAGTATTTCTTCAGATCATCGTTGACCTGCTTGGCCGCCCGGTCCACCTTGAGCTTTTTGGAGATGGCTGTGGAACTCTCCTCCATATTTTCGATATCCGTCACCGTATCCATCAGCGAATCATCGTCTAAAAAAAGGGTCTGAACCACGCGGAATTTCATAAAATCCCCGATCTGGGTCATCAGCACATCCGTATTGGCCAGAGAGGAATCTCCGATCTTTTCAAAATCAAAGGACACCTCCGCGTCCTCATAGGGCATAAAGCCGTCCACCGATACGCCGGCCAATGCGCCTAAATAGTCCGGCTGAATCAAACTCGACCCCGGATTAAAGGAACTGGCCATATAGCCTTCCAGCGTTTCAATCGCCGCCATCCCCTCGTCGCTCTGGGTCACGGAAAAAAGCCCATACAGATCCTTGAGCAGACCGTCATAATTGGCCAGCACACTCTCTGCATAGGCATCCGCCGCCAGAGCGCCCTGATTCCCATAGAGCTTTACTCTGGCCAAATCTGTAAGAAATCCCGTCAGAAAAACAGAAGGGATCAAAAGCAGCGTCACCATAACCGTCACGGCTCCTCTGCTTCCCATCCGCCGTCCTTTCTTCCTCTTCATACGCACCGCTCCCCTACACTCCGAATTTTTCCTTGAACTCATTATAGAGATCTGTACATTTGCCGATCAGCTCGCTGACCTTCTGGCCGAACTCGGTCTGACTTACGATGTCGATCACCATATCCACGTTCCGGATCAGCTCGTCCTGATCCGAAATCACAATCTGTCCGCCTGCCGATATTGTCATCGAATCGTCCAGGCCAAGAAGGGAAAAGCTGACAGCGGGCCGGACCACCTGGGTGGCCTGGGCTGTTATCTTTCTGTAAATCACGTAATTCTCGGACTTCGCCTCCACCGTGATATTGCTTCCGTCGTCAAAAAACATATAGCCCGACATGGAATCAAAAAACGACTCAAACTGGCTTCCGCTGAACTCCATGCCGAAAAAACGATAGGGGAACAGGGCCCCGGACACCTCATAGGATGAGGCCGTCGCCTCCTGAGTCCCCCCTTGCAGGGAATAATTCATCTGATCGTCAATACCCACATAGGGGTCGTACTGACTGCTGTAATAGACCAGCGCCGTCTGCAGGTTGGCCTGCAGATTGGCCTTCTGGCACATAAAAATAGCCGCGTAATACAGGGCCAGAACCATTAAAATACAGACGGGGAAAACCAGGACAGCTTCCACAAATATATAGCCTTTTTCTTTTTTCTCCTCTTCCATCCTTCTCCTCCCTCCGGCACATGCCGACGGCCGTCCCGGTCCGGCGCCCGGCCGCCTGCTTTTATTTTTCCGGTATCAGTATCCTGCCGGCGCCGGGAAGCGCTGCAGCCCTGGGCTGTGCAGCGCCTCCCTCCTTTGAAATACTCAAACGATCGTCAGCCGATGGGATCCGTCGCACCGGTAATCCTGTTCCACATATCCGTGAACCAGCTGCTGATATTATCCCAGAACAGGGCGCACAGCAGCACGCCGATCAGGATCAGAACGATGGCCACTACGAAGCCCTCCACGCCGCGCTCATCATTCTTAAACGCCAGCGCTTTCACCTTCGCCGCAAGTAAAAATCTGTCCAACCAATTCATACTCTGTCTCTCCTTTTCCTTGATTTTCTATATGAAAACCGGCTGCCCGCAGGGCGCTGCCGGAAATCATCTTCTATTGCACTTCCATTCAAATTCCGCAGCCAAGTCGGCGATTCAGCTGCCTCTTATATATTAAACTGAGAAAGCATGGGAACTACCACCAGAATAATGATTCCAAAGAACATAATGATGGTAGGCACCAAAAGCTTTGACTTGATCTCCTCGCCCATTTTTCTGGCGTTATTGCTGCGTTCCATCCAGCTCTCCGTGTTCAGCTGCCTGAAAAGAGCCGCTATCTCATCGTTGCCCTTGCGGCCCGCCTGCAGCATGGCGGTGGCCAGCTTCGTCGCGTAGGAGTAATTGCAGCGGCGGATAAAGCCGTCGTAGGCCTTGGCCGCCGGAATATTGTTCTCCAGCTCCTGCACGGTCCGCCTCATCTCGTGATACAGCACGCCCTCACCGCTCTGAGAGGTCATCTTCCAGGCTCTGGCCGCACCCATACCCGCCAGAGACAGAAGAGCCATCTTGGACATCGCTTCCGGAAACTCCCGTTCAAGGGAACGGTCTCTGTCGTTTACATATTCCTTCACATCGCTGTAGGGGAAATAACCGTACAGAGCCAAAATTGCTCCGGCTACCACCCCGGCCACCATGCCGGTGCTCCCATAGCCCGTTCCCAGCAGCACGCCCATCAGACAGAACATCACGGCTACTCCCAGAATGCAGTAGCCTAACAGAGAAGCATACAGATATCTGGCATAGACGGCTGCGTGGCTGCGCTCCTCCACCTGCTCGCACTGCCGTGCAAACTGCTTGAGCAGACTGTTTCCATTATCCGTCCGCATAATGCGCATCAGGCAGTAGCCCGCCAGCATGGGAAGGGAGGAAAAAATGCTCTTTCCCTTCTTGACCGCATCCCGCTCCTTCTCCTGGGCCTTCAGCTTCTTGGCCCATTTTTTCTGACTCTTGCGAAAAGCCGCCGTATCCGTCTCTCCCCGTCTTTGGGCCAGCTTTTCCCTTTTATCCAGCTCATATTCCAGCTTTCGTATCTTGATGCCGCAGCCGATCACGCGGCTCAGAAGGATATTTCGCAGATCCTCCTTTGTACTCCCCATTACCAGGATACAAAATACCGCGCCCAGCACAGTTCCCGCTATCAAAAGACCGTATTCCATAATCCTCTCTCAGCCCTTTCTTCCATCTCTCGCTTTTGACGATGAATTTGTCCCAATGGATTTCTCCATTGGTTCCCCGCAGCTCTCTCTCCTCAGACCTCCACATCCGTAAATTTCACGGACAGAATATAGGCCCCGATAAAGAGCGCCAGCGCCACTGTGGCCGCTATGCGGCCGGAAGAGGTGGTAAAGAGAGCGTCCAGCATACCGCCTCCCATAACCGACATCATTGCCACCAGCAGGATGGGAAGCACCAGCATCATCACCGTCTCCGACTTCGCTCCCGCTATCGTCGTCTCAATCTCCTGCTGAATCTCAATTTTCTGGCTGATGATATCCTGCGTCTCCTGCACAATATCCCGGAAACGGTCGCTTTTGCCGGATGTAGCCTGGAAAATCTCCGCAAAGGAACGAATATCCTCGATATCGCTGCGCATCCCCAGATCCATAAACAGCTCCGACAGCGCCAGACCCCTTTTTTCATGGGCGTCCACGATATAAGCCACTTCCCGCACGATATCCGTATTCTCATTGTAGGAAAGCCGCAGGTCCTGAAGGGCCGAGCGAATCGCATTGAGCTCGGTGTTGCCCGCCCGAACCGCCACGCTCATGGACTCCAGAAAGTCCTTAAATTGCAGCCGCAGCGCATTTTTTCGCCGGGATATGGAGCGGTCCGCCAGCATTTTTTCCGGCAGGAAGCCCAAAAGCAATCCTCCCGGCAGCGCCACAACAAAGGAATGATAAAACAGAAACAAGACTCCCATCATGGCCGCTGCGCACAAGATATACAGAGCCAGATGCTGCCCCTTGGTCAGGTTACAGCGATAATAGCGTATATCCATATTTCCCTCCCTCTTCTATTCCCAAATATTTATCCGCGAACCAGCATTCCCGGATATTTATCCCTGGGCCCTTATTCCCAGATATTGCGTATGCCCTTTCGTTCCAGCTTTTCCATACGGCTGAGCTCATAGCCGGTCCGCACCAGTCGGCCCGACACACGAGTGGGCGTGGTATGCTCGTCTTCTTCAAATTTAAAAATATTCCGCAGTTCAATCCGGTCTCCATCCATCCGGTAAAGCTCGGAGATCGTCATGACCTTGCGGGAGTAATCCCGCTGCCTGGACAGATGCACAATAATGTCCACCGCAGAAAATATCTGCTGCCGGATGGCTTTGAGAGGCAGAGCCTCTCCCGAACCGCTTAAGACCATGGTCTCCAGACGAGTCAGCATATCTTCCGCCGAGTTGGCGTGGCCGGTGGACAGCGAACCGTCATGGCCCGTATTCATGGCCTGCAGCATATCCAGGGCCTCCGCTCCTCTCACCTCGCCGACCACAATCCGGTCCGGACGCATACGCAGGGCCGATTTGATCAGATCACGGATTGTAATATTCAGATTGGGATCATTGGACGGGCGGGTTTCCAGCCGAACCAGGTTCGGGATGTTGACGATCTGCAGCTCCGCCGAATCCTCGATGGTAATCACTCGCTCGCCTGCCGGAATAAAATTGGACAGCGCATTCAGGAACGTGGTCTTGCCGCTGCCGGTACCGCCGCTGATGAAAATATTGTAGCCGGCAATCACCAGCTTCTGCAGAAAGCGGGCCGCTTCCCAGGTCAGCGAATGCTTTTTTTCAATCATGTCCTGAATCGTCCAGGGCTTCTCCGGAAAACGCCGGATCGTTACAATGGGACCATTTAAGGCCACCGGCGGCATCACCACATTGACACGGGATTTGTCCGGCAATCTGGTATCTACGATAGGATTGGACTCCGTAGCCTGGCGGTCCGTCTTCTCGGTGAAGTTCATGATGGTCTGCATCAGGCTCTCCTGGTCCTCAAAGGTCTCGGGATAACGCATAAGCTGCCCTTCCCGCTCGATAAAGATATCCTTGGGACCGTTGATCATCACCTCTGTGATGGTCTTATCCATGATAATCCGTCCCAAAAGTCCCAGACCGCGGATCGCCTCATAGACTGCCTGAAAGAAATCCTTTTTCTGTCCCAGGGTCATCCCCGAATAAAAGGCATAGATCCGGCGGGCCAGCTGATTCTGTTCTGCCAGCTGCTGCTCCAAAAAACGAAGCCTCTTCTCATGGCAGGCCCGTATATAGTCCTCCAGCTCCTTTTGATCGTAGCTTTGTATCTCCCGATCCGCCCGGATCGTTTCCGCCAGGATCTTCACCTCAGGCTGGTAGAAATCCTCTTTATTTTTGATCTGCGCTGTCAGCTCCTCTGTGTAGTAAGCCTCCAGCGTCCCTATGGAAAATACGATAGCCCCTTCCCGCTCCATTTATATCCCTCCTGCCTCAAAGAAAGCTGCTGATATCCAGATCGGGAAGCCGTCCGGCAAAGGAAAGCATATTTTCCTCTCCCATGGTTCCGGCAAAGGGAATCCGCCCGATCACCGGATACGGACAGTCGCTGTAAAGCTGCGCCTTGCCGATATCGAAATTCTGCACCCGTACCATTTTGGGACCATAATCCTCCATCAGATTATACTGTCCCAGGAAACGTCTCATCTTGGCCTGCGTACAGGGGTCCGGCTTCTCCACCAGCACCACATGATCCGCCTGCGTGAGAATCATCCGATTTTTCTCCGCCAGCCCCGTACTCATGTCCACCACCACGCAGGAAAATCTGCCCGTACCGGCCGCCTTCTCCAAAAGCTCCGAGAGATTCTGTGCCGAAGTATCATTGGCATCCATCAGATTGCCAAAAGGCGCAAGATAACTCAAGCCGGGAGAAAGCTCCGCCGCGCAGGCCTCCAGCTTGAGCCCGACATCCCCCTTCTCATCCATGACAAAGGAATAGAGCTCATCCATCCCGCCGGCTCCGCCCGCCGCCACAAAGGCCTCTGCTCCCGGTACATCCTCCACACTGATATAGAGGCTGCGCCGGCCGGCCGCAGCCAGCTGTCCGGCCAGCTTAAAGGCCACCGTGGATTTGCCCGTGCCGCCGGCAGGAGAAAACACGGCGATCACCGTGCTGCTCTGTCCGCTCTCCAGACCCTTCCTGCCCTTGCTGGCAAACAGGTCCACAATCGACCGGTAGATCCCGCTGACTCTCTGGTATTTCATGACCTTTTCAATACCAGTGGGCAGATCTTTTGTCTCCGTTTCCTCATGATACAGCACCGCCGGCACCGTCACGCCGGAAAAGTCCAGACTGCTCCACTCCACCCCTTCCAAAATAGAGGTGTCAAAGAGCACCACATCAAATTTTCTGTTTTTCAAAGCATGGAAAAAAGCCCCCGGTTCCGAATACCGGGTGCAGATTATGTCGCTGTTTTTCTGCAGCCCTTCCCCCAGGCGTTCCAGATACACTTCATCCCGATCCGCAATGGCTACTCTGATATTCATCTCTTCCGTCCCCTCGAATATCCCCAAAATTTTGATACTTAGAAATGCTAAATAAAATCGTAAAAATTATAGCATATTTATTTGTTTTTCTCAACTGAGTTTTGTATACTGTTTTTGACCTCATAGTTTAGCATTATGCTGCCCTGCTTGCATGTCTCTGGATTGCCCTGTATACTGTCATCAGTATACAGAAAGAAAAAGGGTTCCAGAGCACCCTCCGTGACAAGTCGTGTACTCTGAAACCCTGGCATTAAAACCATGGTTATTGTA
>CALWLM010000040.1 GCA_944381515.1 uncultured Lachnospiraceae bacterium | reverse complement strand
TACCATACAAAGGTAAAATACTGGATGACCTTTAATGAGATCAATTCCATTGTCCACGGCGGCTTTTCCAACGCGGGCGTATTTTCCAAAAAGCCGGAAGACCTGGAGACTGCCAGTTACCACATGTTTCTGGCCAGCGCCAGGGTGGTGAATCTGGCCCATGAGAAATATCCGGAGGTCCAGGTCGGCTGCATGCTGTCCCAGCATCCGCTGTATGCCTATACCTGCAAGCCGGAAGACAACATGGAGAGGCTGATTAAGGAGAACCACAACGATTTCTATTATGGGGATGTGATGCTGCGCGGCTACCTGCCGGAATATAAGTTGAAGGAGCTGGAAAGGGCGGGAGTTTCCCTTCCAGTTCAGCCCGGGGACCTGGAAGAACTGCAGAAAGGAGTCTGCGACTTCATCGGAATTTCCTACTATCAGACGGCTGTCGCTGCTGCGGAGGATCAGGGCCTTGAAAAGACGGGAGCTAATATGGCCCTATCCATCAAAAACCCCTATCTTAAAGCCTCCGAATGGGGCTGGCAGATCGACCCGGTGGGATTTCGCTACTGCCTGAATCAGCTGTACGACCGCTACCACAAGCCGATTTTCGTCGTGGAAAATGGTCTGGGAGCAAAGGATGTGTTGGAGGAGGACGGTTCCGTCCATGATCCTTACCGTATCGAGTATTTCCGTCAGCATATATTGGAGATGGGAAAGGCCATTGAGCTGGACGGAGTGGATGTGATGGGCTACACTCCCTGGGGCTGCATTGACCTGGTTAGCTGCTCCGCCGGACAGATCAGCAAGCGCTACGGCTTCATCTATGTAGATGTGGATGATGCGGGAAACGGGACTATGAAAAGATACAAAAAAGATTCATTTGTATGGTATAAGGGCGTAATTGCAAGCAGCGGAGAAATTCTTTAAGACAGAGATTTACTGGATTTGTGATGAGGAACCAGTGTGATCAGACACACCGGTTCCTCTTTATGTCCATATGCAAGTCCAGTCAGATCTGAGGCGGTCGGTTTTGGAAGCGCTTAGCTCAGTTCTTCGATCAGGGAGACGATCTTGTGTACGGCGTCCTGGTCGGAGGCTTTTTCCATAGCCTGGCGATATTGGCCGCGGTGAGCATAGAGATCGTTTACATCCTGCACCAGACGTTCCGGCGTCAGGTTTTCCTGATGAAGCACCTTGCTGTACCCCTTGCGCTCATAGGATTCGGCGTTTAAGATCTGGTCGCCGCGGCTGGCGGAGAGACCTAAGGGGATCAGAAGGGCGGGCTTCTTCAGGGCCAGAAGTTCGCAGATTGCATTGGCGCCGGCCCGGGAGATTACTATATCGGCCATGGCGAAGAGATCTTTTAAGGGTTCTCCCATATATTCGTACTGCACATAGCCTTCCGTCTTGTCCAGACTCTTATCCAGATTGCCCTTGCCGCAGAGATGGACGATCTGATAAGCCGCAAGAAGCTGGGGCAGGGCGGCGCGGACGGCATTGTTGACGGCTACGGCTCCGGTGCTGCCCCCGATGATCATCAGCACGGGCTTTTCCGCCTTGAGACCAGTGAGCTTCAGGCCTGCCAGCCGGGAACCGTTTTTTAATTCGTCGCGGATGGGGCAGCCGGTGTGAACGGATTTGCCCTCGGGCAGATATTGAAGAGTCTCAGGGAAATTACAGCAGACTCTTGCTGCGGAGGAGAAACATAGTTTGTTGGCAAGGCCCGGCGTCATATCCGACTCATGGATAATCACCGGGATATGCAGGCGGCTGGCCGCAAAAACCACGGGGACGGCTACAAAGCCGCCTTTGGAAAAGACGATGTCGGGGCGGTAATTTTTCAGGATCTTTTTGGCTTCACTGTAGCCTTTCAGCACGCGGAAAGGGTCGGTGAAGTTCTTCAGATCAAAATAGCGGCGCAGCTTTCCCGAAGAAATTCCATAGTAGGGGATGCCGGCCTGCTCGATCAGCCCCTTCTCAATGCCGGCATAGGAGCCGATATAACGGATTTCATAACCTGCGTCCCGCAGAGAGGGGACTAAAGCCAGATTGGGAGTCACATGTCCGGCGGTTCCGCCGCCTGTCAGAATGATCTTTTTCATGCCGTCTGTTCCTTATATGCTTTTAGAGCGCGGGCCAGCTGGTCAGGACAGGAAGTGCCCTTGCCGTTGCAATCGATGCCGGAGAGCCTGTCGATGGCCGCGTCCACGCTCATGCCGGCCAAAAGCTTGGACAGTCCCTGCGTATTGCCGTCGCAGCCGCCGACAAATTCTACGGACTCAATGATTCCGTCCTTTACCTCGAAATTGATGGCGCGGCTGCAGGTGCCAAAGGTCTTATATATCATACTTAAGTTCCTCCTTTTTCATTCGCATTATACGCGATTACTATAAACCATTTTCAGGAGGAGCGCAAGATTCCCTTGTTGTAAAAATCCAAAAATTTGTTATAATGAACAGGAAGATAGGCTGGAAACGCCCGCAGACACGGCAGTAAGAGCCGGCAGGCGTACAGGAGGAAAGTTATGACATTGGGTATAATCGGAGCCATGGAAGTGGAGGTTGCGCGCCTCAAAGAAGCCATGGAGGATAAAGTGATTAAAAGCAAGGCCGGAATGGAGTTTTGCAGCGGCCGGCTGGGCGGCTGCCCTGCCGTAGTGGTGCGAAGCGGTATCGGCAAGGTCAATGCAGCCTTGTGCGCGCAGATTCTGGTGGATGATTTTGGCGCAGACGCCATTGTAAATACCGGTATTGCCGGTTCTCTGCGGGCTGAGATCAATATTGGAGATATTGTGGTCAGCTCGGATGCGCTGCAGCATGATATGGATGCCGCCGGCTTCGGGTATGCGCCGGGCGTGATTCCTCAGATGGACTGCTCGGTATTTCCGGCGGATCAGAAGCTTATTGCGCTGGCAGAGGAATGCTGCGCGCAGGCAAATCCGGATATTCAGGTGTTCACGGGCCGGGTGGTGTCCGGTGATCAGTTTATTTCCGATAAAAATAAAAAGGAGTGGCTGATTCGTACGTTTGAAGGCAGCTGTACGGAGATGGAAGGAGCGGCTATCGCTCAGGCCGCCTATTTAAACGGCGTTCCTTTTTTGATTATCCGCGCTATCTCGGATAAGGCGGATGACAGCGCACAGATGGATTATGACGAGTTTGAGAAGAAAGCGGTGGAGCACAGTGTCAATCTGATGCTTGCCATGGCCCGCCGGCTGGCCTGAGTGCAGCCCTTAGTAGCCGCTTAGTGAATCCTGGAGCTTATCCGGGGGTTATTTGAGGCTTGTTTGGGGGGTTAGCCTGGGAATTGTCATATTCTGCGTTTTTTGTCGGACGAATCCTACTGTTCAAAAGTCTCTTTTCCGTTTACAATATTTGGTAGAATATGGTAACCGAAAGGAGAATACAATGTTGGATATGGTTTTAAATTTCATGAGGGCTCAGGAGGTCTTTGTCCTGGCCGGAATGATGCTCGCAGGCTGGCTGCTGTCTCAGATATTGGCATCCAGAAGGTATCGCAGGCTTCGCAGCGGAATTCAGTCTCTGGCCTCGCTGCAGACACCGGCAAAGGTCCGGGAGGCGGGAAGACAGGAAGGAGCTGCCGGCCATGCTTCGGCGCGGGAGAATTATCGCCGGGAGGAGAGTAACGGCGAGTCTGCCGGCCGCGGCCGCGGAGGGCGCGACGAACTGTCGCAGGGAGAGATGAGACGCCGCCAGGTGAGAGAGAGCCTGAAAGAGGAGTTAAAGCGTGACGGCAGAGGAACAGCGGGAAGCGGGCGGACAGGCTATGGCCGTCTGGACAGCCGCTTTGACGCGGAGACAGAAGGAGCGGGAATTGCTGCCCGCGATTCCGAGGCTTCCAGGGCTGTCAAACCGTCTGTAGCGCAGACGGAGCAGTCCCGCAGCGGCGCCGGATTGACGGCGGGGATGCAGGAGCCGGTTTCACAGACGGCAGAATCGCAGATGGGAGGACAGCAGGCAGCCGCTTCACAGACGGCGGCAGCTGCGATAACGCCGCAGACGGCCGCAGTGCAGCAGGAGACTTTGCAGACTGCAGCCGACAGGCAGGAGACAGAGGTGGACAGTCAGCTGCTCTATCTCAGACAGAGCCTGGACCGGATTGCTGCCAGCCGCGATCAGAGAATGGCTGACGAACCGAAGAAGCATCGCAGACTGACGGCGGCGGAGGAGCAGATTATTCTGGATATTCTCAGAGAATATTTGGATTAACATATTTTATTTTTAAACCCTTTACAACTATAACGAAAGAAGGAGAGTTGCTATGAGTAAGGAACTGATCTTTGATTATGGAAAATGCGAATCTTTTCTGGCTGAGAGCGAGATGCCGGCGATGAAGAAGCTGGCTCTGTCTGCCAGAGAGATGCTTCTTAACCGGGATGGTCTGGGCAATGATTTTCTGGGCTGGGTTGACCTGCCTGTAGATTATGACAAGGAGGAGTTTGCGCGGATCAAAAAGGCCGCCGCAAAAATCCAGAGCGATTCGGACGTGCTGCTGGTGATTGGCATCGGCGGTTCCTATCTGGGCGCCCGCGCGGCTATTGAATTTCTGCATCACTGCTTCTACAACGTGGTGTCCCGCCAGGTGCGCAAAGCGCCGGAGATCTATTTCCTGGGAACCAATATCAGCAGCTCTTACATCCGGGATGTGATGGATGTGCTGGAGGGCAAGGATTATTCCATCAATGTGATCTCCAAGTCTGGAACCACCACGGAGCCGGCCATCGCTTTCCGTATCTTCAAGGAAATGCTGGAGAAGAAATACGGCAAGGAGGAGGCTGCAAAGAGAATCTACGCCACCACTGATAAGGCAAGAGGAGCCTTAAAGACTCTGGCTACCGAAGAGGGGTATGAGACCTTTGTGGTGCCGGATGATGTGGGAGGACGTTTCTCTGTGCTGACCGCTGTGGGCCTGCTTCCCATCGCTGTTTCCGGCGCAGATATCGACGAGCTGATGGCTGGCGCGCAGGCTGCCAGAAAGCAGGCTATCGAGGCGGATTTTGAGGAGAATAATTCCCTGAAATATGCGGCTGTCCGCAATATCCTGCTGCGCAAGGGCAAGAATATCGAGATTACGGCCAATTATGAGCCCGCTCTGCACTATGTGGCCGAGTGGTGGAAGCAGCTCTACGGCGAGAGCGAGGGGAAGGAGAACAAGGGCCTGTTCCCCGCCAGCGTGGAGTTCACCGCCGACCTCCACTCCATGGGCCAGTACATCCAGCAGGGTGAGCGGCACATGTTCGAGACTGTGGTCCGCTTCGGGCCCAGCCGCAGCAAGCTCCAGGTGCCCTACGACGAGGCCGACGGCGACGGGCTGAACTTCCTGGCCGGGAAGGACATGGACTTCATCGCCACCCAGGCCATGGACGGCACCCTCCTGGCCCACGTGG
>CALWLM010000039.1 GCA_944381515.1 uncultured Lachnospiraceae bacterium | reverse complement strand
CCTGTTGGAAAAATATCCTTCCATGACCAATGCTCAGGTAAAGCTGAAGCTGCGGGAGAGCTGCGTAAAGGTGGATATGCCAGATGAAAAACAGGGCTGGGGCGTTTTGAATCCGGAAGGACTGCTGTGTTAGGATACAGCAAAATGTCGGAAAAATAAAAAAGTAAAGATTCTTTTTTGGAACTATGGCACATTGACAGTTTTTTGCCGTGGAGATAAAATTTACAAAAAACAGCTGCCGTACAAAAGAGGCAGAGGGGGTGTGAATATGGATAATCGACCTGTAGTAGTGAACAACCAGACAAATCTGCTGGAGTTGGAGGAACATATTTACCATTTGGTGGATGTGGAGGCGCCCAATACTTACCGCAATTTGTTTCCCTATGACGAGGTGCCCAAGATTGCTTTCAACAACCGGGTGGTTCCCCATAATATGCCGAAGGAGATATGGATTACGGATACCACTTTCCGGGATGGGCAGCAGTCGCGGGCTCCCTATACGCCGGAGCAGATTGTTACGATTTACGACTACCTGCACCGGCTGGGCGGTCCCAAGGGGCTGATACGCCAGAGTGAATTTTTCCTGTACAGCAAGAAAGACAGAGATGCCCTGTATAAGTGTATGGAAAGGGGCTATGAGTTTCCTGAGATTACCTCCTGGATTCGGGCGAATAAGGCTGATTTCCAGCTGGTGAAGGATATCGGTCTGAAGGAGACGGGAATACTGGTCAGCTGCTCCGACTATCATATCTTCTATAAAATGAAGATGAACCGCCGTCAGGCTATGGAGCATTATTTGCAGATTGTGCGGGACTGCCTGGAAACCGGCGTTCGTCCTCGCTGCCATCTGGAGGACATTACCCGTTCGGATATTTTTGGATTTGTGATTCCTTTCTGCCTGGAGCTGATGAAGCTGCAGCAGGAGTACGGAATTCCGGTCAAAATTCGGGCCTGCGATACCATGGGCTATGGAGTCAACTATGCAGGAAGCGTCCTGCCCCGGTCGGTCCAGGGAATTATCTATGGTCTTTATACCCACGCAGGCGTGCCGTCCGAGCAGATTGAATGGCATGGGCATAATGATTTCTACAAGGCGGTGTCTAATGCCACTACAGCCTGGATCTATGGCTGCTGCGGCGTCAACTGCTCGCTTTTTGGCATTGGCGAGAGGACCGGCAATACGCCCCTGGAGGCTATGGTTTTTGAGTATGCCCAGCTGAAAGGAAGTCTGGACGGCATGGATACTACGGTTATTACGGAGCTGGCGGAGTATTATGAGAAGGAGCTGGGTTATCATATTCCCGAGCAGACTCCTTTTGTGGGAAGGAATTTCAATGTGACCCGTGCGGGAATCCATGCCGACGGGCTGATGAAAAATGAAGAGATTTATAATATCTTTGACACAGGAAAGTTTTTAAACAGACCTCCTCTGGTTTCTGTCTCCAATACCTCCGGTCTGGCGGGCATCGCCGTATGGATCAATGCCTATTACCGTCTGCCGGAGGAAAAGAAATACGACAAGAATTCTTCTCTTGTCCGGCTCCTGAAGGATTGGGTGGACCGGGAATATGAGGACGGCCGGGTGACCGTGCTCTCAGATGAGGAGCTTTTGGCTATGATTGAAAAGGGCTGCGAGGCTCTGGGAGAGGAAACGCCGGACAGAAAATAACAGGCTGTCAGAGGACGCCGGCGGCAAAAAGGATAGGCGGAAATGGAAACACAGGAAAATTATGTGTATTTGCTGCGCTGCAGCGATGGTTCTCTGTATACCGGATGGACGAATGATCTGGAAAAGCGGGTAAAGGCTCATCAGGGGGGCCAGGGCGCGAAGTACACCCGGGCGCACCGCCCGGTGGAGCTGGTATACCATGAGGTCTACGCCACAAAACAGGAGGCCATGCGCCGTGAGTGGGAAATCAAGCATATGACCAAGGCGGAAAAGGAGAGTCTGATCCGTCGGGAAACAGACTCTCATCAGAGTTTATAAAAGAACAGCGATGCGCAGGCAAAGATGTCTGTACATTGCTGTTCTTTTTCTCGTGATTTTCTCGTGCGTCGTTTATTCGCTCTCCAGCTGTTCCCACAATTCATAGAGGGAATCCAGACGCTCTCTTTTTTCCTGCTGGCTGCGGCTCAGCTCCAGAAGCTTAGAAGGGCTGGTGGCCACTTCAGGCAGAGACATCTCTTCGTCCAGCGCGGAGATTTCTGACTCCAGCCGGGCAATTTCCTCCTCGCACTTGGCCAGATCATTTTTGCGCTTGCGCTCTCTGGCCTGCTGTTCCTTCTGTGCTTTCCAGTCCAGTTTGACGGCGCTCTCCTGACGGGGAGCGGTCTCTTTGACTATTTCGGCTGCCTCGGCCCGTTTTTCCAGATAATAGTCGTAATTGCCGATGTAATTGACAAAGTGACCATGGTCCAGATCCAGAATCCGGGTGGCTGTTTTGTTGATAAAATAGCGGTCGTGGGAGACATAGAGGACCGTTCCGCTGTACTGGGTCAGAGCCTTTTCCAGGACTTCCTTGGATACCATGTCCAGATGGTTGGTGGGCTCGTCCAGGATCAGAAAGTTGGCTTCGGAGAGCATCAGCTTGGCTAAAGATACCCGTCCCCGCTCGCCGCCGCTTAATTCAGCGATCTTTTTAAATACATCGTCGCCGGTAAAGAGGAAAGCTGCCAGGAGGCTGCGAATCTCCGTGTTGGTCATGGAAGGATGTTCGTCCAGAATTTCCTCAAACAGGGTTTTGTCCATATGCAGCACCTGGTATTCCTGATCGTAGTAGCCGATATGCACATTGGCGCCGGTGACGGCGGTGCCGCTGTCGGGAGCCACCAGACCGTTGATGATTTTCAGAAGAGTGGTTTTGCCGGTTCCGTTGCTGCCGATGACGGCCACCCGCTCTCCCCGGCGGATGTCTATATCCACGTCGGAGAAAAGGGTATGGGAGCCGTAGGCTTTTTTAAGTCCGCGCACAGTCAGCACATCGTTGCCGCTGGTGATGCTGGGGGTAAAGCGGACGGACATATCGGCTTTCACCTCGAAGGGCTTTTCCAGCCGTTCAATTTTATTTAGCATTTTTTCCCGGCTCTCGGCCCGCTTGATGGATTTCTCACGGTTGAAGGAGCGCAGCTTGGCGATGACCTCCTCCTGATGCTTGATTTCAGCCTGCTGATTTAAATAGGCCTTCAGCTGAGCCTCCCGCAGCATGGCCTTTTTTTCGGCATAGTCGGAATAATTGCCCTGAAAGACGCAGACGCGGGTGTTGTCGATTTCGATCACCTTGGTGACGACCCGGTCCAGGAAATAACGGTCGTGGGCTACGATGATCACCGCGCCGGGATAATTTACCAGGAAGGTCTCCAGCCAGGCTATGGAGTTTAGATCCAGATGGTTGGTGGGCTCGTCTAAGAGAATAATGTCCGGCTTGGAGAGCAGAAGCTTGCCCAGAAAGACGCGGGTTTTCTGGCCGCCGGACAGAGTGGAAACCGGCTTGTCAAAATCGCTCTCTTCGAATCCCAGGCCCTTAAGTACGCCGGTGATTTCGCTGCGCAGAGCATAGCCGCCGGCTTCCTCGAAACGGTGGGTAACCTGGCTGTAGCTCTCCATCAGCCGGGTCAGTTCATCCCCGGCGGCCTGAGGCATCTGTTTTTCCATTTGGCGGATTCTTTCTTCCAGGTCAAAGATGTCTTTTTTGGCTTCCATTACAGCCTCAAAGATGGTATGAGAGCCCTGGACGTCCTGATGCTGAGCCAGATAGCCCATGGTTTTGCCCTTGGAGAGAATTACCTGGCCGCTGTCGGCTGGCAGTTCGCCGGTAATGATTTTGAGCAGCGTGCTCTTACCGGCGCCGTTGATGCCGACGATGGCCGCTTTTTCCCGATCTTCAATGAAAAAGCTGGCGTCGCAGAGAATATCTTTATCTAAAAAAGCCTTATTGATCTGATTACAGGATAAAATCATAAAAATTTTCCTCCCCCTGGCTTGTGTGTTTCCTGGAATTTGCGTATACTGTTGAATGAAAGTCGGCCGCCTGCGAATCTTGCCGGAGGCCGGATACGCCGCATAGACGAGTATATCATAAATACAGAGACAAGGTAAAGGTGAATTTGACATGAAGAGGATATTGCTGATAACCACGGGAGGGACCATTGCTTCGAGAGAGACGAAGGAGGGACTGGCTCCGATGGCAAAGCCGGAGGAGCTTTTGGAGGCGGCCGGGCAGATCAGGTGTTTCTGCGAGGCGGAGGCAGTCTCTATCTTAAATATAGACAGTACCAATCTGCAGCCGGAGAACTGGATTCAGATGGTGCAGGTTATCCGGGAGAACTATGATGCCTATGACGGCTTTGTACTGACGCATGGCACGGACACCATGGCCTACACGGCCTCGGCTCTTTCCTATCTGATTCAGAACCCGGACAAGCCCATTGTACTGACCGGCTCCCAGAAGCCTATCGGCTATCCTGTTACCGACGCGGTAAAGAATCTGACCGACAGCTTTGTCCTGGCCTGCCAGGAACACATGGGGGGAGTTTATCTGGTCTTTGACGGCAAAGCCATCTTTGGTACCAGGGCCCGCAAGATCCGAAGCAAAAGCTATGATGCCTTTGAAAGCGTCAATCATCCGGCGGCAGCCCAGATTTATGACGGCCGCGTAATCCGATATTTTCCGGAGCAGGTACATTCCGGCGGACCGGTTTTCTATGACAAGGTACGCCCCTCCGTTTTTCTGCTGAAGCTGATACCCGGACTGAATCCGGATGTTCTGGAATATGTGGGAGCCCGTTACGATGTCATTGTGATCGAGAGTTATGGAGTGGGCGGCGTTCCCTTCGTAGATCAGCGCAATTTCCTGGAAGAGGTGGAGCGGCTCTCGAACCGGGGGAAGCTGGTGGTAGTGACCACCCAGGTTCTGTTTGAAGGCAGCGATATGGACGTCTACGCAGTAGGACAGAAAGTGATGCACTGTCCCCTGCTGATGCAGTCCTATGATATGACCGTGGAGGCGGTGGTGACCAAGCTGATGTGGCTCTTAGGCCAAACTGGGGATATGGAGGAAATACGGCGGCGATTCTATGAGCCGGTGAACCGTGATCTGTCGCCGGTGCAGGAGAGTTTGATGGACTCCAAATGCTAAGAAGTTGTGAAAGGACTGTAAATTAAGGGGTCAGCGGGGCATAGTTTGCAGGCGAAGCGGTTGACATTGTTTTTTTACGCCGATATAATATATAAGAGATACTGGGTTTAACAAATAATTTGAAATATGTCCGCACGGGACGCGGGGAATGGAGTACTTACAGTGGAGAACAAAGAAATTTCAAGTGCAGTAATTAAGAGACTTCCCAGATATCACAGATACCTGGGCGATTTGATGGCGCAGGGAGTGGAGAGAATCTCTTCCCAGGAACTGAGTGTCCGCATGAATGTGACGGCATCTCAGATCCGTCAGGATCTGAACAATTTCGGCGGCTTCGGTCAGCAGGGCTACGGTTATAATGTGGCCTACCTCTATCAGGAGATTTCCAAGATTCTGGGCCTGGATCATGAGAACAGCATGGTCATCATCGGCTGCGGTAATTTTGGTCAGGCGTTGGCCAACTATCAGAATTTTGAAAACCGTGGTTTTGTGACCAAGGCTATCTTTGATGTAAATCCCGATAAGGTCGGGACGCAGGTGAGAGGAATTCCTGTCCTTCATATTGACGATCTGGCTGAATTCCTTCATCACAACGATATCAAGATCGCTGTTCTGACGATTCCGAAGGAAGCGGCGGTGGAGATTGCCAAGGTCCTGGTAGACTGCGGGATCAAGGCTATTTGGAATTTTGCCCACCTGGATCTGGATGTGCCGTCGGATGTGGTGGTGGAAAATGTCCATCTGTCCGAGAGCCTGATGCAGCTGTCCTACCGCATTGCGGAGGCGGCCAATAAGAAAAAGTGATCGGGAAACTGCGATGATCTGCGGCATTGGAAATGATGTGATTGAGATCGAGCGAGTGAAAAAGGCCTGTGCTTCACAGGCCTTTTTGTCACGGGTATATACAGAAAAAGAGAGAGAAAGATTCGCAAAGAGCCCTGCCTCTCTGGCCGGAAATTTTGCCGCCAAGGAGGCCGTGGCCAAGGCCCTGGGAACGGGCTTTCAGGGGTTTGGGCCGATTGACATCGAAGTGCTCCGAGACGAAGCCGGCCGGCCGGTGGTCTTCCTTTACAGAAGGGCGCTGGAGAGGTGCAGGCAGTTGGGAGCAGATAAAATCTGGGTGACTATCTCTCACGGCAGGGAGGTGGCCATGGCGACGGCTGTGGCGGAGAGCGGGAACGGGAAAGGCACGATAGCAGAAGAAACGCCATAAAATAATGTAACGACGCTGGGGCAAAGGGCTTTCGGTCCTGCGTCCGATCCCGGCGTTATGCAGTAATAATTTACCTATTCTAATAAAGGCTGGAAAGCGAAAAATAAAAGATAGCAGAATACACACGAAAAATTGGGAAATACTTACGGGTAGAAGACAAGAAACGGAGTGTGTAGGCATGACTATCAGACGTGGCGACATTTACTATGCGGATTTGCGGCCGGTGGTGGGATCGGAGCAGGGTGGAATCCGGCCTGTGCTGATTATACAGAACGATGTGGGCAACCGACACAGTCCGACTGTGATCTGTGCGGCTATCACTTCTCGGATGAACAAGGCCAAGCTGCCCACCCATGTGGAGCTGCCCTGCACGGCCTGCGATATGGCCAAGGATTCGGTAATCCTTTTGGAACAGCTGCGTACAGTGGATAAGCAGCGCCTCCGGGAGAAGATCTGTCATCTGGATGAGGATTTCCTAAGCAAGGTGGATGAGGCTCTTTTGGTCAGCCTGAGTCTGGATACATAAGGGAAAATAAGGAAAATACAGCGCCTCTGCCTTCGGGCAGGGGCGCTGTCTGCTGCATTCGTTTTATAAAGACCTGCTTTATGCAGATGGTTTACAGGTGGTATTCCATCGGATAGGTCAGATAGCAGTGAGGGGCCAGCTGATCGCAGGTTACGTAGCCGGCGGGAGCCTCCAGCAGAGTGGGGATGCGGTTCACAATGGTAGCGCAGGTGTGCTCCACTGTTGCGGGCTTCACCACATGGAATTCGGTATCGGGTTCGCCGGTGAGCCACCAGTCGCACATATCGCCGTCATCTGGTCCGTATACCTTGCCGATGGTTTCTTCTTCAATGGTGATTCCCTGCATCGTCTCGATGGTCACCACCGCGGACATGCCGATGCAGCTGCCGGCCGGGATGGTGCTTCCCAGGGTTGAGCTGTATACATCGTGATCCACCACATAGGGAACATGCTTCTGGGTGATGGTTTTGATGGTCAGGCCGAGCTTGCTGCAGAGGGCTTCGCTGGCGTTCCAGGCGTAGGAGGGCTCAAACTCTGCAGGGTGGGCGATCTGGGCCTCGAATTCCTCTTTGGTCAGACCGCAGCCATGGGCCTTTGCCAGAGCCAGGCCGTAATCTTCCACATTATAGCTGTAAGCACCTTTGATTTTGGTCAGCTTGTTGCAGCCGCTTGCCACCATAGCCACCATGTTAATCCAGAAAATATCCTGCATGCCGGAGCCGGT
>CALWLM010000038.1 GCA_944381515.1 uncultured Lachnospiraceae bacterium | reverse complement strand
AGAAAAGAGGAGAAAACCATGGCCTTTACGCATCTGCATGTGCATACGGAGTACAGTCTCCTGGACGGCTCCGCAAAGATAAAAGAACTGGTGGCCAGAGCCAAGGAGCTGGGGATGGACAGCCTGGCGATTACGGACCACGGAGTGATGTACGGCGTCATCGACTTTTACCGGGCGGCCAAGGCCGAGGGGATCAAGCCGATTATCGGCTGCGAAGTCTATGTGGCTCCCGGCTCCCGCTTTGACAAGGAAGGGGGCAAGGCGGGCGACGACGACCGCTATTACCACCTGGTCCTTCTGGCGGAGAACGATACCGGCTATCACAATCTGATGAAAATTGTCTCCAAGGGATTTATCGACGGCTTTTATTATAAACCGCGGGTGGACTACGAGGTGCTGCGGGAGTATCACGAGGGAATTATTGCCCTAAGCGCCTGCCTGGCGGGAGAGGTGCCGCGCAATATTGCCCGCGGGCTCTATGACAAGGCGGCGGAGGCGGCGAAGCGGTACGAGGATATCTTCGGAAAGGGAAATTTCTTCCTGGAGCTGCAGGACCATGGCATTCCCGATCAGCGAACCGTCAATGCGGCTCTTCTGAGGATGAGCAAGGAGCTGTCCATCGAGCTGGTGGCCACCAACGACAGCCATTATATCTATCCGGAGGACGCGGCGGCCCATGACATTCTCCTGTGCATTCAGACGGGCAAAAAGGTAAACGATACCGACCGGATGCGCTACGAAGGAGGCCAGTATTATTTAAAATCCGAGGAGGAGATGGCGGCCCTCTTCCCCTATGCGAAACAGGCTCTGGAAAACACCCATAAGATTGCCGAGCGCTGCAATGTGGAGATTGAGTTTGGCGTTCCCAAGCTTCCCAAATATGACGTGCCGGACGGCAAAACCTCGGAGGAGTATCTGAGAGAGCTCTGCGAGGAGGGCTTTGCGCGGCGCTACCCCGACGACGACGGTTCCGTCCGGGAGAGAATGAACTATGAGCTGGGCGTCATTGAGAAGATGGGATATGTGGACTATTTTCTGATCGTCTGGGATTTCATTCATTATGCCAGGAGCCAGGACATTATGGTGGGACCCGGCCGGGGTTCGGCGGCTGGCAGCGTGGTGGCCTACAGTCTGGAGATCACCAATATTGACCCGATCCGCAACAATCTGCTGTTTGAGCGTTTCCTGAATCCGGAGCGTGTGTCCATGCCGGATATCGACGTGGATTTTTGCTTTGAGAGGCGCCAGGAGGTCATCGATTATGTGGTGCGCAAATACGGCAAGGACCGGGTTGTGCAGATTGTAACCTTTGGTACAATGGCGGCCCGCAATGCCATCCGGGATGTGGGGAGGGCTCTGGATTTGCCCTATGCTCTCTGCGACACCGTGGCCAAGATGATTCCCATGGACCTGGGCATCACCATCGACAAGGCCATGAAGATGAATCCGGAGCTGTCCGCCCTGTATAACAGCGACGAGCAGGTGAAATATCTGATCGATATGTCGAAACGGCTGGAGGGCCTGCCCCGCCATACCTCGATGCACGCTGCCGGCGTGGTCATCAGTCAGAATGCTGTGGAGGAGTATGTGCCGCTGTCCAGAGCCTCCGACGGCTCGATTACCACGCAGTATACGATGACTTTGCTGGAGGAGCTGGGACTGCTCAAGATGGATTTTCTGGGGCTTCGGACTCTGACGGTGATTCAGAATGCGGTGCGTCTTATTGAAAAGAGCCAGGGAATCCGGATCGATATAGATCACATCAATTTTGCCGACAAGGAGGTTTTCGAATCTCTCAGCACCGGCAGAAATGACGGCGTTTTCCAGCTGGAGAGTTCCGGGATGAAGAGCTTCATGAAGGAACTGAAGCCGGAGAGCCTGGAGGATATGACTGCCGGTATCTCTCTGTACCGACCCGGCCCCATGGATTTTATCCCGAAATATCTGAAGGGCAAAAACCATCCGGAAAGCATCACCTATGACTGCCCGCAGCTGGAGCCGATTTTGAAGCCTACCTACGGCTGCATCGTCTACCAGGAGCAGGTGATGCAGATTGTGCGGGATCTGGGCGGCTATACCCTGGGACGCAGCGATCTGGTGCGCCGCGCCATGAGCAAGAAGAAGGGCGACGTGATGCAGAGGGAGCGTCAGAATTTCGTCTACGGCAATCCCGAGGAAGGCGTGGAGGGCTGTATCCACAAGGGCATCCCTGAGCAGACGGCCCTGACCATCTACGACGAGATGCTGGATTTTGCCAAGTATGCCTTTAATAAGTCTCATGCGGCGGCCTATGCGGTGGTTTCCTATGAGACGGCCTGGCTGAAGTGTCATTATCCGGTGGAATTTATGGCGGCTTTGATGACTTCGGTGATCGACAACAATTCCAAGGTCAGCGAATATATTCTCAGCTGCCGCCAGATGGGGATTCGCCTGCTGCCGCCGGATATTAACGAGGGACATACCGGCTTTTCCGTCTCCGGGGGAGCGATCCGCTACGGTCTGTCCGCCATTAAAAGCGTGGGGCGCAATGTGATCCAAAAGATCGAGGAGGAGAGAGAGGCGGCGGGACCTTTTACCAGCCTCAAGGATTTTATCTGGCGTATGGACGGCGGCGAGCTGAATAAAAGAGTGCTGGAGAATCTGATTAAGGGAGGGGCCATGGACTGCCTGCCGGGGACCAGACAGCAGAAAATGCTGGTCTGCATGGACCTTTTGGAGCGCCGAAACAGGGAGAAAAAGAGCAGCCTGAGCGGACAGATGAGCCTCTTTGACCTGATGGGCGAGGAGGAGAGAGAGGAATATGAGGTAACCTTCCCCAACGTGGGCGAGTATCCCAAGGAACAGCTTTTGGCTCTGGAAAAAGATGTGCTGGGCATCTATATCAGCGGTCATCCCATGGAAGCGGTGGAAGGTCTGTGGGAGAAAAACATTACGGCGAAAAGCACGGACTTTGTGGTGGACGATGAGACCGGAAGGGCCGTGGTGGGAGACGGTGTGACCGTAGTTATCGGGGGGATGATTACCGACAAGACGGTAAAGACCACCAAGAACAACCAGCTGATGGCCTTCCTTACCATAGAGGATCTGGTGGGTACCGTGGAGGTGCTGGTTTTCCCCAGAGACTATGAGAAATACAAGGAGCTTTTTACCCAGGACCGCAAGGTGTTCATTCAGGGCAGAACGTCCATTGGAGACGATCCCAAGGGAAAGGTGATTTTGGAGTTTATCCTGCCTTTTGATCAGGCTCCCAGAGAGCTGTGGGTCCAGTTTGACGACAAGGCGGCCTATGAGAGAGGAATCGGAGAGCTCTCCGGGATGCTGCGGGAGGCGGACGGAGAAAGCCGCGTTGTGATTTACCTGCGAAAAGAGCGGGCAAAGAAGATTCTGCCGCCCAACTGGAACGTGGGACTGGACGGGGATCTGGCAGAAAAGCTCGCTTCGCGCTTTGGCCCGGAAAATGTGAAAGTGGTAGATAAGCCTATTGAAATGCGCAAAAAAATGAATTACAATGGACTGTAAATGGATACCTGAAAGCCAGGAGGTGTGTAAAAATGAGCAAAGTGCATACAGTTGGCGTGCTGACCAGCGGCGGCGATGCGCCGGGCATGAATGCGGCGATCCGCGCGGTAGTGCGCACGGCCATAGCAAAGGGACTGAATGTAAAGGGAATTCTCCGCGGCTATGCCGGACTTTTAAATGAAGAAATCAAAGACATGGACTCCCGGAGCGTCTCGGATATTATCCAGCGCGGGGGAACGGTGCTCTATACCGCCCGCTGCGAGGAATTTAAGACGCTGGAGGTACAGGAGAGGGCGGCGCAGATTCTGCGCAAGCATGGGATCGACAGCCTGGTGGTTATCGGCGGCGACGGCTCCTACCGTGGCGCGGGCGCTCTTGCAAAGCTGGGGATCAATACCATTGGTCTGCCGGGTACCATCGATCTGGATATTAACTGCACCGATTATACCATAGGCTTTGACACGGCAGTCAATACCGCCATGGAAGCGATTGACCGGGTGCGGGACACTTCTACCTCCCATGAGAGATGCAGCATTATCGAAGTGATGGGCCGCAGCGCCGGCTATATCGCTCTGTGGTGCGGTCTGGCCAACGGGGCGGAGGATGTGCTGCTGCCGGAGCGTTATGACAACAATGAGCAGGCTATTATCAACCGGATTATCGAGCACCGCAACAAAGGCAAGGCTCATCATATTATAATCAATGCCGAGGGCATCGGTCATTCGGCCAGCATGGCCAAGCGCATTGAGGCGGCCACCGGTATCGAGACCCGGGCGACGATTCTGGGTTATATGCAGCGGGGCGGGACGCCTACCTGCAAGGACCGCGTCTATGCTTCCATCATGGGAGCCAAGGCAGTGGATCTTTTGCTGGAGGGAGAGAAAAACAAGGCGGTAGGGTATCTGGACGGCAAGTTCCAGGCCTTCGATATCGAGGAAGTTTTAAATTCCTCCAAGGATATACCGGAATACCAGTATCAGGTGTTCCAGCTGCTGTCAGGCTATCGTAAGGAGGGGGATGTCTGACGGCAAAGGAGAGGGCAGCGGGGGAGAACGGAGGTGAAAAAGTGGCAGGAGATTATAGAGAAGAAATCCGTGAGGAGGTCAGGGAGGAACTCCAGGCAGAGGTCCGCGAGAGCGGAATTGCCGAAGAGGAAAAGACGCTGGACGTGGTGGAGGCTACCAATGATCCGGAGGTACTCTATGAAGATCTGGTCCGCTGTATAAAGAAATATCATCCGTCGGACGATTTGTCGCTGATCCGCCGCGCCTTTGAGACTGCAAGAGATGCGCATAAGGGTCAGAAGAGAAAATCCGGCGAGCCTTATATCATACATCCGGTTCATGTAGCCATTATTCTGGCAAACCTGGAGCTTGACAAGGAAAGCATCATCGCAGGCATCCTCCACGATGTGGTGGAAGATACGGATATGACCCTGGACGATGTCAAGGCTATCTTTGGAGAAGAGGTGGCCCTGCTGGTGGACGGAGTCACCAAGCTGACCCAGCTGTCCTGGTCCAAGGATAAGCTGGAGCTGCAGGCGGAAAATCTGCGCAAGATGTTCCTGGCCATGGCCAAGGATATCCGGGTGATTCTCATCAAGCTGGCGGACCGTCTGCACAATATGCGCACCCTGGAGTATATGACGCCGGCCAAGCAGAGGGAAAAGGCCACAGAGACGATGGATATCTATGCGCCTCTGGCCGACCGGCTTGGTATCAGCAAGATCAAGATTGAGCTGGATGATCTCTGCCTTAAGTATCTGGAGCCTCTGGTTTATGAGGAGCTGACGGAGAGCCTCAATGTCCGCAAGGAGAGCCGGGAGGCCTTTGTGGAGGATATTGTCCGCGAGGTCAAAAACCACATGGTTGAGGCAGGCATCCAGGCGGAGGTATACGGCCGGGTCAAGCATCTGTTCAGCATTTTCCGCAAGATGGTCAATCAGGGCAAAACCCTGGATGAGATCTATGATATTTTTGCAATCCGCATATTGGTGGATTCGGTGAAGGACTGCTATGCGGCCCTGGGTATTATCCATGAGATGTATAAGCCCATACCGGGGCGTTTCAAGGATTACATCGCTATGCCCAAGCCCAATATGTATCAGTCTCTGCATACTACGCTGATCGGCAGCAATGGCCAGCCCTTCGAGATTCAGATCCGCACCTACGACATGCACCGCACGGCGGAATATGGTATCGCGGCCCACTGGAAGTACAAGGAGACCGGCGGCGGTACGGGCCTGAGCCGCGAGGAGGAGAAGCTCAGCTGGCTGCGCCAGATTCTGGAGTGGCAGCAGGATATGTCGGATAACAAGGAATTTCTGTCCTCGGTGAAGACGGATTTCAATATTTTTTCCGAGAGCGTATACTGCTTTACGCCCAGCGGCGATGTAAAGTCTCTGCCCAACGGCTCCACGCCCATCGATTTTGCCTACAGCATACACAGCGCTGTGGGAAACAAGATGGTGGGAGCCAGGGTCAACGGCAAGCTGGTGCCGATCGATTATGAGCTGCAAAACGGAGACCGGGTGGAGATCATTACATCCCAGAATTCCAACGGCCCCAGCCGGGACTGGCTCAAGACCGCCAGAAGCGCTCAGGCCCGCAGCAAGATTAATCAGTGGTTTAAGACCCAAAACAAGGAGAGCAATATTGCCAAGGGCAAGGACCTGATCGATAAATACTGCAAGAGCAAGGGAATTGTTTTCAGCGATATTAATAAACCGGAGATTACCGAACGGGTTCTGCATAAATATGGCTTCCGGGACTGGGATGCCCTGCTGGCGGCCATTGGCCACGGAGGACTGAAGGAAGGCCAGATCATCAATAAGATGGTGGAGGAGTACGAGAAGCAGAGAAGCAAGGAGGTCACCGATGAGAATGTGATCGCCACTCTCTCCTCCCAGCAGAATACTCCGCCTACGCAGATCAAATCCAAGAGCGGAATCGTAGTCCGCGGACTTGACGATCTGGCGGTGCGGCTGTCCAAATGCTGCAGCCCTGTGCCCGGAGATGAGATTGTGGGCTTTGTGACCAGGGGAAGAGGAATTACCATTCACCGCACCGATTGCATCAATGTGATGAATCTGCCGGACATCGAGAGGAGCCGTCTCATCGATGCCGAGTGGCAGGAGTCTGCCGAGGCCCTCAATAAATATTCGGCGGAGATAAAGATCTATGCCCATAACCGAGTGGGCCTTTTGGTGGATATCTCCAAGATTTTCACCGAGCGGCAGATCGATATCAAGGCTATGAATACCCGCATCAGCAAACAGGATGTGGCGACGATTTCCATGTCTTTCGAGACCAAAAACCGCGATGATCTGCGGTCACTGGTGGAGAAACTCAGGCAGATTGACGGCATCATAGACATAGAAAGGACGACCGGCTGATGAAGCTTGAGCTTATTCATGTTGGCATGGTGATGACCAACTGTTATATTTTGACCAACGAGGAGACGGGAGAGGCCGCTCTGATTGATCCGGGCGACGAGGCGGACCGTCTCCTTGCCTGCTGCCGGGACCGCAGACTTACGGCTATTTTGCTGACCCACGGGCATTTCGATCATATTCTGGCTGTGCCCAGGCTGCGGGAGGCCTCCGGCGCCCGGATTTATGCGCCGGCAGCGGAGGTTCCCCTTCTTATGGACAGCGATGAAAACCTTTCCGGTCCGTGGCAGGGGCGGCCTGTTTCTGTCAGAGCGGATGTGACCTTGCAGGACGGAGAGGAATTCGAGCTTCTGGGGACGAGGATTCGGATGCTTTTGACGCCGGGACATACGGCGGGGAGCTGCTGCTATTATCTGCCCCAGGAGGGCTGGCTTTTCTCTGGAGATACGCTGTTTTGTGAAAGCTACGGACGGGTGGATCTGCCCACGGCCATGCCGGATGCGATCAGCCGGTCTGTGAGAGAGCTGCTTGCGCTGCCCGCGGATACCCGGGTATTTCCCGGGCACGGCGGAGGAACGGATATTGCCCATGAGAGGAAGTGCAATCCTTTGGCTCATGGGTGGAAAGAGGAAGATGTGAAATGATTTGGCTCCAGATGAATGACGCCAGCTATGAGTACGATGTAAGAGGCCTTCTGATGGCCTTCTATCCCAATGAGGAAATTATAAAGACGGGGGAGGCGCAGCCGGTGGGAAGCTGGCGGCGCCATCTTACGGTAAAATGCGAGGCGGAAGGGATCGAGGTGAGCCTGATCTGCCGGTGGGACGAAGAGGAAGGGCCGGAGGAGATCAGCTTTACGGGACGCCGCTTCCTGGAGGGCGCCGGGCGCCGGGAGACCAAATCGATTCTGAAGCGGATGGTCTATGATCTTCTCTCCCAGGATACGGGCAAGGTTCTTCCCTGGGGGACTCTCACCGGAATACGGCCGGTGAAGATTGCCATGGGTCTCCTGGAGGAGGGGAGTACCCAGGAGGAGATCGCCGCTTATATGAAGCGGGAATACCTGGTGAGCGATGCCAAGGCGGTTTTAAGCGCGCAGATTGCTGCGAGGGAACGGGATATTCTCTCGGCCATAGACTATCAGGAGGGTTACAGCCTCTATGTGGGCATTCCCTTTTGTCCGACCACCTGTCTGTACTGCTCCTTCACCTCTTATCCTCTGAGCCGTTTTGCGGCCCGGGTGGACGAATATCTGGATGCGGTGGAGAAGGAGCTGGCCTATACGGCCGAAGCTTTTGCAGGCCGCAAGCTGAATACCGTATATTTCGGCGGGGGGACGCCGACGACTCTGTCGGCCGGGCAGCTTGACCGTCTCCTGACCTTTATTGAGGAACACTTTGATTTCTCCCATCTGAGAGAATACACGGTGGAGGCGGGCAGACCGGACAGCATTACCCGGGACAAGCTGCAGACATTGAGGAATCATGGAATTACCAGAATCTCCATCAATCCACAGACCATGCAGCAGAAAACGCTGGATCTGATCGGACGCCGCCATACGGTGGAGCAGATTCGCCAGGCCTATTACCTGGCCCGGGATCTGGGCTTTGACAACATCAATATGGATCTGATCCTGGGTCTGCCTCAGGAGACCATTGAGGATGTACGGCAGACCATGGAGGAGATCCGGGCGCTGGGACCGGACAACATCACGGTTCATTCCCTGGCGATCAAGAGAGCGGCTCGGCTGAATATTCTCTGGGAGCAATATGCTCATATGTCCATGGAAAATTCGGACGAGACCATGGCCGTGGCGGCTGAAACCGCCAGTAAGCTGGGGCTTTTCCCTTATTATCTGTACCGGCAGAAAAACATGGCCGGCAATCTGGAAAACGTGGGTTATGCAGCTCCCGGCAAGGAAGGACTCTACAATATCCTGATTATGGAGGAGAAACAGAGTATTGTGGCTGTTGGCGCGGGAGCCACTACCAAGGCGGTCCGGCCGGATGGCAGGATCGAGCGAGCCGACAATGTAAAGGACATCGAGCTGTATCTGTCCCGGGTAGATGAGATGATCGAGAGGAAGAGGCGGCTCTTTGACTGGCTCTGAGACAGAGCCTTTTGGCGCAGATATTCCTGAATGATATGGATATATTGAATGGATATGGATATTTAAAAAGAACAGCCGGCAGGGGAACCTGCCGGTATTTTTGACCGCGAGCTTCAGCTGTGGGGACGCCGGGCGCATAGTTGGCGGAAATAGAGGAAAATCGGATCGCCGCAGACTGCTTCCGGTACGGCAAAATCGCCCCGCAGTCTCTCCGGATGCCATTGGACGGCAAAAATGGGGAGAGAATCATGTACGATGGCTTCGGCGACGCCGTCGGGAGCCCTCTGAATGACTGAGAGGCCCTGACCCAGCCTGTCCAGAGCCTGATGGTGGGCGCTGTTTATGGTGAATGTTGTCGCGCCATAGAGACGGGCAAGGAGGCTGCCCTCGGTACAGCAGGAGGAGTGAAGGCGGTCGCCGGACTGGGGCCGGTGGATATCCGGTTCCGGCAGATCCTGGATCAGACTGCCGCCGAAATGGACATTGAGAAGCTGACAGCCCCGGCAGATGCCCAGGATCGGCAGGCCTGCCTGCAAAAATGCCTCCAGGGCGGCAAACTGCCTGAGATCCAGACTGCGGTCCACCGAGACGGAGCCGCAGTTTGGCTGTCCGAAAAAGGAAGGGTCTATATCTCCGCCTCCCGGCAGCAGCAGGCCGTCATAGGAGGCGGCCTGCGGCGTATCGCTCAGGTCGACTATGGCCTCCATGCCGCAGGCTGTAAGAGCGGCCACATAATTTTGGGTCAGAGAGCTGAGTCCGGCAATCAGTATTTTCATCTGCATTTTCCTTTCTGAGTTTTTTTGGCGCTTTCTTCTGTCTGCGGCAGGGCGCTGCGGTTTCTCATGCGCTCAAAGAACGGGGCCGTTTTGCAGGAAAACGGAAAGATTCAGATAACCTGCAAAGAGCAGCCACAGAATATAGGGCAGCTGCAGCAGGCCTGCCGCTGGGCGGATGCGAAAGAAGGAAAAGGTCATGGCCGTCACCACCGCCAGAAGGAGTATCAGCAGAAAGAAGGCCTCCAGGACCTGGCCGCAGCGGAAAAACAAGGGAGCCCAGAGAAAATTAAGAAAGAGCTGCAGCCCATAGAGGGCCAGTCCTCTGGTCCTTTCTGCCTTATCCGATTCCCAGATCAGGAAGGAGGATATTCCCATCAAAATGTACAAAACGGTCCATACGATGGGAAATAAAGCCGCAGGAGGACTGACATCTGTTTTCTCCAGAGTCTGGTAGACTTCAAAGCCGCCGCGGGAGATCAGAGAGGACAGCTGTCCGAAAAACAGTGGGATGAGCACGGCAATCACAAGTTTTTCAATCTTTTCTTTCATGCAGGTTCCGCCGGAAAGCGTGGTTTCATCCTATTATATGGGATTTAATATAAGCATAGCACATTCTTTTCCGATCGGAAAGTCTGAAGAGGGAACTTCAGACTTTCCGACTCGAAAACTTTGGTCTGGTTAAAAAATGACTTGATTTTGCATAAAAAATCCGATATAGTAGGATCAGACGTGCGACTGGCGGAAAGTGGAGTATACCACAGGGAGCACGCCTTGGAAGTAAATGCCGACCGCCTGGGCGCCCCCGACTGCGGGATGTCCAGGCGGTTTTTAATTTCAAATGAGGAGGATTTGGAGCACATGGAGAAAAGATCGCTGAAGCAGGAGCTTGAAAGCAACGCCTATCCTGGCAGAGGAATCATTCTGGGCCGTTCGGAGGATGCGGGCAAGGCTGTCGCCGCCTATTTTATTATGGGGCGCAGCGAGAACAGCCGGAACCGGATTTTTGTGGAGGACGGGGACGGGATTCGCACCCAGGCTTACGATCCGTCCAAGATGACGGACCCCAGTCTGATCATCTATGCGCCGGTGCGGGTGCTGGGCAACAAGACCATTGTGACAAACGGCGACCAGACAGACACGATTTATGAAGGCATGGATCATCAGATGACCTTTGAACAGAGCCTGCGCAGCCGTACCTTTGAGCCCGACGGCCCCAACTATACGCCCAGAATATCCGGCATTATGCATATCGAGGGCGGCAGCTACAATTATGCCCTGTCGATTTTAAAGAGCAGCGACGGAAATCCCGCATCCTGCCAGCGTTTCTCCTTTGCCTACGAGGCGCCCCTGGCCGGAGAGGGACATTTTATCCACACCTATATGCACGACGGAAATCCACTGCCCAGCTTTGAGGGAGAACCCAAGAGAGTGGAGATAAAGGGCGGAATCGACGAGTTTACGGCTCTTGTGTGGAACAGTCTCAACGAGGAGAATAAGGTGTCGCTGTTCGTACGCTTTATTGATATCGCCACTGGAAGCTGGGAAACCCGGATCGTTAATAAGCACAATTTGGACTGAAAGCGTGTGAAAGGAGAATCGCGATGAAAGAACTGGAATTAAAGTATGGCTGCAACCCCAACCAGAAGCCTTCCCGAATCTTTATGAATGACGGAAGGGAGCTGCCGGTGAAGATCCTCAATGGCAGGCCCGGCTATATCAATTTTCTGGACGCTTTAAACGGCTGGCAGCTGGTAAAGGAGCTAAAGGAGGCCACCGGACTGCCGGCAGCAACATCCTTTAAGCATGTGTCCCCGGCCGGGGCGGCTGTTGGTCTGCCTTTAAGCGATGTGCTGAAGAAAATTTACTGGGTGGATGATCTGGGAGAGCTGACGCCCTTGGCCAGCGCCTATGCCAGGGCCAGGGGAGCGGACCGTATGTCTTCCTTCGGCGATTTTATCGCTTTGTCCGACGTCTGCGATGTCTGCACGGCGCGGATGATAGGGCGCGAGGTCTCTGACGGCGTCATCGCTCCGGGATATGAGCCGGAGGCTTTGGAGATCTTGAAGGCCAAGAAAAAGGGCGGCTACAATATTATCGAGATAGATCCCGCCTATGTGCCGGAGCCGGTGGAGCGCAAGCAGGTATACGGCGTTGTATTTGAGCAGGGCCGCAATGAGCTGAAAATTGACCGGGAGCTTTTGAAAAATGTGGTGACGGCCAATAAAGATATTCCCGACGAGGCTGCCCGGGATCTGATCATTGCCCTGATTACCCTGAAATATACCCAGTCCAATTCTGTCTGCTACGTGAAGGATGGGCAGGCCATCGGTATTGGAGCCGGCCAGCAGTCCAGGGTTCACTGCACCAGGCTGGCAGGAAGCAAGGCGGATAACTGGTATCTGCGCCAGGCGCCGCAGGTTCTTTCTCTGCCCTTCAAGAAGGGAATTAAGCGGGCGGACCGGGATAATGCCATCGATGTTTATATCGGGGACGACTATATGGATCTGCTGGCGGACGGACGCTGGGAGGCGGTGTTTACGGAGAAGCCGGCGGTGTTTACCAAGGAAGAAAAGAGAGCGTGGCTGGATGGCCTGGACGGAGTGGCCCTGGGCTCGGATGCCTTCTTCCCCTTTGGGGACAACATTGACCGGGCTGCCAAGAGCGGTGTGAAATACGTGGCGGAGCCCGGCGGCTCGGTGCGGGATGACGATGTAATTGCGGTCTGCGACCGTTACAATATGGCCATGGCCTTTACCGGTATCCGCCTGTTCCACCACTGATATTCGTCTGTACCATCACAGTCGGAGCGGGGGAGCGGCTTCCGCGAAAAGATAACAAAAAAGATTGCTTCACTAATATAAAACCAAGAAGATAAATTAAAAGGGCCGAAGGCTTCCGGGGATAATCCTGGAGGCGTTCGGCCCTTGTCTGTGATGTGAGAGTAGGGTCTGACGCAGCTGTACAGGCGGTCAGATTCCGCAGGTGAGGCGCAGGCGGAAAAGGAAGGCCTGCGTTTTTATCAGGCAGCGCTGTCCTGGGCGCTGGTCAGATAGCGGGAGGAGATTGCCTCAGCCACCTGTTCGATCATATCGGAGGTGAATGGATTGCTGAGACCGGCGTTTGCCAGGGGCTCCAGATATCCGCAGTTTAAGGTGTTCTGTGTGATGCTGCGATAGGCTGCCAGGGCGGCGGGACGGCTGGTCTCAGACAGCTCCCAGATCTCGAAGGCCGAGGCTGCGCTGGTGGCGTAGCTGATGTAGTAGAAGGGAGTCTCAAAGTGGTGATGAATATCCACCCACTCATAATACAGCGGATAGCCGAAATATTCCTGGTACAGCTCGCCGTGCAGCAGATTCATCTCATCCACAGTCATATCGGGATTTTCAAATACCCTTTGCTGGAATTCGTCCTCGCAGCAGCCGGAAAGAATGCTGTAGAGGAGGTTATAAATGACGGATATCTGCATAATGTCGGAGTTGGAGCCGTAGACTTCCGGATAATACTGGAACATCAAAAGCTCCAAACCCTGAGAATGCACCTCTGCCAGATCCAGGTTATTGTTGTCGTTCCACTGAATATCCCCCATCAGATAGAAATTGTAATAGTGGCCGAATTCATGGAACAGCGTGCTGGGGTCCGTGTAGGTGGCCGTATTGATTAACAGGAAGGGAGCTCCATACTCTCCGATAATCGTTGAATAGGCAGCGGGCATGACCTCGGCTCCGTCATCAAAAACGTAGAGGTTATGCTCCAGCATGTAATCCAAAGCCTCTGTCATGGCGGGAGGAAACTCCGCTTCCAGAGCTTCTCGCAGATAATCAATGCCATCCTCCACAGTCAGGCTGCTGTCATACTGGGCCAGCATCAGCTGCATATAGTACCTGCTTTCCAGCTCGGTATAGAGGGGAACGATGTATTCCTTGACCATTTCGGAGAACTGGGCTGCGTCTTCCTTGGAGAAATCCCGGCCCAGGCTGTCATAGGCGTAATCCGCATAGCTGTCATAACCCAGGGTGCGGGCGATTTCAGTGCGGACCTGAACCAATTCCAGGTATACTTCGGCGCATTCGGCATTTTTCTGCATATAAATATCATAATATGCATCGATGGCTTCCGTGGCAGACAGATCCAGATCGTTTATTGTGACCTCCTCGCCATTCAGCTGTGTGGTGTACTCCTTGGCAAGGAGCTGCTTGTATTCGGAAATCAGATCGTTTTCCTTTGCCGACAGTTCCTCTATCTCAGGGGAATTCAGCTGGCTGTAGAATTCATAGCGCTCGACAAAGTCGCTGCCCATCCGCTGCGTAAAGGCGGAAGCATGGGAGGAATTCAAAATGGCTTCGGTGACCTCGTTCATTCGATTGTCCAGCCGGGTCAGAGCATTGTCCAGGAGCGTGCTTTCTTCTTCATAATAAGAATCGTTCAGATCCAGATCGCTGTGAATGGAGGCCAGGGTGCTCATGGTGGAGATATGGGAGATATCATCCATCAAAGTGTCGTAGGCAGCAAAAATTTCCTCTTCGCCGGCCTGCTCTTCAATCAGCTGCAGCGCCGTGTCAAAATCGGCGTCTACGGCGTCCAGATCGGGCCTTTCATATACCATGTCCTCGAAATTCATGTCGCTGTGTTCCGGCACAATCTCATCGGGAACGTCCAGAACCGGGAGCGTGGAGGCGGATTCAGCCTCTGTTTCCGGGACTTCCGTTTCCGGAGTAAGAGCCTCCATCTCCTGAGCAGTCTGGGCCTGCGAGCCCATGGGAGAGCCCTGAGAAGACTCGCCGGAGGAGCAGCCGGTCAGCATGAGCAGGCAGCTCAGGAAAATGCACAGAAAGCGTCTCAGCCTTTTGATTTTCATAGCGTTTGTCATGTTATTATTCTCCTTCTCAAAGGTTTTAGCGTTCTCCTCGCATCACGGCCTGTATAGCCTCCAGACAGGCGGCGCGAAGCCCATGCTTTTCCAGCGCTTCGACGCCCAGAATTGTGGTCCCGCCGGGAGAGCAGACTTCATCCTTGAGCTGACCGGGATGCTTGCCGGTGACAGCCTGCAGCCTGGCGCTGCCCAGAACCATCTGGGATACCAGCTCATAGGCCAGAGGGCGGGAAATGCCGTATTTGACGGCGGCATCGGCAAAGGCCTCCATCATCATATCCACGAAAGCCGGACCGCAGCCGGTGATGGTTCCCCCGATGCCCATCAGGTGAGAGGGCAGCTCCCGTACCAGTCCCAGACAGCCGAAAAGCTCCATAATCTGCATTCTCTCCTCCGCTTCCAGAGAATGGGCCGCTTCAAAGAGAAGCACGCCGTCTCCGGTCATGGCCGGCGTATTGGGCATAATAAATTGAAACCGGGTACCGGAGGGAAGAAGGGGTCTATACCGGTCAAAATCCCAGCCGGCGGCAACGGACAGCAGGGCCCGTCCCGGCAGCAGAGCTGAGATCTCCTTTAAAACCTCCTCGATCTGATAGGGCTTGCAGCACATGATACAGATATCGGAGGAGGCTGTCAGCTCAGACGCGGAAGCACAGGGAATAAAGCCGATGCGCTCTGCATTCTGCCGCAGCTTGTCCTGATGGGGAGCATAGGCGCGCAGCTTTTCAGGACTCACCATTCCGGAGCGGACAAAACCCTCGGCGATAGCCTGGGCCATGTTTCCCATACCGATAAAACCGATGGTTTGTTTCATAGGCAGTGGATTTCCTTTCTTAAATGGCATTATAATAGTGTGGTGTAGAATTTTATTTTATCATGTTATTATATATTTGGCTATCGCATTTTATGCCGCTCCATGGGAAGTTATCGCTCTTTTTGAATTTGGCTTTGGGACTTCTCAAGGACGGGAAGATACGTTATAATTCCTTCAAAAGGACTGGGAGAGGAGAAGCGGATATGACATTGCAGGCGTTAAAATACTTTGTGACGGTGGCCAGATTGGGCAGCTACAGCCGCGCTGCCAGGGAATGCTATGTCTCCCAGCCTGCTCTAAGCCGCGCGATCAATTCTCTGGAAAAGGAGCTGGGTTTCCGGCTCTTTGACCGAAATACCAGAGCGGTGACGCTGACTCCTCAGGGCGAGGCCTGCCTGCGGGAAGCAAAGGAGATTTTGCAGCGATGCGAAAAACTTAAAAACTTTGCGGCTCAGGAGCCGGAATATCGCCTGCGGGTGGGATATATGTTCAATGGATATCTGTACGAGCTGGGGCGCAAACTGGCATCTGCGCCGGAGCGGATTCATCTGGCAACCTGTTATGATACTTTCCCCCACCTGCGTAAACAGCTGCTTGCCGGAGAACTGGATGCGATTCTGATTCCTGAAATTAACCGGAGAGATATTGAAGAAATCGAGTATGTTCATCTGGTGCGAAGCCGGTTATATGTGATGTTTCCGCAGAACCATTTCCTGGCGGGCAGAGAGCGGATTGTTTTGGAGGATCTGCGGGGGCTTAAGTTTATTGGCTGGGATGAGGAGGAGCTGCCGGGAGTCAACGAAGCATACCGGGCGGTTTGCCGCAGCCGGGGATTTGAACCCGATTATGTGGCCTGGGCCAGAAAATCAGGCGACGCGGTGGTGCTGGCCGGTCATCATGGGGCGGCTATCTTTATGGCCAAAACGATAGCAGCCACAGCGCCGGAGGGCTTTATGGCCGGTCCGGTTACAGACAGTGAGGAACGGTATGGAATTATCTGCGCATGGCGAAAAAGCAATGACAATCCGGTGATTGGGGCCCTTCGCAGGCTGGAAGAAGGATTTATTACTTAAAGTTATAAGATGAAAGAAAGTCTATAACTTTTTGGCAATTCCTTTTTGGCTTTTTCCATGCTAAGATAAGAGCAGAAAACAAAGCGAAATAGCGGGGCTTGTAACTTATCAGGAGGCAAAACCCAAATCAGGCGATGGTAGAAATCCCATAGCGTGGTTTGGGCTTTTTTATTTGATGGGGGAATAAACGGTGCGTATCAAGAAAATTTTGAATAACAATCTGGTGCTGGCGCAGGACGAAAATATGACCGAGCGCATGGTAATGGGAAGGGGAATTGGATTTCGCAAAAAGCAGGGAGACGTGATTCGTCCGGAGGAGATTGACAAGGTATTTGTGCTGGAATCGCAGGCTTTGGTGGATCAGTTTGTCACTCTGGTTCGTTCTATACCGATCAACCATCTGGAACTGACCAAGAAGGTGGTTGAGGCAGCGCAGGAGGAACTGGGACTTACCTTTGACGATTTTATCTATATCGGCCTGGCGGACCATATCAGCTATGCCCTGTATCGCCACCAGCAAAATATTGTGCTGACCAATGCCCTGACCTGGGAGATCCGGAAATTTTATGCAAGAGAGTACAAGGCGGCGCTGAAGGCGCTGGATGTTATCGAATATTATGAGGGCATTCGTCTGTGTGAGGCGGAGGCCAGCTTTATTGCCATGCATTTTGTCAATGCACAGACCAGCGGCGAGGCCGTCCAGCTGAGCATGGCGGCGGCCGGAATTATACAGGATATTTTAAATATCGTTAAGTTTCACTATATGCTGGATTTGAACGAGGAAACAATGCAGTACAGCCGTTTTGTGACGCATATCCGATATTTCCTGCAAAGAGTCCATCAGCCGTCGGCCACGCAGCGGGATACCTTTCTCTTTGAGCAGGTCAAGCTGCGCTATCCCGATGCCTATGACTGCGCCTGCAAAATCAAGACATATCTGGAGGAAAAGCTTCAGATTTCGATCAACGAGGACGAGATGCTCTATTTTATGCTTCACATCAAATGCCTGGTAGACCGGGAGCGGGATGAAAAACAGACGAGGGAAGAGACCGGCAAAACGGAGGAAAGCAGGTCAGACTCTCACCGGAAGTGAGATGGTACAGGTAAGATTATGCAGCTGAGATTGTACAGCCGGGGCAGAACGCGTACCCCTGGGGGCCCCGCTTGTCAATAGATAAAAAGAACACCAAGCAAAAGAATTTACGAGGAAAAGAATAACAAGGAGGGAAACATGAAGTATCAGGAGACAATCAAGGGAATCCTTGAAAATATTGGCGGCGAGACCAATATTGAGTCGGTTACCCATTGTATGACCCGGCTTCGCTTTGCTCTGAAGGACGATTCCAGGGCGAATATGGAAGGGATGAAAAAGGTAAAGGGCGTGGTATCCTGCGTCAATAAATCCGGACAGTTCCAGGTGGTTATCGGAACGCATGTAAACGAGGTATACGACGAACTTTTGAATACGGTACATATTAAGTCGGAGGGCAGCGCTGCTTCCGGAAAGAAGGAAAAAAGGAGCCTGTTCGCCATGCTGTGCGACACCATGTCCGGTATTGTTATGCCGATGATCGGGCCCCTGGCAGCTTCCGGTATGATCAAGGCAGTTCTGACAATCTGTGTGCAGTTTGGCCTGATGAATGATGCCTCTCAGACCTATCAGATTTTCTATATGGTAGCAGACGGGGTGTTCTATTTCATGCCCTTCTTCCTGGCGTTTTCCGCCGGCAAGAAATTTAAGTGCAACCCTTACCTGTCGCTGGTGTTTGCGGCCATGCTGGTCAATCCCACCTATATTGAGATGAGAAGCGCCGGTGAGCCGGTGAGCCTCCTGGGATTGCCGGTAACCCTGGCCTCCTACACTTCCAGTGTGGTGCCGATTATTTTGATCGTATATTTTCAGTCTTTTGTGGAACGCTTTGTGACAAAATTTACGCCCAAGGCCATCAAGGCTTTCTTCGTGCCTTTGGTGGTGACGCTGGTTACGGTGCCGGTGGGCTTTGTGGTACTGGGACCTCTGGGTAATATTGTGGGTACCTATCTGGCAGCTTTCTTTACATTCCTGGATACCAAGATCAACTGGCTGGTGCCTATGCTGATGGGCGGCCTTTGCCCTCTGTTAGTTATGACCGGTATGCATTATGCTATTGGAAGTGCGCAGACGGTACAGAGAGCTACCATGGGCTATGCCACCATTATGGCTCCCGGCATGGTCTGCAGCAATATGGCCCAATGTGCTGCCACCTTTGGTGTGGCGGTAAAGACAAAAAAACCGGAAATCAAATCCCTGGCATCTACTGTAGGCGTTACTGCTCTGTGCGGTATTACGGAGCCCACCCTCTACGGTATCGGCATGAAGTATAAGAGACCCCTCTACAGCGCCATGGCGGCGGGAGCCATCGGCGGTCTGTATGCCGGTATCATGGGTGTAAAACAGTGGGCCTATGGCACCTCCACTATTTTTGCCCTGCCGGTATATATCGGAGAGGATAATTCCTTCCTGCATATCTGCATTGCTGTGGCGATCTCCATGGTGCTGGCTTTTGTATTCTCCTTTATTTCCTTTAAAGATCCTAAAGATGAGGATACGGTTCCTGAAAAAGCAGCAGCTTTGGAGGATGCTCCTGCCGGTTCGGCTCTCAACAAGAAGACGGAGATTTATTCCCCGGTAAACGGAAAGATCATTGATCTGGCTGAGGTAAACGACGATGCCTTCCGTACCGGCGCTCTGGGCAAGGGCTGCGCCGTGATCCCGGAAAACGGAGAATTCTGCGCGCCGGCAGACGGCAAAGTGGCCGCTGTCTTTGAAACGGGGCATGCCGTGGGCATGGTGACCGATGACGGGGTTGAAATTCTGATTCATATCGGACTGGATACGGTTAAGCTGGAGGGCAAATATTTTACCGCTCATGTAAAAAGCGGCGATACCGTAAAGAAGGGAGACCTGCTGATTTCTGTGGACATCGACGCCATAAAAGCGGAGGGTTATGATATGACGACCCCTGTTGTTGTTACCAATTCCAAGGATTATTTGGATGTGGTGGAAACCAGTGAAACGAACGCCCAGTGCGGAGACCTGCTTCTGACGACGATCAAGTAAGATGAGCTTTCCTGAGAATTTTCTTTGGGGCGGGGCCCTGGCTGCCAATCAGTGCGAAGGGGCCTATCTGGAGGATGGGAAAGGTCTGTCCCAGCAGGATGTGATGCCGAAAGGAGTCCGCGGGCCGGTTACAGAAGCGCCGACCCCGGACAACCTAAAGCTGATCGGGACAGATTTTTACCATCGTTACCGGGAGGACATTGCTCTGCTTGCCGAGATGGGATTTAAAGTATTTCGTTTCTCTATCGCCTGGAGCCGGATTTATCCGAGAGGTGATGAGGCCAAACCCAATGAGAAAGGGCTGGCTTTCTATGATAAGGTCATCGACGAATGCCTAAGCCATGGCATTCAGCCGCTCATCACCCTGTCGCATTATGAAATGCCGCTGTATCTATGCAGGACCTATGACGGTTTTCGTTCACGGCAGGTAATCGAATACTTTGTTCGCTATGCCCGTACGGTCTTTGAACGTTATCACGATCGGGTAAAATATTGGCTGACCTTCAACGAGATAAATGTGACGCTGATCTCTCCTCTGATGGGAGCAGGGGTGATGACGCCAAAGGATATGCTCACCGGCCAGGACAAGTTTCAAGCGGCTCACCATCAGCTGGTGGCCAGCGCCTGGGCCACTAAGATTGCAAAGGAGATCGATCCGACGATGCAGATCGGCTGCATGGCCGCATCGGCTCCCCGCTATCCGATGACCTGTGCGCCGGAGGACATGATGACCATGATGCTGTCCCAGCAGGAACTGGATTATTTCATCCATGTTCACTGTACCGGTGAATATCCCTATTACGCTGAGAGATTGTGGAGGGAGAACGGCGTGAAGCTCACCGTCACCGACGAGGACCGGGAGCTTTTGAAAAATACAGTGGATTTCATTTCCTTTAGTTATTACAGCAGCAAGGTGGTAGCTGCTGATGAAAGCAAGTATCAAATGGCCAATGGAAATATCATGCGGGGACTGAAAAACCCTTATGTATCCTATTCCGACTATGATTATCCCATTGACCCGGAGGGCTTGCGTTTCATTCTGAATTATCTTTACGACCACTTTCACAAGCCGCTGTTTGTGGCGGAAAACGGAGTCGGCGCCAGGGAGACTTTGGTGGAGACAGAAGAAGGAAAGACCGTGGAGGACGATTACCGGATTGCATTCCACCGCGGACATATTGCGGCCATGGAGAAGGCTATTGAGGACGGAGTAGAGGTATTTGGCTATACTTCCTGGGGACCGATCGACTGTGTCAGTGCAGCCTCCGCCGAGATTACCAAGAGATACGGTTTTGTCTATGTGGACCGCAACCAGGACGGGAGCGGGACTCTGGAGAGATATAAGAAAAAGTCCTTTAACTGGTATAAGAAGGTAATCGCTTCAAACGGCCGGGAACTCTGAAACAATATGAAAAGCTGCTTATAGAGATACAGGAGGAACCTTTGTGCCGCCGGTAAGAGCCGGCAGGCGGGAGGGTTCCTTTCTGTATATGGGAGCGTATGTCAGGAGGCATTCTCTTCTTCTTTGCTTTTCCGGGAAGGATACTTGTCGGTTTTTTGTTATTTCTTTGCGAAATCCTTCCTTTTAAATGCTGATTTTCTCCAGATTCCGTCTTGAATTTGCCCCACGCATCATGTATTATAGGAAGATAGAGCGCGCCGGGACTGTGCGGACGCGAGTATGGAATACCGGAGGAGAAAGAGATGGCATTTACAAAAAAACCGGTGACCGGCATGAAGGATATTCTGCCTGCGGAGATGGAGCTGCGGGACTATGTCCTGAATCTGATCACGGAGACCTATCGAAGCTTTGGCTTTTCCCATATTGAGACACCCTGCATGGAGAATATCGGAAACCTGTGCAGCAATCAGGGCGGGGAGAATGAAAAGCTGATCTTCAAAGTGTTAAAGAGAGGCGAAAAGCTGAAAATCGCCGAAGCAGAGCGTGAAGAGGATGTGGTGGATTTCGGTATGCGCTATGATCTGACGGTGCCGCTGTCCCGCTATTATTCCAATCACCAGGCAGAGCTGTCCACGCCGTTCAAGGCATTGCAGATGGGACCGGTCTGGAGGGCCGATCGCCCTCAGAGAGGGAGATTCCGTCAGTTTGTTCAATGCGATATCGATATTCTGGGGGACCCCACCTGTCTGGCGGAGATCGAACTGATGCAGGCGACGACGACCCTCTTGGGCCGTCTGGGCTTTCGAGGCTTTCGGGTCTGCTTCAACGACCGGCGCATGTTAAAGGCCATGGCCTCCTACTGCGGCTTTGCGGAGAAGGACTTTGACCAGGTCTTTATTATTCTGGACAAGATGGATAAGATCGGGATCGACGGCGTGGCGAAGGAGCTTGCCGAGGCAGGCTACGGCGAGGAGCAGGCCCGCCGTTATCTGGATTTGTTTGTGGAAACCGAGGAAGCGGACGATGGCCTGGCTTTCCTGGGCGAAAAGCTCTCCGGCGTTTTGCCCGAGGGTGTGGCGGAGAATATGGCCACGATTCTGGAGAGCGTCAGAAGCTCGGCCTCGGTGGATTTTGACCTGGTTTTTGATCCTACGCTGGTGCGGGGCATGTCCTATTATACCGGCTCCATTTTTGAGATCAAGATGCCGGAGCTGTCCGGTTCTGTGGCAGGCGGCGGCCGCTATGACGAGATGATCGGCAAGTTTACCGGCAAGCCGGTGCCGGCCTGCGGCTTTTCCATCGGCTTTGAGCGGATTATCACAATTCTGGCCGAGCAGAATTTCCAGGTGCCGGGCCGCGCCGAAAAGAAAGCCTACCTGGTGGAAAAGGGCATGAGCGGCGAGGGCTTGAGCCGGATTCTGGACCGCGCCAGACAGGAGAGAGAGAACGGACGGCAGGTGTTTGTGGCCTGGATGAATAAGAATAAGAAATTCCAGAAAGAGCAGCTGACCCATGAGGGCTACGGAGAATTTGAAGAATTTTTCCGCAGAGAGTGGGAGAATGGGCAGTAAGAAGCAGGCTGGTATCCCAGGGGAAACCACGCGGCCCAGTAGCTTAAATATATGAAAGAAGAAAGTAGAAAGTAGGGAAAGATAAATGGCAGAATCAATGAAGGGGCTTCATCGGAGCCACAGATGTACGGAAGTATCGAGAGAGAATATCGGCCAGACCGTCACCGTTATGGGCTGGGTTCAGAAGAGTCGCAACAAGGGAGGCATTATTTTTACGGATCTGAGAGATCGCAGCGGTATCCTGCAGGTGATCTTTGAGGAGAAAGAGTGCGGGAGCGCAGTGTTTGAAAAGGCTGCCACACTGCACAGCGAGTATGTTATTGCAGTGGAGGGCGTAGTGGAGGCCCGTCAGGGGGCTGTCAACGAAAATCTGGCCACAGGCGATATCGAGGTAAGAGCCAGATCTCTGAGGATTCTTTCCGAATCCGAGACGCCGCCCTTCCCCATTGAGAGAGACAGTAAGACCAGAGAAGAAATGCGGTTAAAGTACCGCTATCTGGATCTGCGCCGCCCGGATCTGCAGCGCAATCTGATGGTTCGCAGCCAGGTGGCCATGGTGACCCGCGCTTTTCTGGCAGAGGAGGGTTTCCTGGAGATTGAGACGCCCACTTTGATTAAGAGCACGCCGGAGGGAGCCAGAGATTATCTGGTGCCCAGCCGCGTTCATCCCGGCAGCTTCTATGCGCTGCCTCAGTCTCCTCAGCTGTTTAAACAGCTTTTGATGTGTTCGGGCTACGACCGTTATTTCCAGCTGGCCCGCTGCTACCGGGACGAGGACCTGCGGGCGGATCGTCAGCCGGAGTTTACGCAGATTGATATGGAGCTGTCCTTCGTGGATGTGGAGGATGTGTTGGAGGTCAACGAGCGTCTGTTAAAGCGTCTGTTCAAAGAGGTCTGCAATGTGGATGTGGAGCTGCCGATTCCCCGGCTGACCTGGAAAGAGGCCATGGACCGTTTCGGCTCGGACAAGCCGGATATGCGCTTTGGCATGGAGCTGCATGACGTCTCCGATGTGGTGCGCGGCTGTGAGTTCGTCGTCTTTAAGAGCGCCCTGGAGGCAGGCGGCAGCGTCCGCGGTATTAATGCGGAGGGACAGGCCGGTATGCCCCGCAAGAAAATCGACGCCCTGGTGGAGTATGCCAAGGGCTTTGGAGCCAAGGGACTGGCATATCTGGCAATCCATGAGGACGGCAGCTATAAGTCTTCTTTCGCCAAGTTTATGAAGCCGGAGGAGCTGGATGCGCTGGTGGCTGCCATGGGCGGCAAGCCGGGCGACCTTCTGTTCTTTGCTGCGGATAAGAATAAGGTGGTATTTGACGTGCTGGGCAATCTCCGCCTGGAGCTGGCCAGACAGATGGATCTGCTTAAGAAGGATGAATTTAAATTCCTGTGGGTGACGGAGTTCCCGCTCTTTGAGTATTCGGAGGAGGAAGGACGCTATAAGTCCACCCATCATCCTTTTACCATGCCCATGGAGGAAGACTGGCATCTGATTGACAGCGATCCCGGAGCCGTCCGGTCCAAAGCCTACGATATCGTGTTAAACGGCACGGAACTGGGAGGCGGCAGCGTCCGTATCCATCAGGCGGATATCCAGGAGAAGATGTTTGAGAAGCTGGGCTTTACGCCGGAATCGGCCAAAGAGAGATTCGGCTTTTTGCTGGAGGCCTTCAAATACGGCGTGCCTCCGCATGCCGGTCTGGCCTATGGTCTGGACCGCGTAGTGATGCTGATGGTGGGCGCCGACAGCATCCGCGACGTGATCGCTTTCCCGAAGGTGAAGGACGGCTCCTGCCTGATGTGCGAGGCGCCCTCGGCGGTAGATCCTGCGCAGCTTGCAGAGCTGGGAATTGCTGTAGAAGAGCAGGCTGACGAGCCCCAGGAGTAAGGGCGGAGCTTTTTATAGTATCGGACAAATATCAGAGGGCAGCAAAAGATGTATCGGATTTTGATTGTAGAGGATGACCCCGGCATTGCCGGGGCCATCGCAAAGAGGGCCGGGATGTGGGGGCTGGAAACCCGCTGTGTGGAGGATTTCGCCGATGTAATGCGGGAGTTTTCTGACTATGATCCGCATCTGGTCCTTTTGGACATCTCTCTGCCCTTTTTTGACGGATATCACTGGTGCGGGGAGATTCGAAGGGTTTCCAAGGTGCCGGTGATTTTTATTTCCTCGGCCGCGGATAATATGAATATTGTTATGGCCGTCAATATGGGCGGGGACGATTTCATTGCCAAGCCCTTTGACCAGAGCGTGCTGATGGCCAAGATTCAGGCCATGCTGCGGCGCACCTATGATTTTGCCGGAGCCGTGCCGGTATTTGAACACAGAGGGGCGATCTTGAATACCACAGATGGGAGCCTTTCTTATGGGGGAGCGCTGATTCCCCTCACCAAAAACGAATACCGGATTCTTCTGACTCTGATGGAGGCCAAGGGAGCTGTGGTCAGCCGGGAAAGGCTGATGGAGAGGCTGTGGGAGACCGACAGCTTTGTGGATGACAATACGCTGACGGTCAATGTAAATCGCCTGAGAAAGAAGCTGAAGGAAGCGGGTCTGGAGGATTTTATCGTTACCAAATTCGGCGTGGGCTATCTGCTGGGATAAATGCGGCGAAGAGATGTGGGCGAAAAGGAGGAGGGCGGATGACCTTTTTGGGCTGGTATTTCAAAGAACACAGACTGGGAATTGGTCTCTTTTTTCTGTTCAGCCTGATTTTCCTGATTGTATTTGCCCTGTACCGGCTGCCGGTGGAGGCGGTAATTTACCCGGTTTTGCTGTGTACGGCGTCCGGACTTTTGGTCTTTGCCTGGGATATCCGGCGAGTCTGGAAAAAACACCGGCAGTTACAGGAGCTTTTGCAGCTGCCGGCGGCTCTGATGGAATCCTTTCCGCCGGAGACTACCCTGTGGGACCAGGATTACCGGCAGATTATCGAAGCTCTGCGCCGGCAGCAGAGCGACACGGAAAATAGGCTGAATCTGCGCTATATGGACATGGCAGATTATTATACTGTGTGGGCTCACCAGATCAAGACGCCGATTGCGTCCATGCGTCTGACTTTGCAGAATGAAGATTCGCCTCTTTCTCGCAGACTGACAGAGGACTTGTTCCGGATTGAGCAGTATGTGGAGATGGTGCTGTGTTATCTGAGACTGGATTCGGATTCCACCGACTATGTATTTGGTCCCTGCGACCTGGACGGAGTACTTCGGCAGGCTATCCGCCGTTTTTCCACGCAGTTCATTGTAAAAAAGCTGAACCTGCACTATGAACCGGTGCATTGTTCTCCGGTTACCGATGAAAAATGGCTGCTCTTTGTAGTGGAGCAGGTGCTGTCCAACGCAGTCAAGTATACGCCTGGCGGCGGCGAAATAGAGATCGGTCTGGAGGAGGAAGAGACGCTGTATATTCGCGATACCGGCATTGGCATCGCGCCGGAGGATTTGCCCCGGATCTTTGAAAAGGGGTACACCGGCTACAATGGGCGCAGCGACAAGAAAGCCAGCGGTATCGGCCTGTATCTGTGCCGGAGGATTTGCGATAATCTGGGGCATCGGATTTCGGCCCAGTCGGCTCCCGGCCGGGGGACCTGCATTCGGATCACATTTCGGGAGCAGAAGAAAACCGGAGAACGCCGGGAGTGACAAAACTGTAAGAATTGGAGAGGAAAATGTAAGACGATTCGATGGCGTCGCATTTTCCTTTTTTGTTATGATAAACCCCGTAAAGGACGTGAGTGCTTGCGCAGTCATCGCCAATTGTGAAAACGGCCGGCCGGTTAAAAAACGGCGGGACCGGCAGACGGACCGGCGGCCAGACAGACAAGGAGGAATGGACCTATGAGTATATTGGAGGTGAGCGGCCTGAAAAAGACCTATGTGACCCGTCTGGGGGCCAATCGGGTTCAGGCGCTGAAAAATGTGAATTTCAGTGTGGAGCAGGGAGAATACGTGGCGATTATGGGAGAATCCGGTTCCGGAAAAACTACGCTGCTCAATATCCTGGCAGCCCTGGATAAACCCACCGGCGGAAAGGTGCTCTTGGACGGCAGAGATCTGGCCGGGATAAAGGATTCGGAAATAGCGGCTTTCCGCCGGGATAATCTGGGATTTGTCTTTCAGGAATTCAACCTGCTGGATACCTTTTCGCTGGAGGACAATATTTGCCTGCCTCTGGTGCTGGCGGGGAAAAACTATCAGGAAATGACGCGCCGTCTCTCTCCTCTGGCCGACCGGCTGGGAATCGGGGATATCCTGAAAAAGTATCCCTATGAGGTATCCGGCGGACAGAAGCAGAGGGCGGCCGTGGCCCGGGCTCTGATTACCGAGCCGAAGCTGGTTCTGGCAGACGAGCCCACGGGAGCCCTGGATTCCCGGGCCACCGACGAACTTCTTGCACTTTTTGGGCAGATCAATCAGAGCGGACAGACGATCCTCATGGTTACGCATTCCGTAAAGGCGGCCAGTCATGCCGGGAGGGTTCTGTTTATCAAGGACGGAGAGCTGTTCCATCAAATATACCGAGGAACGATGACCAATGAGCAGCTGTATCAGAAGATATCCGACGTATTGACGATGCTGGCGACAGGTGGTGAGCTGCAATGAAAAAGGGAATTTATCGCAGACTGGCCCGGATGGGCATACAGAAAAACAAAAAGCTTTATACTCCTTACATCCTGACCTGTATCGGAATGGTGATGATGTTTTATATTATCCTTTTCCTGAGCATCAGTCCATCGGTGCGCGGGATGGCCGGAGGGGATACCATGCAGCTGATTCTGCGCCTGGGCAGTATCGTAATGGGATTTTTTGCAGCTATTTTTCTTTTTTATACCAATTCCGTTCTGATGCGCAGGAGGAAGAAGGAGTTTGGTCTTTACAATATCCTGGGAATGGGAAAGAAAAATCTGGCCGCCGTGATGTTCTGGGAGACGGTGTATGTGGCGGCGCTGTCCTTAAGCATGGGACTTTTGGCCGGGATACTTTTCTCAAAGCTTGCAGAGCTGTGTCTGATTAATATTCTGAAGGAAAGCGCAACCTTTACCCTGTCGGTGGAATGGGGAGCTTTGCGGGGAACTCTCGTTCTTTTTGCTGTAATCTTTTTGCTGCTGCTGGCAAACAGCCTGCGGCAGATTCAGCTGAGCAATCCCATAGCTCTTCTGCGCAGCGAAAATGTGGGAGAGAAGCCGCCCAAGGCCAACTGGCTTTTTGCAGTGCTGGGGGCCGTGCTGCTGGCGGCGGCTTATTGGATGGCAGTGACCATCGAGGACACGGTGACGGCGCTCTTTGTGTTTTTCGGCGCGGTGATTCTGGTTATCATTGCGACTTACCTTCTCTTTATTGCCGGTTCGGTGACCGTCTGCCGTTTTTTACAGAGGAGGAAAAATTATTACTATAAGACCAATCATTTCGTTTCGATATCCTCCATGGCCTATCGGATGAAGCGAAATGGCGCCGGGCTGGCATCCATCTGCATTCTGTGCACTATGGTGCTGGTGATGGTCTCCTCCACGGTCTGCCTGTATGTGGGAGCGGAGGACAGCCTGCGTATCCGTTATCCCCGCCATATCAATCTGGATGTAACGCTGGAGGAGCCGGCGCAGTTTTACTCCGATGAGGTACAGAACCTGCGGGCCGAGACTGCACAGAGGGTATCGGATGCAGGCGCGGAGCTGTACAATGTGCTGGATTACCGGGTGGCTGGTTTTGTGGGCTATGTATCGGACGGCAGAGTCTGGACGCTGGAGGAGTCTGTATACAACAGCACGGAGCCGGGAGCTTTTTCCGATGCCTGGCAGGTATTTCTGGTATCTATCGAGGATTACAATCGGCTGATGGGAGCCAATGAGACGCTTCAAAAGGGCGAGGTGTTAATCTATACCACCAGAGATGAAGTTTATGAGGGAGACACGATTGCCGTTGGTGAAAGCGAGTCCTATGTAATTAAGGAAAAGGTAAAGGATTTTGCCGACAATGGCATAGATTCCATGCAGGTGATCCCCTCTCTGTATATTTTCGTCCCGAATTTTGAAGAGCTGGCAGGACAGCTCACCAAGCTTCTGGGGGTGGCGCAAAAAACAGATGCCGGCGCAGACGTGGTCAGCCTCCATTGGTTTTACGGCTTTGATTTATCCTGCGATCAGCAGACGCAGGTGGATATTACCATGGATATTGAAGACATGCTGCCGGACTATGAGAGCCGGACGGGCTGCTCTGTCCTCTGCGAGGGAGCGCTGATGAAGCGGACGGATTATTATGCTCTCTACGGAGGCCTGTTTTTCCTGGGGGTTCTTCTGGGAATCGTCTTTTTGCTGGCTGCCGTGCTGATTATCTATTACAAGCAGGTGTCGGAGGGCTATGAAGATCAGTCCAGGTTTGCCATTATGCAGAAGGTGGGAATGACTCGCAGGGAGATATGGAAGAGCGTCAATTCTCAGGTACTGACGGTGTTTTTCCTGCCGGTAATAACGGCGGGACTCCATCTGGCCTTTGCTTTCCCTCTGATTTCCAAGATGCTGGCGCTCTTTAACGTGGTCAATGTGCGGCTGCTGATTTTCGTGACAATATGCTGCTATCTGGTTTTTGTATTGTTCTATGTGATAATCTATCACATTACCTCCAGAGCTTATTATTCCATTGTCAGCGGCGGCCGGGAGGACAGGATATGAGAACGACTGGAACAGATACGATAACCTTCAGCGTTCGTATGGATCGGAATATCAAAAATCGCTGCGAAGCCCTCTATGGGGAGCTGGGCATCAACCTTACTACAGCAATCAATGTTTTCCTGCGTCAGTCCCTGCGCGCGGGAGGCTTCCCCTTTGATGTCAGGCTGGGCAGGCAGGACTGGGCTTCATCCCTTGGGAAAACGGCATCGGAGGAAGAAGGCGTGAGCTGACTGGATCTGACTTCCTGCCTTGCAAGCATATCAATATAAAAGGAGGGCAGCTGCACCATATAATTGGTACGGCTGCCCTCC
>CALWLM010000037.1 GCA_944381515.1 uncultured Lachnospiraceae bacterium | reverse complement strand
AAGTCAATATTCAATGTTCTGACCTGCCTTTTTTTATAGAATACAGCAAAATCACGGGATGAACAAGCAGTTTCCTGCCATTGCAGCTTTTGACGGTTCGTGATATACTTAATGTACTGAAAAAAATAACTTACTGTTAGAGCAAACATGACGTTTGGCGGATGTACTTATGGGGAAAGAGGTGTGCTTCTGATGACATGGGAAAAATCGAGTCTGACGCTGCCCAATCCGGAACGGAGAGAACTGGGGGAGATGATTCGGAGATATGCCCTTGTGCTGACTTATCCGGCCAAGAAGGTATATCTGGAGCCGGGGACGGTTTTGGACGGTGTGGACTATATAGCGGAGGGGCGCACCCGACACTATATGGTGGCCATGGATGGTACGGAAAAAATCTTGTATACTTTGTCGGCGGGGTGGTTTTTTGGGGAGACCCCCTGTTCGCTGGAACAGCCCACCGGACTGTATTCCAAGACGGAGGAGAGGACAACGATTTATCGCATTCCGCAGCAGGCCTACGACAAGCTGCTGGATGAAAACAAAACGTTCCGGGATGTGATTTTGCGCAGCTGCGCCAAGAAGCTGCTGATTATGCGTCATGAGATTGAGAATCTGACCTTCAATTCATGCAAGGACCGGCTCAAGCGGCTGTTTTGCTCCACAGCGGATACGAGCCGTCTGGAGGAGGGGGCCTGGTACAGTCTCAAGGTGCATTACACACAGTATGAGATCAGTACCATTGTGGGCGGAGCCAGAGTCACCGTCAGCAAGCTGATCAACGAGCTGTGCCTGGAGGGCTTTATCCGCATGCTGAACCGCAATATTCAGATCAACGCCACAGAGTATGCACGTTTTACCCGTTGGATGGAGGAGCACAAGTACTGACGGAATTGTAACATTTTATACAAAGTATTATTTGGCTCAATGTGCTTTGGTAGATAGAATTCACAAAGGAGTTCATGTATGATGGAAACATGAACTCCTTTTATTGTGGAAATAGATCAAAAACAAGAGATAAAATGCGGGGAAGGGGGACAAATTTTACAACATGGATGAGCGAATTTACCGGGAGTATCTGGCAATATTGAAAGAAGAGCTGGTTCCGGCTCTGGGCTGTACAGAGCCGATTGCCATCGCCTATGGGGCCGCCAAGGCCAGGGAGGTGCTGGGAGCCTTGCCGGAGCAGATTACGGTCTGCTGCAGCGGCAATATTATCAAGAATGTAAAGGCAGTGATTGTCCCTACCACCGGCGATATGAAGGGAATCGAGTGCAGCGCCGTGCTGGGAGCCGTGGGAGGCCGGGCAGATAAGGAGCTGGAGGTATTGTCGGAGGTTACGGATGAGGACCTGAAGCTGACCAAGAAGCTTCTGGCAGAGAAAATCTGCCGGGTGGAGCTTCTGGAGGGTGTCTCCAACCTGCAGATCATCGTAAAAATGAGCAAAGGGGAAGAAAGCTCTCTGGTGGAGATCGCCTTTGCCCATACCAATATTGTGCGGATTGAAAAAAACGGCGAGGTTCTCTTTCGCAAGAAGCTGGAGGCCTCGGCAGCGGCTTCCACGGATCGGAGCCTGTTAAATCTGAGAGATATCTATGACTTCGCCTGCCAGGTGCGGGTGGAAGATGTGCAGGAGCTTCTGGAGCGGCAGGTGAGCTGCAATTACGCCATTGCCAGAGAAGGACTTGCCGGTAATTATGGGGCCAGAGTAGGAGCCACCATCCTGAAATACTATGGAGATGGTATCCGCAGCCGGGCCCGCGCCCTGCCGGCGGCCGGCAGCGATGCCAGGATGAACGGCTGTATCCGGCCGGTGGTCATTAATTCCGGCAGCGGCAACCAGGGAATGACGGTGAGCCTGCCTGTGGCCGAGTATGCGGCTGAGCTGGGAGTCTCCGATGAGAAGAAATACCGGGCGCTGACATTGTCCAATCTGATTGCGATTTATCAGAAGAACGAGCTGGGCAAGCTGTCGGCCTACTGCGGAGCCGTCTCCGCGGCGGCGGGAGCCGGAGCGGGTATCGCCTACCTCCACGGAGCGAATTTCGATATCATCTCCGAGACCATTGTCAATACTCTGGCCGATGTATCCGGTATCGTCTGTGACGGAGCCAAAGCCTCCTGCGCAGCCAAAATCGCTTCCTCCGTGGATGCGGCAATCCTGTCCTACCAGATGGCGGCGGACAACCACTGCTTCCAGCCCGGGGAGGGACTGGTGAAGGAGGACGCCGAGGCCACCATCCGCAGCTATGGACGTATGGGCCGGGAGGGAATGCGTTCCACCGACGTGGAGATTCTGAAAATTATGCTGGAGCCATAGATATAATAGAGGGACAGCCTAAACAAAGCAGAAAAACAGAGAGAGGGAATTCATATGGGAGAAGACAGAAGAGTTACCAAACATCCGATTCTGGAGGATCTGCGGGAGCCGGACACCTATATCCTCTATGACGGCAAAAAGATTCCGGCTGTGACGGGAGAGCCGGTAGCGGCGGCGCTTTTAGCCGCCGGCGTGCGGATTATGCGCCATACGCCAAAGACCGGACAGCCCAGAGGAATATTCTGCGGCATCGGCCGCTGCAACGACTGCAAGATGATCGTGGACGGTGTGCCCGGCGTGCGCACCTGCGTAACCCCTGTTCGGGAGGGTATGGTGGTTGAGACGCAGGAAGGCCTGGGAGAATGGAGGGATCTGGTATGAGAAAGGTACAGCTGTTGATCGTAGGAGCCGGTCCGGCGGGCCTGTCTGCCGGTATCGAGGCGGCCAGGGCAGGGGTGCAGGTGACGATTATTGATGAGAATCTTCGGCCCGGAGGCCAGCTGTTCAAACAGATTCACAAGTTTTTCGGCTCCCGTGTACATAATGCCGGCGTCCGGGGCTTTCGCATCGGCGAGAAGCTTTTGCAGGAAACAAGGGAGCTGGGCGTAGAGGTGCTGTTGGGCTATCCGGTATACGGGATTTTCCCCGGCGGCGAGGTAGTCTACGGCTCGGCTGACGGAGTGAAGCAGCTCCAAGCGGAAAAAATTATTCTGGCCACCGGAGCCAATGAAAATAATCTCTGTTTCGAGGGTTCGGTTCTCCCCGGCGTCATGACGGCGGGAGCAGCCCAGACCATGATTAATCTGCACCATGTTCTGCCCGGACAAAGAGTGGTTATGGTGGGTTCCGGAAACGTGGGCCTGATCGTATCCTACCAGCTTTTGCAGGCCGGAGCCAGAGTGGAGGCTGTGGTGGAGGCCGGGCCGGCCATTGGAGGATATGGCGTACATGCCGGCAAGCTCAAGAGAGCGGGCGTGCCCTTCTATCTGTCCCACACGGTGCAGCGGGCCATGGGAACCACCGAGGTGGAGGCTGTGGAGCTGGTGGAGTTAGATCACTTTAAGGCCATACCCGGCACGGAAAAAATCATCGAGGCCGACACGGTCTGCATGGCGGTAGGTCTTACCCCGATGACGGAGCTGGCCAGCCTGTGCGGCTGCGAGCTGGTGGAGAGCCGGGGACTGGGCGGTCTGGTGCCGGTTCACGATCACGATATGCGCACCACCAACCCCAATGTTTATATCGCCGGCGATATCTCCGGCGTGGAGGAGGCCAGCACCGCCATGGAGGAAGGCCGCCTGGCCGGAACGGCGGCGGCTGAGAGCCTGGGATATATTCCCGCCAAAGAGGCGGCACGCAGGAAAGAGGAAATACACGGCAGACTGGACCTTCTGCGCAGCGGACAGTTCGGCGCCAGGAGGGCTCAGGCCAAGATAGAGATAGAGAGAAGTTTTGCACAAATTAAGAGAGGAGGCGAGGTGCGGTGAGCAGATGGATTCCGGAAGGCCCCGGTATCCCTGACGCGCAGAGAAGAGCCAGGGGACCGGTAGCCTGCATCGAGTGTTTTCAGCAGATTCCCTGCAATCCCTGCGAGGAAGCCTGCCCCAGGGGGGCCATTACAGTAGGAGATGAAATTACCTCCCTTCCCCATCTGGATACGGAGAAATGCAACGGCTGCGGGCTGTGCATGACCCGCTGTCCGGGGCTGGCCATCTTCACGGTAGACGAGAGCTGCGGAGAAGGAAAGGCCCGCGTCAGCTTCCCTTATGAATATGTGCCCCTGCCGGAGAAAGGCAGCCGGATTGACTGCACCGACAGAGAAGGGCATTTTGTGACGGAGGGTACCGTATATCAGGTGCGCGAGAGCAAGGCATTTGACCACACGGCCATTGTGACGGTGGAGATACCCAGGGAGTATTCCATGGATGTGCGCTTTATCGTAAGACCTGCCCCAACAGACAGCGAGGAGGTGAATCCCGATGCGTGAGATGGAGACCAAAAAGGAAGCATACGTTGCCGATGAGGATAATATCTATGTCTGCCGCTGCGAGGAAGTCACCGTAGGAGATATAAAGAGGGCCATAGCCGAAGGAGCAGACAGCATAAAGGCCCTGAAAATGCGTACCCATGCGGGAATGGGCGTCTGTCAGGGGATGACCTGCCGCCGCAATATTGAGAGAATGCTGCAGGAGCAGAAGATCGATCTGGATCTGTGCCACAGCCATTCCCAGCGTTTCCCGGTTCGCCTGATGAATGTGGGAGATTTCACGCAGGTGCTGGCGGATACAGACAATGAGGAGGCAGGCGGAGCGGACTGCGGTTCCGGAAGCGCGAAAGGAGGGGCCCAATGACCACTGACATCATTGTAATCGGAGGAGGCGTCATTGGCAGCGCCATTGCCTACAACCTGACCAAGAGAGGAAAAAGGGTGGTGCTGCTGGAGAAAAAATATCTGGTAAATGGAGCCAGCGGGGCCTGCGATCAGGGGATTCTGCTTCAGTCCAAAGCGCCGGGAGATCATTTAAGACTTGGCATATACAGCATGGAGATGTATAAGGGGCTGGAGAAGGAGCTTTCCCGGGAGCTGGAGTTCTCCCAGAAGGGATATCTGGTGCTGATTGAGAACGACATGGAGTTAAAGACCATGGAAGATGTGGTTAAGCAGCAGAATGCCTGTGGTCTTCCCTCTCAGATCATTTCGGCGGACGAGGCCATGCGGCTGCAGCCGGGACTGAACCGGGACGCCATCGTGGCGGCGGCCTATTGCCCCTGGGACGGGGAGGTCAATCCTTATATGACCACCTTTGCCTACGCCGACCGCGCCGCCGAACTGGGAGCGGTTATCCGCACCGGCTGTCCGGTGACGGGACTCATGATTGAAAACGGACAGGTGAAGGGCGTAAAGACGCCGGAGGAGGTCATTTACGGCGAGACCGTAATCAATGCGGCCGGGGCCTGGGCTCCCTTTATCGGTCAGATGGCAGGGCTGGAGATTCCCATCAAGCCGCGCCGGGGCCAGGTGTACATCACCGAGGCGGTGCCTCAGTTTGTCCACAAGGGTGTGATCAACGCCCGCTACATCGTGGCCAAGCACCATCCGGAGCTGCTGAAAAACGATACGTCCAAGAAGGCGAAGCTGGGCGTAGGTATTTCCCTGACTCAATCCTTTAAAGGCAATGTCCTCTTTGGGGCCAGCCGCGAGTTTGTAGGTTATGACACCTCCAATACCCTGGAAGGACTGAAGGAAGTGATGGCCAACGCCACCCATCTGGTGCCGGGCCTCAAGCGGCTGAATATTATCCGCACCATGGGAGGCCTGCGGCCTTATCCGCCGGACAGCAAGCCGTTAATCGGATATGTGAAGGGTCTGCCCGGATTTTTCATGGCGGCGGGCCATGAGGGAGACGGCATCAGCCTGGCCCCGGCCACCGGCAAACTGGTGGCGGATCTGATCCTGGACGGACGCACCGACGTGCCTGCGGCGGCGAGCTTTGATGTGAACCGCTTTGATCTCATGAAAAACGGCTGAAAGCCAATATATGAACTGGATGGGGAAGAACCTGTTCCAAATAAAAATATCCTATAAGGAAAGAGAGGTAAAAAATTATGATGAATTTACAGGGTTCCTGGGTGGCAATGCCTACGCCGTTCACCGAGGACGACAAAATCGATTTTCAGGGCTATGAGACGCTGATTAACCGGCAGATCAAGTACGGCACCTCCCAGCTGTTCGTCCTGGGTTCCGCGGCTGAGACCACCCTTTTAACCATGGAAGAAAAGAAGGCTACCGTTAAGGAAGTTATCTCCATGACCAAGGGTAAAATCCCGGTGTTCTTCAATGCCTCTGCCATGACCACGGACCAGAGCGTTGAGTTTGCTCAGTACTGCGAGAAGCAGGGAGCGGACGGCGTTATCTTTACCGTTCCCCCTTATGTGCTGATTAACCAGCATGCGGCCTATGCTCATCTGGACACCTGCATGAGCTCCGTGGACATCCCCTGCGGTATCTACAACAACCCCAGCCGTCTGGGCGTTCTGGTGAGACCGGAGACCATCAAGAAGCTGTCCGACGACCATCCGAACTTTGTGGTGGATAAGGAAGCGCAGGGCAGCGTAGAGCAGCTGGTACAGGTACAGCGTCTCTGCGAGGGCAAGGTTAAGATCATGTGCTGCGATTTCCCGAAATATTCTATCGTTATTCCGACCCTGGCTGTAGGCGGAACCGGAACGGCCAACATCGGCGGCAATATCATCCCCGAAGAGGCAGCTTCTTACTCCAGACCTTGGACCAGCATGGAGATCATCGAGGAGTGCCGCAGAGATTACTTCCATTGGTTCCCTCTGCTGCAGGCTCTCTATACCTTCTCCAACCCTGTGGTTATTAAGGCTGCTCTGCGCATCCTGGGCCTGCCCGGCGGACACTTGAGAAAGCCTTATCAGGAGTACGAGGGCCAGAAGCTGGCAGATCTGGAGACTCTGATGGGCGAGATGGGCGTCATCGATAAGTACGGGGTAAAATAAATAAAATCCCGCTTTCGGATTAGGATTTCCGGATAAGGAGAAGAAAATGGGTGAGAAATTGATTGTAATCGGGGGAACGGCGGCGGGCTTAAGCGCCGCATCCAAGGCCAAGAGAGTGCGGCCGGACATGGAGATCACGGTCTTTGAAAAGTCCGGCTACATCAGCTACGGAGCCTGCGGCCTTCCCTATTTCGTCGGCGGCATGATTGACAGCCCCGACGACCTGGTAAGCCTGACGGTGGATCAGGTGACGAATAAAAGAGGAATCCCCACTTATATCCATCACGAGGTCACAAAGATCGACCGGGAAAATAAGACGGTCACAGTGATCAACCTGGATAACGGTGAGGAGAAGGTACATCCCTATGACAAGCTGGTAATTGCCACCGGAGCCAGACCGATCCGGCCGCGCATCCCCGGTGTGGACGCAGAGGGAGTATATTATCTGCGGACCGTGGAGGACGGCATTCGGCTGAAGGCAGTGGTTCAGTCTCAGGATAAGAAGAGAGCGGTCATTGTGGGAGGCGGATTCATCGGCCTGGAGGTGGCCGAAGAAATGGCCTTGTCCGGAGTGGAAGTTCATGTATATGAGATGATGCCCAGGCTTCTGCCTTTCCTGGACGAGAGCTTTTCTCAGATGGTGCAGGAAACCCTGGAGAGTCACGGCGTCCACGTACATACCGGTCACGGTGTGGAAGAGGTGCTGGTCAGCGAAGGCAGGGTGAGCGGCGTCCGTGTCACCGGAGGCGAGGAGCTGGCGGCGGACTTTGTGCTGATGAGCATCGGCGTTGTACCCAACTCGGAGCTGGCGCGGGATGCCGGACTCAGACTGGGGATCAAGGGAACCATTGAGGTGGACGATGAGATGCGTACTTCCGATCCGGATATCTGGGCCTGCGGCGACTGCGTCCAGATGAAAAACCGGATAACGGGAGAGCCGGTCCATGTGCCTCTGGGAACGACGGCCAACAAGCAGGGACGTATCGCCGGCGGCAACGTGGCCGGGGCTCACGATACCTTTAAGGGTGTGCTGGGTTCGATGGTGACCAAGGTCTTCGACCTGTATATCTCAGCCACGGGCCTGTCCCTGGATCAGGCCAAAAAGGCCGGATATGACGCGGCCGCATCCATGATTACCAAGGGCGACCGGGCCTCCTACTATCCCGGCAGCCGGGACAATAAGATATGCCTGATCCTGGACAAAAAGACCGGACGCCTGCTGGGTGCACAGGGCGTAGGCAGCGAGAGCGTTGCCGGACGGATCAACGTGTTTGTAGCGGCCATTACCTGCGGCATGACGGTGTCGGAGATCAATGAACTGGATCTGGTGTATGCACCGCCGGTGGCTCCGGTCTACGATCCGATTCTCATTGCGGCCAGCCAGGCCATGAAGAAGGTGGACCGGCCGAAGGCGGACGGACAGGAGGGATAAAATGGAAGGCCTGTATGAAGTGACGGTAAAGAGGGACGAGGATATACGGCAGGTGATATCGGATTATATCCTGGAGAAGGGATGGGACGAGGTCTATATCATCGGAGCGGTGGGCTCGGTGATCGACACGGCCTACAACGCCCCCATCGACAACAGCATTCCGATGAATTTGCAGACGACGCCCTGCCCCGGCGCTGCCGAGGTACTCTCTTTTACCGGCGAAGTGATGAAGAGGGAGAAGATGGACCCCAACCTGGCCAAGGTGTATACGGACAAGACCAGTCCCCTTTTCGTCCATATCCATGCCAGCTGCGCCACTGGGGATGGAAAGGTTTACGGCGGCGGCCTGGTAAAGGGAAGAGCGTTTCGTGCGCTGAGGGTCTTTATGACTCCCATCGGCTGACGATAAAGTGGTAACATAAAACGGTAACGTAATGTTGAGGTATTATCAATGAGGTTGGGGAGGCCGGCTGGCCCCGGCTTCCCCTGGTAAAACGTAACAGGAGGTATGTTATGAAAAGATTTTTGGCTCTGATTCTTGCATTGGTTCTGGCCCTCTCGGCAGTGGGCTGCAGCAGCGGTACGGATGAGACAGGCGGAGGAAGCGGCGGCGGAACGGAAATAGGCGGCGTTGCCATCCCCTCTTCGCCGGAGCGCTATTCTGTGGGCGGCGGTTCCTCGGGCGGAAACTTCTACCTGGTGGGCGGCGGCCTGGCAACTGTGATGAACAATGCGCTGCCGGATTACTTCGTATTTACGGCAGAGGAGACCGGCGGCTCCACTGCGAACCTGACCATGCTGCAGAACGGAGATGTTGAGGTAGGTATTTCCATGACCTCTTCCATGTATGAGGCCTGGGAAGGCGAGGCAGAATGGACCGGCGGGCCGATGGATAAGCTGCGCGGCCTGGTTCCCCTGTATCCTTCCTATCTGACGATCTATGCTCTGGAAAGCTCCGGCATTGAGACGCTGGAGGATTTCAATGGTAAGATTATCGGTTTGGGTTCTCAGGGAGCCGCTATGGACAGCATCTTCCGCGAGGCTCTGCCTGCCATGGGTATTGAGCCCGCGCAGATCTTTAACGACGGCCATGGAGCCACCGCTACCGCTGTTTCTGACGGCCAGGTAGACGCTGCTCTGTTATTCTCCCTGCCGCCTTTCGCTGCTATCACCGAGCTGGAGGCTACTCAGAGTCTGAACTTTGTTGGTCTGACTCAGGAGCAGCAGGATTATTTGACATCCACATATCCTTTCTACTCTGCCGATGTGATGCCTGCCGGTTCCTATGCGGGGCAGCCGGAGGATCTGGATGTAGTATCCGAGTGGAATATGTTAGTCACCAGCAGCGATGTGCCGGAGGACTATGTATACTTGATGGCAAAGACCCTGTTCGAGAGCACGGCGGAACTGGAAGAGGTTTATAAGGGCATGTCTTACTGCACGCCTGAAAATATCCAGTATTTCAATATCCCGCTGCATGCCGGCGTTGTTCGTTACCTGGAAGAGATCGGAGTGGAGGTACCTGCCGAGCTTATTCCCCCGGAATACGAAGGCTAATTGACTAAACGGATGAATACGGAGACGGAGGCGGTTTCGGCCGCCTCCCCCGTCAGGGGACGCCGGATTCGTCAGCACAGTCTTTGGAAGGAGTAGAGGATGGAAAATAAATCAACTTATCAGAAAGTAGTACAGGGAATTATCATTGCGATTGCCCTGTTCGCCGTTTTCATTCATGTCGGCAA
>CALWLM010000036.1 GCA_944381515.1 uncultured Lachnospiraceae bacterium | reverse complement strand
GCTTCCTTATTCCTTGCCTCAATCGATCTCATTCAGCCTTATCGGGTCCTCATCAGGTTTTAATGCGCCTGTATTTCTGCTCTCTTCCCTGTATTTTACCTGTCGAATTCCTGATGATATTTTATTCCTCCTTCCGGTTCTTATCAATGCTTTTTCGCCTTTGCCTGCAATTATTTTATTGATTTTCCGGCCGCTGCTGAAAAAGAGACTGCTCGGCTTACTGCCGCGGCAGGCTATTTGCTATTTCTTCAGAAAATCCTATTCCCAGGTACCCGCTTATTTCTGAATGTGGCACTGAAAAATACCGTTTACAAAGCGCGGACAGCATAATAAAATCAAAAGTAAAGCAGAAAAACCTTCGTCCCACTCCCCCTTTCATATAGAGGGGACTCCCTTTCGCGAAAGGAGATCAATATGCTGAATTTCCTGATCAAACCCTCTTCCAGCGCCTGCAACATGCGCTGCCGCTACTGCTTTTTTGAGGATGAGGCCGCCCATCGCCAGACGGCCGATATGGGGCGGATGAATCAGGAAACCGCCGAGCTTCTGATTCGCGAAGCCTGCTTTAGCTCCCTGGGAAGAGACGGCCTTCATTTTGCCTTTCAGGGCGGCGAACCCACCTTGATGGGGCTTCCTTTTTTTCAGCATTTCGTGACCTATGCCGCACAGCAAAATCCAGACAAACGCCGGATCTCCTATTCCATACAGACCAATGGACTGGCTCTCACGGAAGAATGGGCCGATTTTCTCTATAAACACCATTTTTTAGTCGGCCTGTCCCTGGACGGCCCCAAGAATATTCACGATGAGCTGCGCCGGGATGCAGCCGGCCGGGGCACCTGGAACCGGGTGACCAAAAGTCTGGCGCTCTTAAACCGCCGCCGCGTCCACGTCAATGTCCTCTGCGTCGTCACCAGCTATATTGCCAAAAGTCCGGTCAAGGTCTACCGGACTCTGAAAAATCAGGGTGTGGGGTACATTCAGTTCATCCCCTGTCTCGATCCCCTGGAGAAGCAGCGCGGCGCTCTCCGCTATTCCCTGCGCCCTGCCGATTACGGGCGTTTTCTGTGCGCCGTCTTCGACGAATGGTACCGCGACTGGGAAAAGGGGCAGTATGTCAGCGTCCGCCTTTTTGACGATTATGTATATCTGGCCATGGGCCTTCCCGCCGGCACCTGCGCCACCTGCGGCCGCTGCGGCGGTTATTTCGTCGTCGAGGGAGACGGCGGTATCTATCCATGCGACTTCTATGCTCTGGATGCCTGGCGGTGCGGACGGCTGGGGGAGCTTTCTCTGGAGGAAATTCAGTCCGGCCCCATCTGGCAGCGCTTTCTGGAACGGGGGCGCCAAAAACCCTCCGCCTGTTCTCAGTGCCCCTGGGAGTCTCTGTGCGGCGGCGGCTGCCCCCGCGACTGGCATGAGCAGGACGGGGAGACAAAAAATTACTACTGCTCAGCCTTTCAGCAGTTTTTCGCATATGCCGGGGAGCGCATCCAGCACATTGCCAGAGCCGAACAGCAGGCGCGGCGAATTTGACCCTTTGCACGGCGGCGGCGAACATGATATAATTTATTTAATACCAGCAAGAGTAAGGAGATGTAATGCCCAAGCCGGATAAATAAAAATTGGGAGAGGATGGATTATGAAAAAGAAATTATCTGCAACTTTATTGTGCCTCTGTCTGTGTCTGCTCACAGGCTGCTCCTCAGGCGTTTCCCAGGAAGAATACGACAGCGTAACAGCGCAGAGAGACGAATTGCAGGCGCAGGTGGAAAGTTTGCAAGCAGAGGTAGCAAATCTGCAGGCAGAGCTGGGTGAAACAGCTAATACGGCGGCTGATGGGGCGGCCTCCGACAGCAGCAGAGCTGCCGAATTTAGCGCCCTGGTCTCCGAAGTGCAGACCAGCTTTGAAGAGGAATACAAATTCTGTTCCTTTTCTTTGCAAATGATCGAGACCTACCTCTCCTGGGATATGGCAAAGGAATGGACCAACCTGCACGACGATTACGACATCATGACCATGAATCTCACCAAGTTCCAGGAATATTTAAACGACGAGGACGCGCTGAACGCAATGAGTGATCAGGAGTATGAAAAGCTGGTGGAGTCTGTAAAAAATCAGTATACATACTGGCAGAATATGTCCTATCATGACATATCCAATGTGATCGATTATTTGCTGGAGGATACGTCTGCCGAAGGTCAGTAACAAGGCCGAAGGTGCAAAGCGGGGATAATCCTTGGGGCTATCCCCGCTTTTTCTCTATCCGCTCCCGCAATCCATCGCGGCAGCCTGCCGCAGCAGCTCATTACGGCAGCCCATTGCAGCGGCCTGCCGCAGCAACTCCGTCTATCAGAAAGGACCGTACCGATGAAAGCAAGCATCTCACCCGAAGGCATCCTGCTGCGCATCGAAAGACTGCGTCAGGACAAGGAGCAAAAGGAAGTCTGTACCGGTATCTGCGCCGTCAGCACTCTCTCCAAAATCGAGACCGGCCGGCAAAACGCCGATCCTGCCATGCTGAAAAAGCTGTATGAGCAGCTGGGAATCCATTATACATCCAACGAAACTGTTCTTGCACGCCTGCGAGAGCAGATCGAGCAATTTTTTGAACAGTGCATCTATCAGCATAAGCTCACTGCCCTTGACGCTCTGGCGCAGGAGGATAAGCTTCTGCGTCACAGTCCGCTGGCAGCGGACTGGCTGATAATCCGCGCCCTGACAGAGACAGGAGAGGAAGATCCTTTTCCCATTCTCCGCCAGTGTCAGGATTATCTGGACCGGCGGCAGAAGGGCTGGTATCTGCTGGCCCTGAGCTATTCTGATTTCCCTGCCTCGGTGGAGAACGCACGCGAGGCCGACCGGCTTTTGCAAAACAGTTTTTCACGGACGGCCCTCCTTCACGCGCTCTACACTGCCGGCGAATACCGCCAGGTTCTGGCAGAAGCAGAGCAGGCCGCTTCCCTGGCTCTGCTGGAGGGCAATCTCTGGACCCTGGCGGAATCCTACCAAATGCGGGGAACTATCTACGCCTGCTTCAACATGGAGGACATGATGCTCACGGAATACAAAAGAGCCGCCCATCTCCTCTCCGAGACCCGCTGGCAGAAAGATCTGCGCATGATCTTTTACAACATCGGCGCTACCTATCTGGGCATCGACCGCTTTCAGGAGGCGGAAGTATACCTGGATAAGGCATCCGGCGGCAGCGCAGGCGGCGGCACCGGCAATTCACCCAGCGATGCCGGCAACGCTCCCGGCAATGGCAGCGATTCTTCCAGTGATGCCGGCGATACTTCTGGCCCGGCCCGGTATTTTCTCTGGCACAAACTGGCTCTGCTTTACCATCGCACCGGACGCAGCAGTCAGGCCGGCAAGGCTCTCGCCCAAATGAAGGGGCTGGTCCATAACGACAAAGAACGAAATACCGCCGAAATACGGGAGAGCATTCTGGAGCTGACCGCTCTGGAACTCTCCGGTCAGGCAGACAGCGATCTGTATCTGACACGGCTGGAAGCGTTAATGGAAGTTTTCTTTCAGCGCCATATGTTCGGCTACATGATGTTCTACCACAACCATCTGCGCCAGCTGTATACCAGGCGGCGTCTGTACCGCAAAGCCTATCTGCTGGAGCAGCGATTTTCTGATATACAGCGAAATTCTTCGCTTTAACGGCATTTTTATCTGTTTATTTTCGCAAAATAAACGATTTTACTCCCCTTCGATTTTCGCGTAAACTATAAGCACAGACAGCTTTTACAAACGCCAAAATCGAACAGGGGGGTATTTTTATGCGTTCCGTCGTCTATCTTCTGAAAAAAATCCGGCAGTACGATTCCCGTATGATTGGAATGATTCTGCTCTACACGCTCCTATCCGCCATCTATCCATTTATCTGGGTTGTCACACCGGCTCTGATCCTTCGGTGGGCGCCGGCAGGCCGGACTGCATCTCTGCTTCTCCTCGTTTTGGCAGCGGGCCTTGCCGCTGTCCTGGCCAGCTTTCTTCTCTCTTTCCTCAAGGGCAATTATCGTATGCGTATGAATAACGTCCGCTACCACCTGATCCGCGACCTGATGCGCTACAGCCTGGAGATGCCCTATGAAGATACCCTGGACCCCCAAAAGCTGGACGACATTCATCTGGCCAACGATTCGGTACTGAATCCTCAAAGCGGCGCAGGCGGCATCATCCTGACTCTGCTGACTCTGACCGGCGAGGTTTTGTCCAGCCTCGGCTTTCTGGGGATTTTTTCGTTTCTTTCCGGCCCCGTCATGATCTTCCTGCTGCTGCTTACCCTCCTGACCTTCTGGTGCCGGCACAAAGCCTCCAGCCAAGAATACCGTTTCTGGGAGGAAAGTCTGCCGATCTATCGCAAAAGAAAGGTTCTGTTCCAGTACGCCTCAGAACCGATGAACCAGAAGGATATCCGCGCTTATGGCCTCCGCAGCCTGATTCAGGTCTATATCGACCGTTATCATGCCGACAGCCTGTCTCTGGTCCGCTCCGCCTCCTCCAGAATCTTCACCCTGGAGACGGCGGCCGCTCTCCTAGACCTTTTTCGGGACATTTTTCTGTATGGCTGGCTTATCCTCTGCTTTCTGCGAGGGACCATCGATATCTCGCAGTTTTATCTCTATACCTCCGGCATCATCTCCTTCGTCGCTCTGGCCAGTCAGGCCATGACCGACATTGCCAAAATTCATAAAGAAAGCGCCCAGTTTGCCGTATACCAGCAAGTAATGGAAAAAGCCCGTCCTCGTCTCGCCGGCAAAACTGCAGCCGCCTCTCACCCTGACGCTGCCGGCGCCGAAATCTGCTTTGATGACGTGAGTTTTTGCTATCCCTCCAGGGAAGAGCCGGTGCTTTGCCATATCAGCCTGACCATTCGACCAGGAGAGCGGCTGGCCCTGGTGGGAGAAAACGGTTCCGGCAAGAGCACCTTCATCAAGCTTTTGTGCCGCCTCTATCCCCCTACGCAGGGAAGGATCACAGTGGATGGGCGGGACATCTGGTCTATGAACGAGGAGGAATACATGAGATTTCTCAGCGTCGTCTTTCAGGACGCCATGATCTTTCCCTTTTCTGTGGAAGACAATATCTGTCTGGGAAAGGATGACCCCGACCTTTTTGCCCGCGTCATGGAGAAATCCGGCATGGACCGCATCGCATCAGAGCTTAAGCAGGGCGCCAAAACCTCTCTGCTGCGGGTCCTGGACGATGACGGCGCAGACTTATCCGGTGGGCAGCGCCAGCGGCTCTTTTTGGCCCGGGCCCTCTGTCAGGCAGACAGCCGCATTCTGATCCTGGATGAACCCACGGCGGCTCTGGACCCACTGGCGGAACGGCAGCTCTACGAGGAATATGGAGAAATGACCGAGGGTAAGACCAGCGTCTTTGTCTCCCACCGGCTGGCCAGCACCCGCTTCTGCGATCGAATCGCCCTTCTGCAAAACGGCTCCATACAGGAATATGGCACCCACGACGAGCTGATAGCCAGAGGAGGGCTGTACCGGGAACTCTATGAGATTCAGGCCCGGCATTACCGGGAAACGCAAGAAAATCCAATAGAAGGAAATACAATAGGAGGAAATGCAATATGAAGCAGCTGCACGAAATATTATCTCTGACACACCGCCTCACCCCGACCCTGCCCGCCTGGATTGTCCTGTCCTGTCTGCCCACCGGTCTGTCCCCGCTGTTTGGAATAATCCTGCCCCGGCTGATGCTGGATGAGCTGACCGGCCGCGCGCGCCTATCTCATCTCCTTCTCCTGACCGTCATCCTGGCCGGCGGCACCTTTCTCGGCTCTGCCGGCAAGGCCCTGTGTGAAAAGCACACAAGCCGTCTGCTGCAGGATTTTTCACTGAAGATGGAAGAGCTCATGGGCGAAAAGCCCTCCCGCCTCCCCCTGTCCGTCAGCGAAAAAAAATCCACCATGGATCTCTATGAACAGGGCAAATACGGTCTCGACAGCCTGATCGGCTGGAGTGAAAATCTCCAGGCAATGGGGGCCGCCGCTGTTACCTTTGTCAGCTCCGGCGCCGTTATTCTGATGAATCTGTGGTATCTGCTTCCCTTCCTGCTGGCAGCCGGTCTTTTGACCCTGCCCTGTATGAAACGGTTAAAAGAGCTGGAAGAGGACAACGCCCGCCGAAGCGTACCGGAAAACCGGGAGTTTGGCTACTACTGCATGATCGCCTATGATTTCCGCTATGCAAAAGATCTGAAAATTTTCCACGGCATCGACTTTATGCTTCGGCGCGCCCGTGAAAACATGGACCGCATTCTGAAAATCAATCATTCCTATTTTACGAAAAGCGGTCTTTTAAACGGCCTGGCCGCAGCCGTAGTAGAGCTGGAAACCGCCGTTCTTTTTGCCGTACTTGGGATTCTGCTGGCCGCCGGCGCTTTAACGGTCGGGGTTTTTACGATGCTCTACAGCGCATGCAGGCAATTCAGCCAAAGCCTGAACACGATGCTTACCAACGCCAATCTGCTGATTACCAATGCGATCCTGATTCGCCCTCTGCTCGACTATCTCCATCTGGAAGACGAAACGGAAGAAGCGGCCGGCAGCCATGACGGAATGCAGGAAATTCGCCAATGCCTGCGTCAGGCCACCGCAGGCGTCATGGAATGGGAATTTGACGACGTTACCTTCCACTACCCCTCCGCAGACGCCAACAGTCTCTCCCATTTAAGCTTCCATATTCATTCCGGCGAGACCATCGCCCTGGTAGGAAAAAACGGCGCAGGCAAGACCACCGCCGTCAAGCTGCTCTGCCGCTTTTACGAGCAGCAGCAGGGCCGTATCCTGTTAAACGGCGTAGACATCCGGCATATTCCCAGATCGGACTATTACCGCCTGCTGGCCCCCACCTTTCAGGATTTTCAGCTTCTGCCCTTTGAAATCGGCGAAAATATCCTCTGCCGCCCGTCAGACAAAATCTCAGAGGAGGACCTGCGCCGCCTAAGGGAAACGGCAGGAGACCTGGCCTTTATGGACTGGGTGGACGGCCTGCCCAATGGTTTCTCCACCTTCTTATCCCAGAATCTGACCAAAGACGGCGTCCTTCCCTCCGGCGGACTGGCTCAAAAAATTGCTCTGGCCCGCTCCATCTGCCGCGGCGGTCAGATGGTAATCATGGACGAACCCACGGCAGCTTTAGACCCTCGCAGCGAAGAAGAGGTTTTTGGTCAGATGAGCCGCATAGCGAGGGATCGGACCTGCCTCTTTATCTCCCACCGCCTCTCCAGCACCCGTCTGGCCGATCGCATCCTGGTCATGGACGAAGGACGCATAGCCGAGGAGGGCAGCCACGACGAACTGATCCGGCTGGGAGGCATCTACCGCGAGCTCTACGAGGCGCAGGCCGGCCAGTATCGATAAAAATTAACCGAAAGATCTGCGAAAAAAACGCCTTAACATTCCCTCCCAGGTGTGCTATGATAAATTTGTATAAGATTGGTCACGGAATTAGACAATACGGAGGACTATTAGCATGAGCAAATATGTGGCCTACATCGGCTCTTACACTTATATCGGCAACAGCCGGGGCATCACGATTCTGGATGTGGATACAGACAATGCTTCCATGAGCATACGAGGCGAAGTGGACGTAGATAATTCTTCCCATCTGGTAGTGTCCGCAGACCGGCGTTTTCTCTACTCCATCGCAGACGAAGGAGTTGTCAGCTTTCAGATTCTCCCAGACGGCGGCCTCAAGAGAATCGGCACCGCCGCCATCCGGGGCATGAGAGGACATTTTCTTGACATCGACCCCAGCGGCCAGTACCTGGCCGTGGCAGGCTATCACGACGGCAAGACCACGGTGCTGCGCATTCGCGAGGACGGCTCCGTAGGAGAAATCACCGACGGAATGTTCGACCAGGGTATGGGCAGTATCGCAGAACGCGATTCACAGCCGCACGTCAGCTGCGTTCGCTTTACCCCCGACGGCAAATATCTCTGTTCGGTGGACCTGGGTTTGGACAATATCAAAGTTTTCCGATTCAATCATGAGACCGGCAAGCTGGCGGTGGCCCATATCCTGCACTGCGATATTCAGTCCGCTCCCAATCAGATTATTTTCAGCAGCGACGCCAGGTTCCTTTATGTAATTTCACAGATGGCCAACACCATTACCGTTTATTCCTATAAGGACTGCGGCACCCATCCGGAGTTCTGCCGCCTCCAGACCATTCCTACTGTGGGCAAGAGAAGTCCCAGCAGTTCCGTCACCGCAGCTCTTCATCTGGGACTGACCTCTGACGAGACGCACCTTTTCTTTACCAGCGCAGGGGACAACTGCCTGGGAATGCTGGACCGTGACAAAGAAACCGGCCTTTTGACTCCCCGCTTCTCCCTGCCGGTCAGCGGACGTTACCCGAAAGACTTCATCCTCTTCCCCGATGAACAGCACATATGCAGCATTAACTACGAAGAATGCACCCTGACCTTCTTTACCTTGAATTACGAGCGGGGTCTTATCGTAATGAATGCGGCTCCCTTAAAGATCGATCAGCCCAACTGCGGCGTACTGGTGAAGCTGGATTAAGCCTCTTAGACCTGTATACAATAAAAATCATATCCCTATCATAAACGAATGCCCGTTATCGGCTGCTCATCCAGTCAATAACGGGCATATTTTTCTCTTTTCAGAATATCTATTTTCTTACTTCTTCCCTGCGTTATCTAACTTCTGCAGGATATATACCGCCAGCATAATAATCAGCAGGGCGATAAAGATTCCGCCCATACCCAGGCCCATGATCTCCAGACCGACAATAATATTTTCCATATGAAACCTCTCTTTCTCCCTTTACATAGCCAGTGCATCAAAACGCCTGTCCAACCTGAACACCATCACATAAAGCTGGTAACCAGGCTGATCAGCAGACCGCCAGCCACGGCAGAAGCAATCTGTCCGGCCACATTGGCTCCTGCTGCCTGCATAATCAGAACGTTTCCGGGATTCTCTTCCTGCGCCAGCTTCTGAACTACGCGGGAAGCCATGGGGAAAGCAGAGATACCAGCCGCGCCCACCATGGGATTGATCTTATTTTTGAGGAACAGGTTCATGATCTTAGCCAAAATGATGCCGCCAAAGGTGTCAAATACAAAGGCTGCCAGACCAATGAGCATGATAAAAATCGTATCCAGACGCACGAAGCTCTCCGCCTGCATGCTGAAGGAGATCGTAATTCCAAGAAGCAGCGTCACCAGATTCGTCAGCGTGTTCTGCGCCGTATCGGACATGGTATCCAGCACCCCGCACTCGCGGATCAGATTTCCAAACATCAAAAAACCCACCAAAGAAGCGGAGGAAGGCGCTATAAAGCCCACGATAATCGTTGTAATAATCGGGAAAAGGATGCGGGTGCGCTTGGACACCGAACCGGCATGATACTCCATCCGGATGCTTCGCTCTTTCTTCGTCGTAATCAGCTTGATGGCAAAGGGCTGTACGATCGGCACCAGCGCCATATAGGAATAGGCCACAACGGCAATGGCTCCAACGTAACTGGAATTCAATACCATGGACACCAGTAAGGAGGTCGGACCGTCCGCAGCGCCAATGATGCCGATAGCCGCTGCATCGTTGAGCGGGAAGCCGATGACCAGAGCCAGCAGCAGGGCCGCAAAAATGCCAAACTGAGAAGCTGCGCCAAACAAAAACATGCTGGGTTTTGCTAACAGAGGGCCAAAATCGATCATAGCGCCAATGCCAATAAACAAGAGCAGCGGCATCGCCTCGGAGGCCTCGATACCCACCTCATAAAGCCAGGATATGATACCCGTCACCTCGCCCACACCCTGCATGGTCTGATTGAGGGCATTGCTCATGGGCAGATTTACCAGAATCGCACCAAAACCCATGGGCAGAAGCAGATTTGGCTCATATTCCTTCTTGATGGCAAGCCAAATCAGAAATCCGCCTACCGCATACATTACCAGCTGCTGCCAGGTAACGGCCAACAGTCCATCAACTAAAAAGCTCATCTTACGTTTTCCTTTCTCCAGTGTATATAATATTTTTGTCTATTATTTTTCAATCAACGGTAATTATACAACACAATGTCAAAGAAAGGCAAGCGTCTGAGCACTTTTTTACAGCCTTGTCTATTATTTTTTACATCCTTTATCAAAAATCACAAAGGTTCAGAGTCTGAACCGTTCTTCCTCTCTGCTCTTCTGCAGGCTCTGTCCCAGAGACTTCCCGCTGCGCCGGCCGCCAGAAACATAACCCACCAGATCAGCCAGCCATAGTGGCCCTGTCCCAGAGCCGCCCCCTCCGGATTGGGCCCCAGAATCTCTCCTACAGGAATTCCCACGGCCGCGGCCGCAAAGGTAAGAAGGCCTGTGCGCCGCCGTCCTGCGGCGGCAGCAAGCGCCGAAAAGGCCATGGCAAGCCAGTATATCCTCTGATGAATCAGCCAGCCAAAGAGATAATAACGGGAATCGGTGCCGGCAAGAAAGCCCAGCAGGCTTGTCTGCGTCCGGTCGGCGCAGATCAGACGCCCGATCAAATACACCGCCAGATAGCCCCCTCCAATCAAAGCGGCTGTTTTTAAATTTTGAAGATATCTCGTCCGGGTCCGCAGCCGTCTCTCCTCCCTCTCCCGCTTTTGCAGACGCCACAGTTCTTCGGCCAGCATCTCTTCTGATACCTGCTCTTCCAATACCTGTTCTTGCGCCGTCTGTTCTTGCGGCAGCAGCATGTCCACTGTGGTGCCAAAAAGCTGCGCCAGACGGAAAAGATTTTCCGTGCTGGGCGCCGACTGATCCTTTTCCCATTTTGTCACAGCCTGACGGCTGACGCCGATCAGCTCAGCTGCCTTTTCCTGAGACAGCCCATTTCTTTGTCTGTGACAGCGGATTCTCTCTCCCAATGTCATAGCCTGTCCTCCCTTTCTTCCCGCCTGTCCTGCTGTTATTGTGCCGAATATATTTTTTGAATTTTGATTCTACTGATATCTGGTATCTATATCATACCAGTATTTTTATATCCTGACCAGAAACTACAGGCAACTATTGGTTGCAGAAGACCGGTTATGTACAGCGTGGACCGATGAGCCCACGCCATCTATTCAAAAGCAGCCGGGGTATCCTGCTGGTCATTCTCTCTTTTCCTTTTCGGAAAATACAGGGGGACGGCATGCCCTGCATCCCGTCCCCGTCTTCGGCCCTTCTAACGGGCCCGTGTATAAGAACCGGCTGCGGATTTTGACTTCTGCTCTATCATATGCCCGCAGCCGCCCATAGGTTCCTCTCCCTACGATTTTCTCCCTGTAATTATTCTCCCTGCAATTTTTCTCCTTACAGTTTTTCTGTCTGTTTGACAATCAAAAGCCTGTGCCCCGGACTCACCTCATCCGTTCCCAGATCGTTGATCTCCCGGATGCTTTCCACCGACGCATAAAATTTCTTGGCGATTTTCCACAATGTATCCCCAGGCTGCGCCACATACCCGATTATGCCCGGCATTTCTGCCAGCTTCTGATCGTCCAGAGGCTCCACCCAGGCCGAAAGGATCGCCGGCACGGCCATCTGCTCCATCACCAGACAGTCCAGAACGATAACCGCCTTGATCTCCAATTCCCCATTGCCCAAAAGCATGGCTCCCAGCTGCTCCAGTCCCGGTCTGACCCGACAGGTGCACTCCGGCTTGATGCCTCCCGCTTCTATGGTATAAGAAAAAGGAAGCATGCCCCTTATGCTGCGCACCGGCGATTCATCGTCCGCAGCCACATAAAGCACATCCACGCACAGGGTTCCCTCCACTGCCAGCCCGTTCTCCACCGCCTCCATGGAGTCCAGCTTGACGGAGCCGTCGGCATGGCAGATTTGCAGGATTTTATCTGCCCCGTCCAGAATCAGCTTGTCGGTCATCTTGTATTTGGAGGCGTTACGCGTCACCAGCCGTTCCAGCTCCGCCGTTCCCGTCTCCAGCACCACGTCGGCTTCCGGACAATAAATATCGCTTAAGGCTTCGACCCGCCCTTCCTCGTACAGGCGAATGGACAGCTCCAGCACCGCCTCCACCGCCAAAAGGCGGGTTTCCCCATCGTAATCCGCCTTGGCCTCCACCTCCCGGTGCACCGGACGGATATCAATATCCGGAATCATTTCATCGGTGCAGTCAGGCAGCTCCAGCGCACCGGAAAAGGGAATGCTCCTCTCCACCCACTGCAAAGGAATATGCTCCTCCTGCGCCCGGTAAATACAGAACAGCTCCATCTCCCCGTGAATGCTCAGCTTTCCGTCCAGAGGACGGCACTCAATCCCTCTGGGCTCCAGGCTCTGCCACAGGATTTCTGCAATATTCGGCTTGCTGGAGGATAACTCCACCTCTTCTTTGACGCGATACGTATCTCTGGTCTGTACGGCAATTTCCGCTGTTTCTATGTATTGGCTGGCGGTCTCCACCTCCTGCGAGGCGTCCACATCCACCGAAACCTCTTCATCGCACAGCTGCCAGGCCGTTACCGTCAGCGTGACGACCGCCTTTATATTGAGCTTGCGGGAATTGATCATGGTGGCCGTCATGTCCTCCACTTCCCAGTCCACCTGCAGATCGTCGTCCTCCGCCATATCGTTTACATTGATTGTCTCATCAAAGGCAATAGCCCCTTCCACATTGTCCACCATCCGGCTTTTCTGGGCATGATACAGCACGCGAAAGGCCAGCTGCCCCTTGACCACACAGCGGCTTCCCATAATTCTGCTTTCCCCAATCTCCACGTTGTTTCCGTCCAGAATCAGGGCGTCCATATCCTCCTTGGTATCCGGCACAATAAAATCGTCGTCCAGGGTCACCTGGCTGACCACTCTTCCTTTCTGCCGGTTTCTGTGTATATTCTTTTTGATCAGCTCCATACGCTCCTCCGAAATCTGTCTTCACTGTTCCCATTTTATGAGAGAAGACCTCAAAATATGACAGCCCCCGGCCTCCGGTCAAAGGATATGGTCAAAGCCGGCGTTTGCCCGCCCGTTCATCTAAATATTTCCCGCAAACTTTATTGGAATTATTTCAGCGAAACACGATGGACTCCGGCCGGTCCTCCGTGCGGACCACAATATAAGGGCAGGTAGGCGTCTGGGACACCTCCTCGTCCTGTCCCGGTCCAATCAGGTCGCTGTCCATCACAATGCTGTTTTCCGTCAGGTACAGTTCCTTTACGCTGACGCTGTAGCCGCCGGTATCCTGGGTGCCATAGCCCGCCACAATATAAAGGAAGCCGTCGGCACTATAGGAGAGCTTAAATTCATTTGTCTTCTTTTCCTCGATTAACTCCTTTAACTCCTGGGGGATCTCCGCCTCCGACACCACGGTAAATTCCAAATCTGCCACCTTATCCTTTGCCTCGTCCTCTCCTGCACAGCCTCCAAAAGCCAGCGCAGCCATTGTCAGACACGCCAGGCATATCCCCGCAATCCTTTTTTTCATTATCACACCTGCCAAATTGTTTTGTACATTCTATTCAAAGACAGACTGCAAAATACCTGGCCGGGGCGTCCGTCTGCGCCGCCGGTCAGGTATTTTTCTTTCAATCGGCTATTAAAATGAATCTGTTCTTTCAGCTCTTTCCTTTCTTTCTTTTCCTTCGCCTCCACACCAGGATGGCGCCTCCCGCAGCCAGGAGGATAAGAATCACAGGCACGGCGGCCAGCATGCCAAATGTCAGTATATAGGCGGAATTCCCCGGCCTTTCCGGTTCCTGGGAGGCAGACAGGGTAAACTCCAGCTCGCCGTCGGGCAGCCCGTCAAGCCGCAGCACATATCCCTCCCCCTCCTTTTCAAAGCCTTCGATGCCGCTTTCCACCAGATAATAGGGGGTATTTATGACAATCTCCAGCTCTCCGAATTCCGACCAGGTCTTAGCCGGTGAAAGCAGATAGGTATAGCCATATACGGGAGGCTCATAAACCAAATCTATGGAAGGGTAGAGCGGCGCCGTAACCTCATTGACGAGCCGCTCGCCAGGACCGATGACCAGTTCATATTCATACCAGCGCATCAGATTTTCTTCCAGTCCCCACGCATACCTTTCCAGACTGACGACAGGATAATCATCTGCCGCAGTCTCCTGCTGCATCATGGACACCACCGCATTGTACCAGTCCATTTCCGAGACCCCGCTCTGCTTATTCCAGTCCCGCAGAGCAAATTCCCGGAGAGTCATTGTCTCTGTTCCCTCAAGGATCATTGTCCCTTCGATTTCTTCTCCGTCCTCCGCGCCGCCGTCTTCATAAAACTTCCATTCCGGCGCGGCGGGCGGATGCTCACCCAGGACATACACGGTAAACAACTCCCCGTTTTCCTCTATCCCGGTCTCCACCCGCAGCCTCTCCCCGTCCTGTATATGCTGTCCGCTCTGACCGGGAAGATAATATACAATGTCCTCCAGACCTTTTTCAATGTCAAAAGCGGCCGTCGCCGCACCGTAAGCCTCCAGGTTCACCTGATCCGCACGGTAGGTGTAGCCTGTCACCGTCAGCTGCGGATTATAAAAGTCATCCTGGATATAATCGTCCGCCAGCAGAGCCAGGTTCTCCTCCAGATCAAAAGGCTTATACCATAAGGACAGCGAATGCCGGACTGTTTTTTCCACCGGCTCTCCCTCTATCGTAATATCATATTTTTCTGTGTCCATGCCATAGAGCCGTTCTCCTGAGCTCTCGTCATAAATACCGTCGTAATCCGGTCTGTTTCCAAAGGGAAACAAAAGCCGCGCAGTGACCGTATAATCCGAAGGATTGTAAAAAGTATAGGCGGCGGTAACCCGGCCGCTATAGGCAAGAAAAGCCTCCACATCCTGATAATAAGAATCGGGAAACTCCTGAATGTCGAAGGTCAGCGTCTCCCGCTCTACCACCACCGGACTGCTTTCGCCGGTAACAATCACCCCCGAACCATCCGTTCCCTCCCACCAGCTCTGCGCCGAATTTGCCAGAACCGGCGCGGCGGGCAGAGCCGGCAGCAAAAAGATTCCCGTCAAAATCGCCAGGATACGTACCCTTTTTCTCATTCTCTGTTCAGCCTCCTCTCCCGAAATGGAAAAAGACGAGAAAGTCCCCCTCGGTCTCTTACTCGTCTTTTCTGCTTCCATCCTTCATTCTTTTTTCATAAAGCTCTCCCTGCTCAGCTCTCATTCCCGTCCGGAATCTCATCGATCACCCGGCTGGCCTCCAGGGCATTGTCCGCGATGGACACCCAGGCGCTGGTCAAGGTCAAAAGAACCGATTCATCCGGCGTCTGTCCAGGATACTTGACGAAATCGCAGGACATCTGGAATAAAGCCTTCTCACTGTGCGGCAGGTGGGGCAGAAGAGCCTCCCCTTTCTCCAGCATGGGCTGAAGATTGGCAGCCTTCATATTGCACAGCTCTGTCATGGTCTGATCAAAGGTGATGGCATGGGCCTGATCCCAGGCAGCCAAGAACGCGCACTTGCACAGCTCCTTGCAGAAAAAAGGCTCATCTTTTACCCGGTCAATCAGCATATTGAAATGCTCATAATGCATACTGGATAAAAAAAGATGACGCGTGCGCAGTGCATAAACAACCTTTTCTGCCAAACTCATAGATCTATCTCCCCCGAAAATAAATTTTTCCGGCCGCACAGATCTTTGCGCAGCCGTAAAGTTCATTGGACTTTATTTATATAATAACAAAAAAACGGACACAGAGCAATGGATTTTTTGCAGTTTTTCACAATTCCTCCCCTCTTGCATTCCCCTGCTATTCATGGTATTCTGACAAAGACAACAAAAAGGCAAAGACTCTCTGCCATCGTCGAGAAAGGATATATGCCATGCGCATTTGGGCTAAAATTTTCACAGATAACCGTATGAAGCGGGATATGGTAGTCGTCAGCAACGATCCCCAGCTGACCCGCACCAAAAAGATTTTCTCCGCCCTGGAGGAGGTCTGCATGACCTTTGACTTAAGCGTCCCCATCTGGCTGGACGCCAACATTTCTGACTTCAAGCGGGCAGCCAAAACCCGCTTTACTCAGGATTCCTTCGTCGATCACATCGACTTTGACTATCTGGAATTTCAGATAATCGAGGAGGATTAATGGCTGAGCTTTCTATTCCGCCGCCGTTATTCAATGCCGCCATTATCCAATTCCGCCGATAAGCACCGCCATAAATAGGGGCATAAAAATATGCAGAATATGACCATAAATACGGGCATAAATGCAGCCATAAATGCGGCCCGTCCGGGAAGATCCTCGGACGGGCCGTATTTTATGACAGATTCATTTTTATTTCTTACAGTCTGGCAAGGAGCGCCTCTCTGGCATCCTCATATCCGGGCTTGCCAAGAAGAGCAAACATATTCTTCTTATAGCTCTCCACACCGGGCTGATTGAAAGGATTGACGCCCAGCAGATAGCCGCTTACGCCGCAGGCAAACTCATAGAAGTAGAAGAGCTGGCCCAGGCTGTACTCGGAGCGATCCGGGATATGCACCACCATATTGGGCACGCCGCCGTCGTTGTGGGCCAGGATCGTGCCGTTCATGGCGCTCTTGTTTACAAAGTCCAGGTTCTTGCCTGCCAGATAGTTGAGGCCGTCCAGATCCGTCTCCTCCTTGCCCATCACGATCTCTGCGCCGGGATCGTCCACGCACAGCACCGTCTCAAAGATGTTGCGGGAGCCGTCCTGGATAAACTGCCCCATGGAATGCAGATCGGCCGTCAGGTCCACGGAAGCCGGGAAGATACCCTTCTGATCCTTGCCCTCGCTCTCACCATACAGCTGCTTCCACCACTCAGATACGTAATGAAGGCTTGGCTCATAGTTGGCCACTACCTCTACGTTTTTGCCTTTTCTCAGCAGGATATTGCGGATCGCTGCATATAATACGGAGGGATTGGACTCATAGGGCGTCTCTAAAGCAATCTTTCTCA
>CALWLM010000035.1 GCA_944381515.1 uncultured Lachnospiraceae bacterium | reverse complement strand
TGTATTTGTTTTTTAATTTGTGGAGAGCCGAAAGATTTTGGATCGCCTGCGCTCCCATCTGATGGGATATGTACAAGACCAGAGCATCCACCAGAACTGCCGGGCCGGTCATGGAATGGTATTCCTTTTCCTCGCCCCGATAAGCATAGAGGTGGATATCTGCCCTCTCATCCTCCGGGATAAAGCTGCGGCTGACAAAGGCTGCCGTCCCATATCCCACCTGACGGCTGTAGTCCAGAATAATCCGGCCCTCCCGCGACACCTTGGACAGGCTGAACATAAGAACCAGGTCATCCTCACGGACCTGAGCCAGCCCCTCCAAAAGCTCGGAGCCGCCGGAAGGCAGCAGGAGAGCCTCAATTCCCAGCCTCCGCAGGCGAAAGAGGAGCAGCCGCCCCAGGGAGGCCGAAGCGCTCTTGGCATGGATAAATACGCGATGCGCCCCAAGGACCGCCTCTCCGGCGGCCTGAAATTCCTCTTCCGAGAGCCCCTCCAGGGTCTTTTCCAGATAAAGCTGCTGGAGCCGGATAAAGCTCCCCGCCGTAAAGCCGTCCTTATCTCCCAGCGTCTGGGCCAGCTTGGCCGCAGGCCCTTCGCCGGAGGTCTGTTCCATGACAAGGCGTTTCAATTCCTTGAAATCAGCGCAGCCCATATGGCGGACAAAACGGGATATCGTCGCCTCCGAGACTCCCGTCTGTCTGGCCAGCTCTCCGATGGAGGAAAACAAAAACACCTCCACATTGCCTGAAATATAATCCAATATGCGGTTATCCGCCCGGGTCAGCTGTCCCTGCATATTCGGAAAATGCAGCGTCATTATGCAGCCCCTCCCGTCAAAAGCACGCTCACATAGTCGCCTCCCAGAGCATGTATCTCCTTTAAGGCCTTCTTTAAAATCCCTGCCGTTTTCACCTGAAAAGCCGCTCCCTGCGAGACTGTGATCCGGTAGCTTCCCACCTCCATAGCTTCCCGCAGGCCGGAAAGGGACGCAGTCTCATCCTCAAACTCCGTATAAATGCAGCCGTACTGCACCGCCTGGTGGGTGTCGCTGCCCGCCACCACAGGCTTTTGCAGCCGCCTGCCCAGGGCCCCGGTCAGCTCCTCGGCACGCTGTCTGTCCGCCGCCACGTCCTTACCGTTTAAATCCAGAAAAGACAGCCGCATAAGCTCCTCCTCCGGCAATTCAGGGATATGTCCTCCCGCCCGGAACGGATGAGCTGCTCCCACAATCAAATCATACTCGTCAAAGAGGTCCAAAAGCTCCGAAAAGGGCAGAAAGCTTCCCGGCCTCTTGTAAGGCTCCAGCCGCGCATTCAGCTTTAGAATATCCTCCAGAGAGCCGATGGACAGAATGTGTCCTCCCTCTGCAATGTCCGTTTCCATGCCGGGGAAGATGCGCAGTCCGTCTTTCGTGACGAGAGTATCTCCCTCCCGCCTGCAGCAGCTCTTCAGATAACCATAGAGCTCATCAAATTGCAGCGTATTGAAATGCTCCGTCAGGCACAGGGCGTCAAGCCCCGCCTCCCTGGCCTCTCCAAAGAGCCAGTCGGTGTATTCCGTGGAAAAAGGCAGCTTCTTGGCCAGTTTGCCATGGGTGTGAAAATCCAATTTCAAAAATATCCCTCTTTTCTGTTTATATCTTTTCTGCTTCTATCTTTTCCATTTCGCTCTTTTCCATTTCTGTCTTTCCCATTTCTGATATATGGTTCAAAAACATCTTCTTTCATCATACCATGACTTCCCCCATCCTTCAAAGGGCTGCGAATATCAAAGGACTGTGAATATCAAAGGATTATGAATACCAAAGGATTGCCGATATCAAAAAATTGTGGATATCAGGATCGACAGGGAAATCCACAGAAAGGAAACCGCCAAAAACATCAGGTCATCCCAGGTTACCTTCAGGGAGGCAAGACGCATTTTTTTAACTCTTTTGTCTGTGGCTGCCAGACGGTATCCCTTGATCTCCAGCGCTTCCACCGTCGTGCGCGACCTCTTGGCCGTATTGAGCATCAGCGGATAAAAAGCGTGCATAATCGTCTTTACCTGGTAGGCCAGATATTTAACCTTGCCCCGGAAAGTCTGAGCCTGGGGCGGATTGCCCCGCAGCCGGAAGGAAAGCAGAATATTCTGAAACTCCTCCATCAGCATAGGCAGAATCCGATAGGCATAGGAAATGGAGAAGGACAGGCGCTCAGGACATCCAAACCACATCAGTCCATTGGACAGACGATCCGGGTCCAAACCAGAAAAAACGGTGATGGACGCAAGAGAGCAGCAGGCCACCTTTAAGGTCAGCGTCAAAAGAGGAGCAATGGCCGACGCATCTCCGCCAAACAGCAGCGTCGCTATGAACAGATACCCGGTCTGGGAAAAGACGCCTATGCCAAAGAGAAACAGCACCAGCCCCGCCACCCGGGCCAGCATCGTGGTCACCACCACCAGCAGAAAGCAGCCCATCAGAAAAAATACGTCGTTTACGAACCAGGGAATCAGTCCCAGGAACAGATACCAGACGATCAGGATACGGGGATCCAGCCTGGCAATCACCGTGTCATCGTTCCCATAAGCGTTTTTCAGCACCTGGCTGCGCAGAAAATCAATGGTAAACTTGTCGAGAATATTTTCCGACAGTTTCTTTTTTACCTTCATCTCCATTTTCTTACCTCCCAACGACCTTCCCAGACTCTTTTGTACCCCCTGCAAAAGCTGCGGCAAATTCATCCACCGTATAGCAATAGGCCCTGTCGTCAAGCGCCCGCCCCATCGCAAAAATTTCCGGAGAACGAATTCCCACCAGCCGGGTAATCTCTTCGTTTCCAAATATTTCATCGCGGCTTCCATCCGCCACCACACGGCCCTGGTACAAAACCACAATTCTCTGCGCCCACTCGCAGACCAGCTGCATATCGTGGGTGGCAATCATCACGGTCTCCGTAATATCCTTCATGGCCTCCAGCGCCTCCATGATTTCCCGGCGGGTGGCCATATCCAGATTGGCCGTAGGCTCATCCAGCAAAAGGATGCCAGGATTCAGGGCGATGCCAATAGCAAGGCTGGCCCGGCGCATCTGTCCGCCGGACAAAAGCCTTCCATCCCGGTTCTTCAAGCCGGTGAGCCGAAACTGTCTCAGCAGCTGCTCTGTCCTCTCCTGCCAGTGGGCCACACCCCGCGCCTGCATGGCAAAGGCGATATCCGCTTCTATGCTGTCCTTGATAAACATTTCCTCCGGATTCTGAAAAACCAGGGATATTTTCTGGGACAGACTCTCCGTCTTTTTTCTTCGGATATTCTCTCCGTCCAGCCAGATATCACCCTTTAACGGCTTTAAAAGCCCCACCATCAGCTTCATTAACGTGGATTTGCCAGCCCCGTTGGAGCCGATCAGCGCGATTTTCTCTCCCCGGTTCACCTTCAGATTCAATCCGTCAAAGACGATCCGGTCCTCCCCCTTCACCGAACGAAAGGACATGGTAACATCGCGAAACTCCACAGCGGCCGGCTTTTGCTCATGGCTCCGTCCGTCTTCCTCCTTCTTCTGAAAGACCGAAGCTTCTCCATTCCAGGACAGACCGGCAAAATACCGGCGGCCTTCCTCCACTGTGGTGGGAAAAGGTCCGTCTGGAAGACTGACGCCTTTTTCAAGCAGCTTCCGCGCCGCCGCCGTCACCTGAGGGGGAAAGATATTGCACTCCCTTAACTCGTCCACCCGGGAAAGGGCCTCTCTGGCCGGCAGCTTCCAGCGGACCTTCCCGTCCTTCATCAGGACCACATGACGGCAATAATCCGCTATATACTCCGTGTGATGCTCGATGACGATAATGGTTTTGCCGTACTTTTCATTGAGCTCCCGAAGAACTCCATAGATCCGGTCCGCATGTCCCGGGTCCAGCTGCGCTATGGGTTCGTCCAAAATCAGTACCTCCGGCCGCAGGGATACGGCGCCGGCCAACGCCAGCAGGTGGGTCTGCCCGCCGGAGAGCTGCCAGATATAATCATCCTCCCGCCCCTCCAGACCACAGAGAGAAAGGGCTTCGCGCCCTCTCTCCCGGTAATCCTCCATGGCATAATTCATACACGCATAGGATGCATCGTCCAGCACCGTGGGACGGACGATCTGATTCTCAAAATCCTGATACACATATCCGGCCCGGCTGGCCAGGGTTCCCACATCCGCCTTTCTTGTATCCAGCCCGTCCACCGTCACCTTTCCCTCAAAATCTCCCGTGATAAAATGAGGAATCAGTCCGTTGAAGGTTTTGCAGAGAGTGGATTTGCCGCAGCCGTTGTTGCCGACAATGGCCACAAAATCTCCCTTCTCAATTTCCAGAGACAGATTTTGAAGAACAGGCTCCTCTGCTCCCGGATAAGAATAGGTCAGGTTCTGTACCTCGATAATATTCATGCCGAAACCCTCTCCGGTTTCTCCGCTCTTTTCTTAATCACCAGCAGCATAATCACGCTGAGGGCTGCCGCAGCAACAATGCCAACAGCCAGAGCCGTGCCGCTCTCAGCCCAGTCTGCCTCCCACTCAATTAAGGGCATTCCGCTGGTAGCCAGCAGTTCCGCTCCAGCCGCCACCGCAAAGGCTGCAAGACATCCCAGAACCACCTTCAGATTGATGCCGCCCAGGAAAGTCTGCTCCGTACGGGGACGCATACCCAAAAGAGGCTCGATCTTGCCGTACAGGCGGGGCACCAAAAAGAGGGTCGGCAGCATGCAGAACAGAATGCCGGAAAACAGCAGATCGTTGAGGAAGGCAAACCCCTCTGTGGCGAAGACACTCTCAGGAAGACCTGCCACCGCCTCAAAATCCTCAACGGCAAACTGCACCTTCATAATATCCACCAGCATTCCCAAAAAGAGCTGCAGGCCCGTGCCGGTAATGGCAGCTATACCCACCATGGCGCGGTTTGCAGGATTTTTTACCATCCGGCCCGCCACATAGACGCCGATTGTCACCGTCAGAAATTTTTCCAGCTCCCCCAAGCCTCCAAACTGTCCCAGCATAATTTCACTGAAAACCAGCTCGCCGGTGGCTGCTCCCAAAGCCGCCGACATCGGATCAAAAAGGATCGCCAGGGTCAGCGGGATAAACAGAAAATATTCCACTGAAAACTCCACAATTCCCGCCTGAAAGCTGGGAATCAGCTCCGTAAACAAAGTAGCCAGGCCATACAGGGCCATCGTCAGCACAAATACCATCAGCTTCTGAGACTGCGTCGCCGTCTCTTTTTTTGTCATTTCCATCTCAATTATCCTCCATAATAGATATAAACCAGGTTTCCCACAAAAGGAAAATGCCCGCAGAACGGTTTTTCCCGCCTGCAGGCATATTCTAGCATCCGAAAGATCAGCTTTTCATCATATCTGTGTAAAATGAAAATTAATTTTCTTTCTTGTTTTTAATGAAATTTTTCCTGGCTTTCATCATGGATGGTCTCTGCGCCGATCCTTTGCAAAAAGGCGCTGACCTCTTCCTCATTTGGAATCGACGGCGCCGCTCCCTTTCGTGTCACCGAGATCGCCGCGGCGGCGCTGGCCCTTTCCATGGCAGCCGCAGGGGCCAGCCCCCGCGCAAGTCCCGCCACCAGATATCCGGTGAAGGTATCCCCCGCCGCCGTGGTATCCACAGCCTTTACACGATAGGCCCTCTGATAAACAGGCTCGCTTTGTCCCGCCTCCAGATAGACCGAGCCATCCCCGCCCAGGGTCAGCACAATGGCCGCCCGGGGGAAACGTTCCCGAAGGGCGAAGATCATCCTCTCCTTATCCGCCGTATGGGAGAGCCCTTCCCCCTCCACTTCATTCAAAATAAACATATCCACCAGCTCCAGGGGCAGCCTGTCGATGGCCTCGTTTAAAGGCGAAGGATTCAGAATCACCCGCATTCCCTTCTGATGGCCTGCACGGATCATCTGATCTGCCAGATTCACCTCGTTTTGGAGCACCAGATAGTCTCCCTTCTCAAAACCTGCAAAAGCGCTGTCCACCATTTCCTGTGTCAGCGCCTGATTGGCTCCGCCGTAAAGCAGGATGCAGTTCTGCCCCTCGCCATTTACCTGGATCAGCGCATTCTGCGTCCCCACTTCCTCCAGGCAGCGAACCAAATCCACATTTACGCCGCAGGACCTCAGCGTATCCAGCAGGAATTCCCCGTCGCTTCCAATCGCTCCCGCCTGAAACACCATGGCCCCCGCCTTCGCCAGAGCAATAGACTGATTGAGCCCTTTACCTCCGCAATAAATCTGCCTCTCCTTGGCAAGCAGCGTCTCCCCCGGCCTCACAAAATGCTCCACCGAAAAGACATAGTCAATCCCCAAGGATCCAAAATTCAGTATCTTCATTTGCCTTCTCCTCCTGTCTGCCAGCTGTCTGGGACTTCTACACCAGTATAACACAAAAGGGCTCTGGCTGTCTGTCCCCCTTTAGCCGATTTTAAAACGATTCTGTTTTAAAGCTGTCCTGTTTGGGAGCTGACCGCCTTTTATGGCGGCTTCCATAACGACTTTTATAGCGTTTCTCATAATCCCGCTGCTCTGCAAAGACCTGGCGGGACAGAAGAAACAGAGCCGTCAGATTGGGAATAGCCATCAGCCCGTTGCAGACGTCGGCCAGCTCCCACACCAGGCCAAGGGAGGCCACGGACCCCAGGCTTACAACAAAGACATAGGCCATCTTGTAGAGAAGCACAGCGCCCTCGCCAAACAGATATTCTGTGGCTCTTTCTCCGTAGTAGGACCACCCCACCAGGCTGCCAAAGGCAAAGAGGGCCAGACACAGAGCGATCAGCTGGTCGCCCCAGGGCAGTATCATCGCAAAACAGCGCATGGTCAGGGCCGCTCCATCCAGCCCCGCCAGACTCTGCGGGTCCGCCGCCGCTGTGGTCAGGATTACCAGAGCCGTCACCGTACAGACCACAATGGTGTCGGCAAATACCTCAAAGATTCCCCACATTCCCTGTTCGGCCGGCTCCTTTGTATCCGCCGCACTGTGGGCAAACACGGAAGCTCCCAGCCCTGCCTCGTTGGTAAATACTCCTCTGGCAACTCCAACGCGCATAGCTCTGGCAACTCCATAACCGGCAGCTCCTCCCACGGCCGAGGGCAGGCGAAAGGCCTCCCGAAAAATCAGGGCAAAGGCCTCCGGTATCTGTTCCGCCCGGAAAAACAGAACCACCGCCGCCCCTCCCATATAGAGAAAAACCATGAAGGGCACCAGCCTCTCTGCCAGAGCGCTGATCCGCCGGATACCGCCTAACAGCACCACGCCCACTACAAAGGCCGCAGCCACGCCGGTGATCCAGCCGGGAATACCAAAGGCCTCCTCCAGACTGCCGGCCATGGAATGAATCTGCGCCACATTGCCCACGCCAAAGGAAGCCGCCATGCACAGAAAGGCAAAACAGACTGCCAGCCACCTGGCGTGGAGTCCCTTTTCCATATAGGCCATGGGGCCTCCCGCATAACGCCCCTCCCGGTCCTTCCCCCGATACAGGATTCCCAGCGTCTTCTCCGCAAAGCCTGTCATCATTCCCAGCACAGAACTTACCCACATCCAAAAGACTGCTCCCGGCCCTCCCGCCGTGATGGCCGTCGCCACTCCCACAATATTGCCGGTTCCTACGGTAGCCGCCAGAGCCGTGCAGATAGACTGCCTCTGGGAGATTCCGGCGCTTTCGCCTCTGCGCCGCTCTCCTCCCCGGCCAAACAGCTGGGCCCAGGTATAGCGCAGCCACCAGCCGGCCCTGCGCAGCTGAAACCAGCCCGTCCCCCAGGAAAAATAAAGCCCCGCAGCCAGAAAAAAAATCAGCATGCAGGGCCAATCCCACAATATTTTATCAAACCAATCCAAAACAGCCCGAAGGCCCCCAAGCACCAAAGACATACCGGTCCCCGCCGACTCATCCTTGGTTCTATTCTACGAAAAGTCCGGCCAAAACAGAACCGGCGCTCTGCTTTCTTGCCTCAAACTGTCCGTAAAAATCCGCCTCTGTTTCATATGAGGCCAGATAGAATATTCTGAGAAGCAACAGACTCGCCTTCTTCCTGGCCTCCTCCCCGCACCGGCCGGCCCCTTGCCTGCACCGGGTCAGCAGACTGTGCCAGTCGCGAACAAATTGCTCATAGCGTTCCAGCTCCTCGATCTCCAGCCATTTACGCACCCGTACCTTAGCCTTGACCGGTTTGGGACACTGATTCATCTGCAAATAATATCGAAAATCACCATTTTCATAATATCTGCCCAACGGAAACAGGCGGCAGATTCCCGGCCGGAAAGGATGCACCAGACAGCGGCCCTCCTCGCTCAAAAAACCGCAGGCCTCTTGTCCGTCCTGCCTCCTCCTCATTCGCAGATGAGGCAGAACCAGTCCATCGTCCAGGCCAAGCTCTGCATAACCGCCGTTTATCAGCTCCTCCAGACTCCGGCCCGTGCCCCGGCACAAATTCCAGACATCCCAGGGATCAAGTCCTATGGAATCTCCCATCCCCTGACAGCAGCTGTGACAGCCTGCACAGCCGCCGCAGTCAGCCCGCACCATATCCTCCGCCCCATAGAGCCTTTGAAGCTCCCGCACATCCACTTCCCTTCTCATTCTATCCTGCCTTTCCGCCCCATACCGCACCCATTGCCGGTATCCATAATATCGTCCGCGAATATCCGGAAGGCATAGGCCGCAAGCCTCTCCTCCTCATAAAACCCCAGGCAGCGGTACCATCCCTTCCGCGCCATCCCTTCGATGGAAGAAAAGGGCTTGCGCTCATTATCGGGAAAATCATACATCATATGCTCATCACAGACCTGTCTGGCTTCTGCCAGATCCAGCTTTTTGATTTCCATTTTCCTCAAACTCCATCCCATCGGATATGTGTTCTGCCGGCGCGGCAGCCTTTAGCCCATCATTCGCTGCCGGACTACTTCATAGGCCAGAACGCCGGCCGCCACCGAGGCGTTCAGCGAATCGATGTCTCCCTTCATGGGAATAGAAGCCGTCATATCGCATTTTTCACGGACCAGACGGCTGACCCCATCTCCTTCGCTGCCAATCACCAGGCCAATCGGACCCTTTAGATTGCAGCGATACATCACGTCTCCATCCATAGCGGCGCAGACAAACCACAGCCCTTTTTTCTTCAGCTCCTCAATCTCAGCGGACAGGTTGGTAACTCTGGCCACCGGCGTATAATTCAAAGCCCCGGCAGAGGTTTTGGCTACCACCGCAGTCAGCCCCACAGCCCGGCGCTTCGGAATAATGACTCCGTGAGCTCCGGCCAGATTGGCCGTACGGATAATTGCCCCCAAATTGTGAGGGTCCTCAATCCCGTCCAGAAGAAACAGGAAAGGGTCTTCCCCCTTCGCCCTGGCCGCCTCCAGCATGTCCTCCACCTGTGCATACTCATAGGCGGCCGCCTGGGCAACCACCCCCTGATGCTTGCCGGTCTCCGACAGCTGATCCAGCCTTTCCTTCTTTACAAAATTTATCAGGACTTCCCGTTTCCTGGCTTCCTTTAATATCGTCTGAATCGGTCCATCCTTGCATCCGTCCAGAATAAACACCCGGTCGATGGGCCGGCCGGAGCGGAACGCCTCCAGTACCGCATTTCTTCCCTCTATTGTAAATTCCTCGTATCTCATTTTCCCTGTTCTTCCTGCTCCTCCCTGCGTGTTTCTTTGTGCTGCAAATTCCTCTGCTCCTTCTGGGCGGCAAGGCCCTCCCGCACCAGCTCGATCACCCGCCGGATATCTCCCTTCAGATACAGATATCCCATCAGAGCCTCAAAACCGGTAGCCGCCCGATAATCCGCCACTGTGGCGTTCTTGGCCTTGGTGACAGAATGGGCGTTGCGGCCTCTGCGGTAGATTGCCGCCTCCTCCTGCGTCAGCCGGTCCGACAGATCGCGGATCATCTGAGCCTGAGCCGATGCCCGGGAGAGGGCGCTTCTCTCCCGGTTCAGCCGATTGGGAGAGGCATTGTGCCGGGCCACCACCATAGTGCGCACAATCAGCTCATAGACGGCATCTCCCAGAAAAGCTAACGTCAGCGGTGAATAGCTGCGCAGATCGCCCGCCGGTATAACGAGCGCTTCCCGGACAAGCCCGGCAAGGTCGTCTGCCTCTATCTGCCGGGAGGCATCCTCTTTCATTCCCTTCTGCTCCATGCTTTCCTGTTCTATATTTTCCGGTTCCATACTTTCCTGTCCCAGCTTTTCCTGCGTCATGCTCTCTTCCATTTAACCCCTTCTCTGGTATCCTCCAAAAGGATTCCTTTTTCAGCAAGCTCCGCCCGGATCTGATCCGCCAGGGCAAAGTTTTTGTCCTTCCTGGCCTGCTGTCTTTTTGCAATCATCTCTTCTATATCCGCGTCCAAAAGCTCTTCTTTCTTCTCCGTTATCAGTCCCAGCACGTCGCACAGCTTTTCAATTTCAGCAAGCATAGTCTCCACATAAGTCCGGGAGGACTGTTCTGTGGCTGTGGCGTTGGAGAGTCTCACCATCTCAAATACGGCGGCAATCGCGTCAGCCGTATTGAAATCATCGTCCATGGCCGCCTCGTACTTGGCCGTCAGGCTCTTAAGCTCTTCCAGGCGCTCTTTCTCCTCGCCGGCAAGCGCCCCGTCCTGAACCTTGCCAGCCAGCTCCCGCAGGCGCTCCGCTCCGGTCACAATACGGGCAAGACCGTTCTTGGCCGCTTCCATCAATTCTGCGCTGAAATTCAGCGGGCTTCTGTAGTGGGCGCTGAGCATAAAGAAGCGCAGCACCTGCAGATCATACTTCTCGGAGATATCCCGCACCGTAAAGAAATTGCCGGCGGACTTGGACATCTTCTTATTATCAATATTCAAAAAAGCATTGTGCATCCAGTAGCGGGCGAACTCCTTGCCATTGGCAGCTTCGCTCTGAGCTATTTCATTCTCGTGATGCGGGAATATCAGATCTTCGCCGCCGGCATGAATATCGATCTGGTCGCCCAGATATCTTTTGGCCATTACGGAACACTCGATATGCCAGCCGGGACGGCCGTCGCACCAGGGAGACTCCCAGTAGGGCTCCCCTTCTTTCTTGGGCTTCCACAGGACAAAGTCATAGTCGTCTTCCTTTTCATCGCCGGTTACCTTGATGGAGCGATGCCCCGCCTGCAGCTCATCCAGATTCTTGTGGGAGAGCTTGCCGTAATCCTTGAAGCTGCGGGTGCGGTAATACACCGTTCCGTCGGATACCACATAGGCATGACCGGTATCGATCAGCTTCTGAATCATTTCCTCCATCCCGCAGATCTCCTGGGTAGCCAGGGGATGGGTTGTGGCCGGGCGGACGTTCATGGCTTCCATATCCTTTTTGCACTCTGCAATATAACGCTGCGAGATTACGGAGGCGTCTACCCCCTCCTCAATGGCCTTTTTGATGATTTTGTCATCCACATCGGTAAAATTGGACACATAATTTACCGCATAGCCCTTGTATTCAAAATACCGGCGAACGGTATCAAAAACAATCATCGGACGGGCATTGCCGATATGAATCAGATTGTAAACGGTAGGGCCGCAGACATACATCCGCACCTTTCCCTCCTCCAAAGGGATAAACTCTTCCTTTTTCTTGGTCAGCGTATTATAGATTTTCATCTGTCTTTCCTTTCTCCTTTTGGTTATTTTCAAGACGCCCCAGCTCCTCTCGCAGGCTGGCGCACTCTTTTTTCAGCATTTCAATTTCCTGTTTTACCGGATCGGGCAGATGGATCTGATCCAGATCCGCCTGGGGCACTCGCACATTGTCTCTCTTTACCACCCGCCCCGGCACTCCTACCACGGTGGAACCTGGCGGCACTTCCTGCAGTACCACAGACCCGGCCCCAATCTTGGAATTGTCTCCAATGGTAAAGGAGCCCAGCACCTTGGCTCCGGCGCTGACCATCACATTGCTGCCCAGGGTTGGATGACGCTTGCCCTTTTCCTTTCCGTTTCCTCCCAGAGTGACCCCCTGATAAAGGGTTACGTTATCTCCGATTACCGTTGTTTCTCCAATGACCACGCCATGACCATGATCGATAAACAAACCCTCTCCGATTACGGCGCCGGGATGAATCTCTATCCCCGTCTTCTTTGCCGCCCGCTGCGACAGCCATCTGGCCCAGAAATAATGCCGCTTTAAATACCATTTATGAGCGGTTCGATAGGCCAGTATAGCCCAAAAGCTGGAGTATAAAAGCACCTCCGCCGTGGACTTGATGGCGGGGTCCCTGTCTCGTATCACATCAGCTTCTTTGCGAATGTAGGCTATAAATCCCAAATAGAATCCCTCCTTTCCCTTACCCGGCCAGACTTCGGCCGGGCTTCCCCTGTGAAACAGAATTTTGCTTTGCAGCGCGGTTCCTGCAAGCGCTTTTATTTCCCAGGTATGAGGTTTCAAAGAAACAAAAAGACTCCGCCTCCTCTATTAAGGAGACGAAGTCACTCACTCCGCGGTTCCACTCCGATTAGGGCCCAAAGACCCTCTCTCAATACCCGTAACGCGGGTCGGACGTACTCCGCTAGACTGACATATGCCGCTTCGCGCAGTCGGCTCCCGGATGCACTTCTTCTGCTGCATGGCCGGGAACGCTTGCAGCCGGTGACGCTCCCTCTCTGCGGTCTGCCTTTGCAGAATACTCTTCCTTTCACTGCCTTTGTTTTATCCGATTATACTTTAGTCTATGCAATAACTTGCGTTTTGTCAAGGGGTACTGTAAAGACCGCTCCCTTTCAGATAAGAAGAGCGACGGCCTGCGCCGATATTCCCTCGCCTGCGCCGGTAAATCCCAGGCCCTCTTCGGTTGTGGCCTTGACGCTGATCTGACTCGCATCCACGGACAGAGCCCTAGCCATATTGACCCGCATCTGCTCCCGATAAGGAGCCAGCTTGGGCCGCTGGGCAATCACGGTAGCGTCCACATTGCCGATCTCATATCCGGCCTCCTTCAGAATTTCGCCCACTTTACTTAAAAGCTGCAGGCTGTCCGCCCCCTTGTAGGCCGGATCTGTATCCGGAAAATGCTGTCCGATATCCCCCAGAGCAGCCGCTCCTAAAAGGGCGTCCATCACGGCATGAACCAGCACATCCGCATCTGAGTGTCCCAAAAGTCCCTTTTCCCAGGGAATTTCCACCCCGCCCAGAATCAGCTTCCTGTCTTCCACCAAACGATGAACATCGTATCCCATCCCAATCCGCATTGCGTCTTCCTCCGTCCATTTTTTCAGACCAGCGTCTTCACATCGCAATATTCTGTCTGGCATCATCCTAACAGAGACTTTTGGGAAAGTCAAGAATAAAAAAACAGACCCTTCCAACCGCACACCTTCAGTCGGAAGAGCCTATTTCATTATTTTACCAGGCGCAGCATACCCGGTCTAAGTTCAAAAAATCTCTATTACTGTACTCCGTTTACGGCTTTGGTCAAACGAGAGATTTTCCGGGAAGCGGTATTCTTATGATAGACGCCTTTGGAAGCAGCCTTATCAATCGTAGAAATCGCATTCTGCAAAGCAGCAGCAGCCATTTCCTTATCACCGGCAGCAACAGCAGCATCCACCTTTTTCACAGCGGTCTTTACGCCGGAACGAATGGACTTATTGCGGGCAGCCCGGGTCGCATTTACCAGAATTCTCTTCTTAGCAGACTTGATGTTCGCCAATCTGTACACCTCCACATCGCTTAATATTCTTCTCCATTGTTTGCATTAAAGCCGGACACGGACGTTTCTAATGTAAACATGCCTATATATTCTATAAAATAATTTCCTGGATGTCAATACATAAATTTCTCTTTTTTCCTCAAAAATATCTCTATAAAATGTCCGCAGAATAAGGAGGTCATTTATATTATGGAAGAAACTCCTCTCATCCCCCCGGTAAAAACCGGTTACATTCCAGAAGATCCACAGTCTCTGCCTCAAACCGGCGTTCCATCCTTTGACGTGCGCACGGACCTGGCCGTAGAGGAAACGGATGGCCGCAGGCAAACCTCCTCCATGTCCGGCGTAACCATATCGGAACATACAGAAAAAGATGCTCCGATCCATGTCACCCGTGTTGTAATCGAAAACGAAATCGGGGCCGTAGCTCTTCACAAGCCGGTGGGAACCTACATTACGCTGGAAGCCCGCCGTATGACGGAAAACAGCGGCAGCTGCCACCGTGAAATATCCCGCTGCCTGGCCAGACAGCTGCGCGTTCTGCTTAATACGCTGAAAATCCAGGAGACGCCCACCATACTGGCAGTGGGGCTGGGAAACGATGATGTCACACCGGACGCTTTGGGTCCTATGGTATTGGATAACCTCTTCATCAACCGGCATCTGCGCACGGGCAATTTCAAAATCCCCGCCATCCAGGATGACGCCGCCTGCGTCTGCGGCATCGTCCCCGGCGTCATGGCCCAGACCGGTATGGAAACCGCCGAAATTATCCAGGCTCTGGTCCGTCAAATCAAACCGGATCTGATTCTGGCCATCGATGCTCTGGCCGCCCGCAGCGTAACACGTCTGGGCACCACCATCCAAATCTCCGATACCGGTATCCATCCCGGTTCCGGCGTAGGCAATCATCGCCACGCCCTGACCCGGCAAAGCCTGGGTATACCGGTTATCGCCATCGGCGTCCCCACAGTGGTAGGCGCCGCCGCCATTGTCACGGACACGCTGGACACCCTGATCGAGGTGCTGCGCCGGGAAACAGATACCGAGGATTTTGCTTCCGTTCTCTCCTCCATGAGTACGGAGGAACGCTATGCCTTGGTCAGGGAACTGTTGGAGCCGCGCTTTGGCCCCATGTTTGTAACGCCCAAAGACGTGGATGAAACCGTCAAACGGCTCAGCTATACAATCTCTGAGGGCATCAATATCGCCTTTTTTGGAGAACAGGCAGACGAAGCCGGCTGATCAGCTGCCGACACTGGACTGCCCCGTCTGCTGCTCTCCCTCTCCGGCAGCCGTCTCGGCGGCGGCTGTCGGCTCCGTCTCCTGAGAACCGCCCTCCGGTTCCGTCTCCGTCAAAGTCTCCTGCGGCGTCTGAGCCTCCTCAGTCTGCGTCTCTTCTTCCTCCTGCTGCAGGTAGGACAAATCTCTCTCAAACCGTCCCGACAAAGAAATATTGTTGCGAAAACTCACATCGGCAGAACCATTTACGGTAATCTGCACCTGACTGATGGTAGACAGCTCCGTCAGCGAATTTACGATGGAATAGATCACAATTGCATCGGTCACATTGGCCGTATCCTCCAGAAAAGTGCTGTCAAAATCCACGTAACAGACACCATCCCGCACCGTAACCCCCTGGACACGCACGGTAGACGGAATGGTCGCCATGCTGCCCTCCAGAGACGGCCCCTCCAGAAGCTGATTGAGCACTACCCGTTCCAGAGACAGATTATTGGAATAAACCACCGACTGGGTCTCTGTAACCAGGGCATTCCCCTCCGCATTGGCAAAGTACAAAACCAGATCAGCCCGCAAATACTGATTGGTATCATCGCCCGTATTATCCAGGAAATCCGATCCACTGATCAGTATGGGAGAAGAATCCGACGTCTCGGTTTGGGAACCGCCCGGACCGGGACTATTCTCACCTTCTCCGGAGGAAGCGCTGCTGCCGCCGTAGGGTTTTTCATTGACATAAATCGATATATAGTCCACTCCCTCTACCTGCGTCAGCGTCTTTGCCAGCGCAGCCCGGCACAAAAGCTCCGTCACCTTATCCATCAGCGTATAGGTGGTGTCAAAATAAATATTAACCACATTTCCTTCCAGCCGGGGCGCAGAAGACAGCACCACATTGGCGGGAATAGCCCTCTGTCCGTCGCTTCCCTCCGGGACAGTCTGACACTGTCCCAAAAGCTCTGTGATAATCCCTTCCGTATCCTGAGCCTCCGGCTCATAGACGCGTCTTACCAGCGCGGTTCCCGACTGATTAACATAGTAGGTATAATACTGTCCCGCCTCCAGCTGTTCCGTCTGTCTCTCACTGGAGCATCCCGCCGCCAGAACGGCCAGAATCAGGAGAAAGGCCAGCGCCGCCGTTCTTTTGCCCGGCCTTCTGATATCTCTACGATCTCTCCTCATACTTCCACCTCCTGTCTGCGGTAGGTGCGGGGAATACGCACTGTAAATGTAGCGCCTTCTCCTTCTACGCTGTGTACACGGATCGCTCCATGATGCAGCGAGATAATGCTCTTTGTGATCGCCAGACCCAGGCCCGTCCCGCCGGTCGCTCTGGAACGGGCCTTATCCACCCGATAAAAACGTTCAAAAATATGATCCCAGTCTGCCTCGGGAATTCCGATACCGGAATCGGCCACTTTAATATAGAAAAACTGATGATCCGCATTGAGAGATACGCGAACCCATCCATTATCCACATTGTATTTAATCGCATTTTCCACCAGGTTCGTGACCGCCAGACTCAGCTTCACCTCATCGGCATCCGCCAGCACCGGCCGGAAGCTCTCCAGCACCAGCTCCACATTTCGCTTCATGGCCAGAGGACGCAGGCGCTTTAAAATAGCCTCCATCATATCGTTGATATTAACCTGCGAAATATTCAGCTCCGTGTTTGCCTTATCCATTCGCACCAGGGTCAGCAGATCCTCTATAATCTGGCTCTCCCGGTCGATTTCCGCGGAAATATCCGTCATAAATTCCCGGTAAAGCTCCACCGGCACATCTTCCTGATCGATCAGAGAGTCCGCCAACACACGAATGGAGGTAATCGGCGTCTTCAATTCATGAGACACATTGGAAACAAACTGCTGCCGGGATTCATCCAGGGTGCGCAGCCTGGCCAGAGTCCTGTTGTATGCCTGGGCGATCCGCTGCGTCTCCACGCAGTCATCCACCTGAATATCTCCGCCCACCGAATCCTGAGAGGACTCGTCGATAACGCGCACCATCTTTTTGAAAGGACGCACCAGACGCGCCGACAAAAACAGGCTGATCGCCACAATAATCATGACGGCGATAATCATCGCCACCATCCCCTGATACCGAAGCTGTTCCTCCATTGTACCAATCGACTCCGTAGAGGCCGTGATGACAAACACACCCACGATATCCTCCTGGGCGTTGTTGATGGGCAGAGTCAGCTCCAGATACTCGCCCTCCTCATCATAACGGGAAGTATTGGAGCCGGCAAAGCAGGTAATAACCTCCTCAGAGATATTGTACTTGCCCTCGCCCATATAGTATGTATCCTTGCAGATTCGATAGTTGCTGTCCACCAGAATAATACGTCCCCGATAAAAACGGGCCAGCTGTTCAATCTCAGCCGTCACCACCGGCTGAGACATATTGGACATATAACCGCGCTCCTCCAGCTCGCTGATCAGGGCCACGCTCTGATACTGCAGTTCCGCCATCTTCGTCTGAATCTGATTCTGCGAAGAGCTGTAAATCATAATCGTGCTGACAATGTAAAGCGGTATCACTCCCATCAAAACAAGGAGCAAAAACATTCTCACATGGATGCTTCGGACGAATCGAATCGGTTTTCTTTTCCTCTTCATCTCGCTCATCCTTTGTAGTAGTAGCCTACACCCCATTTGGTGTAGACGTATTTGGGATCACTGGGGTTAGCCTCCACCTTTTCTCGCAGTCTTCTGACATGGACGTCCACCGTGCGCACGTCTCCCGGATACTCGTAGCCCCAGATTATATTCAGAAGCTTCTCCCGGCTGAATACCTTACCCGGATTGGTCAGCAAAAGCTCCAAAAGATCAAATTCCTTGGCTGTCAGATTGACTTCTCTTTCTCCGATAAATACCCGGCGGCTCTCCCGGTCCATGGTAAGTTCTCCCACCTTTAAGCGGGAAGAGTCCTCCTGCTGCGCCGCCTTTTTGCTGCTGCGGCGTACAATCGCCTTGATGCGGGCCTTGACCTCCAAAATATTGAAAGGCTTGGTGATATAATCGTCGGCGCCGTATTCCAACCCCAGAATCTTATCCATATCGTCGCTCTTGGCCGTCAGCATAATGATCGGCATATCGGAAAACTCACGGATGCGCTGACACACCTCATAACCGTCATATACCGGCAGCATCAGATCCAGCAGGACCACATCATACTCGTTCTGACGTGCCAGACGCAAAGCCTCTTCCCCGTCATAGGCGCAGTCCACCTGCATCCCGTCCTGCTCCAGACTGAAGCGAATCCCCTTCACAATCAGTTTCTCATCGTCTACTACCAGTATACGGTTCGCCATAATCATCCTCCCACAGTGATATAGTCCTTTATCTTGGCAAACAGGCCCTCTTTGATTCCCGACACCTGCATGATATCCTCCACCTTTTCAAAGAGACCGTGAGTCTCCCGGTAGGCAACGATATCCTGCGCCCGCACCTCTCCGATTCCCGGTACAGTCTGCAGCTGTGCCGCCGTAGCCCTGTTGATGTCCACCAGACCTGCCTGGCCATCCGAAGTTTCTGCGTCTCCTGAGGTCTGCGCCTCCTGGTACCAGCCCTCTTCCGCCAATCCGTAAGGGTCCTGCGCAGCTTCTTCCTGTGAAGGTATCACCACCTTCATCCCATCCGTCAGCGCCGCTGCCAGATTAACAGAATCCGCCGCCGCCTCTTCCAGAAAGCCTCCGGCCTCCTCCACCGCGTCCCAGACCCGGCTGCCCGCAGGCAGTTCATACACACCGGGGCGCAGCACCTGGCCGCAGACATGGACAAAAATACCGGGCTCCTCAGCCGGCGGCTGCGTCTGAGCCAATGCAGTTTCTGTTTCCGGCGCCTCGGCCGGCGCAATCTCCGATTCCAATGGAACCGACGACTGTGTGTCAATCTCTACAGCTGCCGATGACCGGCCGCAGCCGGCAAGCAAAAGCAGCGCTGTCAAAGACGCTGTCATCACGCAAATAACAGCCATATGCCTCACGGCACGGCTGATCTGTCTTTCCTCCGCCCTTTTCATTCCGCTTTCCTTTCTCCTGCGAAAAAAGGCCGGTTCTCTTTTGCCACAAGCCTATTTTAACCGAGCCGGCCGCGAAATACAAGCAAAAATTTATGCTGCTTCCTGCGGCCTTATCACCACTTAAATATGACAATTCCTGCCACGGCCAGCCCCATGCCAAGGACCTTACGCCACTCAAAGGGAGCCTTTTCCACCCCAAAGAGTCCAAAGGCTTCGATCAGATATGCCACCAGCACCTGAGATACCACAATAAGCATTACCGATCGGGCCGGCCCCAGGGAATTCATTCCCTGTATGACCGTATAGGTGATAAAGGCACCGATCACACCGCCGGTCAGCATATACCATGGGCTTACCGAAAACAGTCCCGTCACCTGCGGTTTGCCGGTAAACAGCCAGATCACCAGACAGGTGGCAAAGGCCGTCAGCTGTACCCAGCCGGCAGACACCCAGATACTGGTCTGTTTGGTTACTTCTGAATTAAATACGCCCTGGATGCTCATCAAAGCGCCTGACAGCAATGAAATCAAAATTCCAAACATACAAAGACCTCCTGCTTTTCACACTTATCTACAGTGTGTCCAGAAGAAGGTCTTTTTATCAACATTGCTTATCTTTTTTCCACCACTTCGCCCTGCTTTTTATAAATGGAGCGGGCAGGAATTACGCCCCGGACCATGGAAAGCGGATAAATATTACTCTCCCGTCCCACGATACTGCCCGGATTCAGTACTGTGCCGCAGCCTACCTCCACCAAATCGCCCAGGATCGCTCCAAATTTCTTTAAACCGGTGGGAATCTCGCCCTCCGGCGTCTTTACCACCACCAAAGTCTTATCCGACTTTACATTGGAGGTGATGGAGCCGGCCCCCATATGGGCCCTGTAGCCCAGAATGGAATCGCCGACGTAATTGTAATGAGGAACCTGAACCTTGTTGAAGAGAATCACATTCTTCAGCTCGGTGGAATTGCCCACCACAGCGCCCTCTCCCACCAGGGCATTGCCCCGAATAAATGCACAGTGGCGAATCTCCGCATCCTTTCCGATGATCACATTGCTGCCGATAAACGCTGTCGGAGCCACCTTGGCCGATTTGGCAATCCATACATGATTCTCTCTCTCTTCGTACTCCTCTGGAGAAAGAGTCTCGCCCAGCTTCACGATAAAATCTCCAATCTCCGGAAGCGCCTCCCAGGGATAAGTATATTTCTCGAGAAGCGGCCTGGCCAACGTCTCATCCAGCGTAAACAGCGCCTGTATCGTCCAATCCTTCATTCTGCTTTCCTCTCACCTGTTATGAATAGGCGAACAGCCTGCGCCACAGGCCATACATGCTGCGGCCCGCCGTCACCGACATCTCCCTGGACGCCACCATCTTGTCTGCCAGGGTAATAAGCCACGCCTGGCGGCTCCTGGGCAAAGAGGTGGACAGAGGAAACATGTGACTTGCAATAGCTGCGCACTGTTCGGGACTCAGATCAAAGTAGAGCCTGGCCCGCTCCGCCGCAATCTGCCCATGCCAAAAAGCATGCATATGAGTCAGACGGCGCATGCCCCGATAACGGGACACCAGCTCCTTATACCAGCCGTCTCGCCAGTCATAACCAAAAAAGTCATGCAAAAGCGCCGCTCTGGTCAGGGAACGAAGCTCCTCCTGCCCCAAACGCAGACCCCTTCCCAAAAGGTAGGCCCTGCGGGCCGTGGCAAGAGAATGATCATAGACGGAATTATCCGGACCATGATGGGGAAGCTCACGCAGCTTCTGAAAAACCGGATGGTCCAGAATGTCCTGGATCATCGGGTAAAACTCCTCGTCCATGGGAATCACCTTCTTTCTAAGTCTATTGTATTCATTTTTCAGCGGGATTACAAGAGGAAAAATTAAAGATTTCCGAAAGGATCTTATTATTTTCACCGGGCATTCCTGCTCTTTTTCCTATTTATCTGCATTTTACTGCTTTTTACTGCCCTCGGTCTTCAACGCGGCCGAACCTGCTTTCCCTGCTGCTTTCTCTGCTGTTTTCTCTGCTTTGGACGCTGCTTTGGCGCCGTCTTTTTTCCGCTCCGCCTTATTTGCCGAACTGCTGCTTTTTACATAATATGGCCGCACCCGGTCAAAAAGTGCAAACAGCTGGCTGCCATTGTTCAGCCCCATAACGCTGGCTGTACGCCGCCGGATGAAACCATCCAGCTTCACCATATATTCCTCTTCAGTGATCTGTCCCTCGGCCACATAGGTCAGTCCCTTTTCCCAGCTGGCCGTCAGTTCCGGATTCAAAAGCTGGCGCAGCGACTGATCTACCGTATCGTAATAAAGCTCTCCCAGAAGCGTCGGCGTAATCACCTGTGTTTTTTTGTTCAAAGCCAGGTACTGATTGTTCACCAGTTTTTTGAGGATTTCCGCCCGGGTGGCGCTGGTGCCAATTCCGCTTCCCTTGATCTGTGCCCGCAGATCCTCATCCTCGATCAGCTGACCGGCATTTTCCATGGCCAGAATAATGGAACCGGAGGTATAACGCTTTGGCGGCGAGGTTTCTCCCTCCTTGACTGCAAAATCCAGAACCGGCAGATTCATCCCCTTCCTCAAATGGGTGATCCGCTCTAACAGGGCGCTTCCCTGGATCAGCATCTCTTCTGAATCGCCCCCCTTGCCTTCTCCCTGTGATTCCCGGCCCTCCCCGCCGGTCTTCTCACGGTCCGGCAAATCCTTTCCGGCTCCGTCCGCACCTCGTTTTCCCGCGCCTTTGGGGTCGTAGGCCACCGCCAGATAGCCCGCTTCTTTTAACACCTTAAACCGGGCAAAGAAAGCTTCACCTCTTATCGCGAACTGAAATCCATACTTCTGATAAAGCGCAGGCGGATAAAAGATGCTGAGGAAACGCCTCACAATTATCTCGTAAACGCCTCTTGCTCCTGCGGACAACCGGCCCAGCTGGCCCGTTCCCTCTCCGGTCGGGATAATGGCATAGTGATCGGTAATAGCCTTGTCATTGACATACCGGCTCTTCGCAAGATTCTTATAACTTCCTTCCTGGAGGATTTTTTCTGCAAAGCCGCGCACCTCTGAAATGTTTTTCAGCCCAGAAATGTTTTTGACAATCTCCTTGGATACCGCGGTGGAGAGAACGCGGGCGTCCGTTCGCGGATAGGTGACCAGCTTTTTTTCATACAGCTCCTGGACAATCTTCAGCGTTTCATCGGGACTCAGCTTGAAATACCGGGAGCAATCATTCTGAAGCTCGGCCAGATTGTATAAAAGCGGGGGATTCTTCTTCTCCTGTCTGCGTTCCGCATTTACCACCTGAGCCGTCACCGGCTCCGTCTCTCTGAGAAAATCAATCAGCTCCTGGGCCGTCTTTCTGTCCTTAAAACCATTATCCTTATACAGACAGGGACGTCCGAAATAGCGGCTGCCCTCCACGGCTTTCCATTCCGCCTCCAGCCGGTCTCCGCCGCAGTCCAAAACGGCAAGCACCCGATAAAACGGCGTTTTCACAAAATCGCGAATTTCTCTTTCCCGCCGAACCACCATTCCCTGGACGCAGGTCATTACCCGGCCCACCGACAGCACTGTGCGGTTCTCTTTTAAATAAGAAGAAAGTACATTTCCATATTTCAGAGTAAGCAGACGGGAAAAATTGATTCCCATCAGGTAATCTTCCTTGGCCCGCAGATAAGCAGACGCCGCCAGATTGTCGTACTCCGACAAATCTTTCGCCGTCCGGATTCCCTTTAAAATCTCTTCCTCCGTCTGCGAGTCAATCCAGACGCGCAGGCGCTTCTTGCCCTTCACTCCGGCCATCTGCTCCACCAGACGGTAAATATATTCTCCCTCCCGCCCGGAGTCGGTACACACATAGATGGTTTCCACATCCGGCCGGTTCAAAAGCCCTTTCACAATTCCAAATTGCTTCCTGGAGGAATCGATCACTTCATATTTAAATGTCTGAGGAATAAAAGGGAGAGTGCTGAGGCTCCATCTCTTTAACTGCGGATCATAGGCCTCCGGATAGCTCATCGTAACCAAATGACCCACACACCAGGTCACCACCGCATTGTCCGATTCCAGATACCCATCCTTCCTCGCTCCGTTTATCTTCAGCGCCTTGGCAAATTCCATCGCCACGCTGGGTTTTTCCGCTATGTATAATGCTTTTCCCAAACAAATGTCTCCTGTTCTCAGGCTTCTTCCAGCCCGTTTGCTTCTTACTTAAATTCATAGTCTCAGCGTTCTTTTTCTTTTGCCAATGAACAGTGTAACACAGGCCAAAGAAAAAAGACAGAAAAAATCTTATATTTTTTTTCTTCAAAAGCCAAAAAAAGGCTTGCCAAACATGTCAAAGTATGCTATGATATCATTCGTTCGGGGCATTAGCGCAGTTGGGAGCGCGCCACACTGGCAGTGTGGAGGTCAGGGGTTCGAATCCCCTATGCTCCATACAGCAAAATTCCCGCATACCTTTACAGAATAGGTTTGCGGGATTTTTTTGCGCTTAAAATATCTTTTTCCTGTTATTCGTCCTCCTCCTTGCCCTGTCTGCGCAGATATGCGGCTAACATATCAATAAAAATCCGATTCTCCGGCGCCTTTTCTTTCAATGCTTCCTCCCCGAAGATCTCTTGCAGCAGCTCCCGGTCGCCGTCCCGCCACACTCTTTCCTTCAATGTGCGAATGTTTCGTTCCACACACTTCACACTGGTCTGACCGTAAATCGCCGTTTCCATATAAAGTCCTTTGCAGACATAGGTAAGCAGCTCCGGCTCCTCCGCCGTCCGCGCCGTGGCATACGCCGCCAGCCAAAATCCGGCATAACTGCCGTTTCCCCCCAGCCGCCTCCAAAGCTTTTCTGCTTGGTTTTCCCATTTTATCTTTTGTTTCATCAGCCGTTCGTCCTCCTCTTTTTTACTTTTCACATCAATTTTCCCATATATGGAAACTTGTGGAACAAGAAAGTTTCGACTTTCTTCGACGGATTCTGTCGAATCCTCTTTTGCCGCCGACTCTTTCTTTATACTTAAGAAGAACGAAAAACCGCTGCCAAACATCTGCAACGTACTGCCGGCCAGACAGACAATAAAAATCACTTTCCTGTCCGTCTGGCCGGCAGCATGTCACCGGTTTTGCATCGGTTTTGCATCGGTTTCACAATATCTTCACTTTATGGTCAGATTTTCATCACAGATACCCCTTATGATAGAAAACATCAAAGGGCAGCATCCCTTTTTCATCATATATTCTTTTTCCTTTGCCGGCATCGGTTATCCGCTGCCGGCCCTCCTTTTATATGGGGTCCCTTTTATATGATGCCCTTTCTATATGGTCCCTTTTTATAGGAGCTCCATCGGATTCAAAATTCATTTCCCGGGAAGCTCGGTATCCCGTCAAATCCTTTTTGCAGATCTTCATCGGTTGGAATATAATCCGTCATCTGTCCGTCGTGGAATTTCTGATAGGCTACCATATCAAAGTAACCGGTACCCGTCAGGCCAAAGACGATATTTTTCGCTTCACCAGTCTCCTTGCATTTCATGGCCTCGTCAATCGCCACCTTGATGGCATGGCTGCTCTCCGGAGCGGGAAGGATTCCCTCCACCCGGGCAAACTGTTCGGCCGCCTCAAATACAGCCGTCTGCTCCACTGCCACCGCTTCCATATATCCATCGTGATACAGCTGCGATAAAGTAGAACTCATCCCATGGTAGCGAAGACCGCCCGCATGATTGGGCGAGGGGATAAAGTTACTGCCCAAGGTATACATTTTAGACAGCGGGCATACCATTCCGGTATCGCAGTAGTCATAGGCAAACCTTCCCCGCGTCAGGCTGGGACAGGAAGCCGGTTCCACGGCAATAAAACGATAGTCCTTCTCGCCTCTGAGCTTTTCTCCCATAAAAGGCGAGATCAGACCGCCCAGATTGGAGCCGCCGCCGGCGCAGCCGATGATGATATCCGGTACGATTCCATATTGATCCAGAGCCGCCTTGGTCTCCAGACCGATCACAGACTGATGCAGCAGCACCTGATTGAGAACGCTTCCCAGCACATAGCGGTATCCTTCCTGACTGGAAGCCGTCTCCACCGCCTCGGAAATGGCACAGCCCAGGCTGCCGCCGGTTCCGGGATAGGCCGCCAGAATTCTGCGTCCTACCTGGGTGGTATCCGAAGGCGAAGGCGTCACCTTTGCCCCATACGTCCGCATAACTTCACGGCGGAAGGGTTTCTGCTCATAGGATACCTTGACCATATACACCTGGCAATCCAGCTCGAAATAAGAGCAGGCCATAGCCAGCGCCGTTCCCCACTGTCCGGCTCCCGTCTCCGTGGTAACCCCTTTGAGGCCCTGTTCTTTGGCATAATAGGCCTGAGCAATGGCCGAATTCAGCTTGTGGCTGCCGCTGGTATTGTTTCCCTCAAACTTATAATAAATATGGGCCGGCGTATCCAGCTTTTTCTCCAGACAGTAGGCACGCACCAGAGGCGACGGACGATACATCCGGTAGAAATCCCGGATCTCTTCCGGAATGTCAATGTAACGGTCCGTATCATTGAGTTCCTGTTTTACCAGCTCGTCGCAGAATACTGCGCCCAGTTCCTCCGCCGTCATCGGTTCATAGGTGGCGGGGTTTAACAGCGGAGCCGGCTTATTCTGCATGTCTGCACGGACGTTATACCACTGTCTGGGCATTTCGCTTTCCTTCAGATAAATCTTGTACGGGATTTCCTGTCTGCTCATCTTCATTCTCCTCCTTGATTTTCTTCATGGCGATTTGACCTTCCGGGACGAAATGCTATAAAATAGTTTGTTTTGAAATAAAAAAGCCCTCGTCCCAGCATTGCTTCATGCAGGGACAAGAGCCTGTATCACTATACTACTCCTGCGGTGCCACCCGGCTTGACGTGTATTTACGTCCACTCAGCGCATACTTACATATGCCGGCCTTTGATAACGGAGGACCTTCTCCGGCTCGCCTACTCTGGTTCAGCTCGCCCTCAGGAGCCCATTCATCCCTGCTTCCGGTACCGTCTCCCACCAACGACGGCTCTCTGTGACCTTACCTTCAGAGACTACTTACTCTCCCTCTTCGGTTTATTTATTAAAATTATATGCACGAAAATCCGCTTTGTCAAGACAGATTTCAAATTCTTTCGGCCGTTCCATTTAAGATTCTTTTTTCAGCCGTTCTTTAGAGGAGGCTGTCAAAAAATCCTGCTTCCCACCTGGAAGACCACCACAGCCGCAGCCCATGCCAAAAGGACCTGGAAGGCCACCATCCCCAGCGTCCACTTCCAGGAATGGGTCTCCCTGCGAATCGTTGCCACCGTAGCCATGCAGGGGCTGTACAGAAGACAAAACACCATCAGCGCATAGGCGTTGACCGGTCCGAAGCCGCTGGCAGCCAGGATACCGGACAGGGCCGACATTCCTGCGGCAGAGTTGATATTGCTGATTCCAAAGAGCACGGAAAAACTGGAGACCACTACCTCCTTGGCGGAGAGACCGCTGATCAGGGCCACCGCGATCTGCCACATACCCAGACCGGCCGGAACCAGGAAGGGCACCAGGAAATGACCGATCTGCGCGCCGAAGCTCTGAGAAATATCGGTTACCATGCCGGACATGCCATAATTAAGCAAAAACCACAGGATAATGGAGGCGATAAAAATCGTTGTTCCCGCCTTGGTCAGATAGTCCTTCACCTTATTCCACACATAAACGGCAACCGTACGGGCATTGGGCGTCTTGTACTCCGGCAGTTCAATCAGCAGAGCATGCTCTTCTCCGGTGGGCGCGACACGATTGGCGATAAGAGCCACCGCTATAGCTACCACCAGACCCAGCACATACAGAGAATATGCAACCACCATAGATGCATTGGGGAAAAACATCCCGGCAAAAAGTACATAAATCGGCAGTCTGGCCGAGCAGGACATAAAAGGCGTAACCAGGATAGTCCTCCTTCTGTCCTTTTCGCTTTCCAGGGAGCGGGTTGCCATCACTGCCGGCACCGTACAGCCAAAGCCCAGAAGCATGGGCAAAAAGGCCTTGCCGGACAATCCCACACGCCCCATCACCGAATCCATCACATAGGCCACTCTGGCCATATATCCCGAGTCCTCCAGGAAAGCCAGCGCCAGGAACAAAATAAAGATATTGGGCAGAAAGGTAAGGACTCCGCCCACTCCCGCGACGATGCCGTCCACAACCAGCGAGACCAGCCAGTCCGCCGTACCGATTTCTCCCAAAAAGCCCCTTGCCAGAGCAGAAAACCAGTCCAGCGCCTCTTCAAAATATCCCTTGAGAAAGTCTCCCACAGCAAAGGTCAGGAAAAAGACCAGGGCCATAATCAGCAGAAAAACCGGTATTCCCCAGATCCGATGCGTCAGCACCTGATCGATTTTTTCTGTAAAGGCCGCCTTCTCCTCCTTGCCAAAAAGACATTCCTCCACCACTTCTTCTATGTAATCGTACTTGCCGCCGATGATGTCATTTTCGTAAGAGCGGTCCAGCACCTCCGGCAGATCCAGAGGATATTTCCCGCAGATCTCCTCGTCGTTCTCCAGCAGTTTTACCGCCAGCCAGCGGTCGTTCTCCTGGCGGCCGTACTTTTTCTCAATGGCCGCAGTCAGCTTGGCAATCTTGGCCTCCAGCCCTCTGGAATAAACAACCACTCCCTCTTTTGGCCCCTCTTCATAGTGATGAACTACGGCATGAAGCAGTACGTCCAGGCCGGACCGTTTTCTGGCCGACACCGGCACCACCGGAATCCCTCCCAGCATCTCCGGCAGACGGTGCATGTCGATTTCCATCCCCCGCTCTTCCACCACGTCCATCATATTGAGAGCCAGCACCACCGGTTTGCGAAGCTCCAGAAGCTGCATCGTCAGATAAAGATTGCGCTCCAGAGACGAAGCGTCCACCACATTGACGATCACATCAATTCCTTCCTCCAGAATACAGCGGCGCGAAACCTTCTCCTCGATGGAATAGCTGGTCAGGCTGTAGATACCAGGCAGGTCGATAAGCTTTAGTTTCTGCCCTTTATAGTCAGACTCCCCTTCTACCCGTTCCACCGTTACACCGGGCCAGTTGGCCACCTTCAGATTTGCACCTGTAAAAGCGTTGAAAAGCGTTGTTTTTCCGCAGTTGGGATTGCCCACAAAGGCTACCTTTAAGACCTGTTTGCTGCTGTTTTTCATCCCTGTGCCTCCCTGACCGTGATTCCGTCAGCGATACGCCTTCCTATGGCCCATCGTGTTCCTCTGACTTTGATAATCATGCTTCCCTTTTCCTTTTTATTCAGTACCTTTATCCCGGCATGTCCGGTCATTCCCAGCGCCTCCAGGCGACGGGTGACCTGCTCCGTATTATCGATCTTTTCCACCTCGTAGGTTTTCCCGATCTCTCCCTCGCTCAATTTCATTCGTAGTCCTCCCGACATAACCGCAGGCAGGCGTTAACACACCTGCCTGCCCAGTGATTGCAATTTCTTACATTGCCTTTTCATCAAACATTTTATATTCTCCCCATGGCTCTGTCAAGACGCAATCCTTTATTGAAGCCGGCGGCGCCTTCTCAGGAATCCTTTTCTTCTCCGCCGTCCCTGTAGCTGTGAGCGATACGCACCCGGAAAAGTCTCTTCATCAATTCCTTTCTGTTAAAGGGAATCAGCGGATACAGATAGCTGCGCCCGCCCACGGTCCGGTTGCCGGCAATGGCCGCCCCCACCAAAATGACGCCGATGATAAAGCCCCACACATCCAGGAAGGTGGTCAAAAGCAGCAGGATAATCCGCATGAATTTCAGAGCGTATCCCAGCTCAAAACTGGCCTGCGAGTAATTGGCCATAGCCACAAAGGCCATATAAAGCATAATCTCTGAATTAAACCACCCCGACTGCACCGCATAATCCCCCATCACGATGGCCGCAATGACGCTTAAAGGGGTGGACAGCATCGTAGGCGTATTAATGGAAGCCAGCCGCAGTCCGTCGATGGCAAATTCCAGGATCAAAAGCTGCAGAAGAAGGGGGACGGAGATATTGTCCGAAACCAGGGAAAACTGCAGCCACTGGGGCACGCTCTCCGGATGAGCCATCATCAAAAGATAAACCGGCGTCAGGAAAAGGGCCACAAAGGAGGTGGCGAAGCGGGTCAGCCGCAGATACGTTCCGGTAATCGGCGGAAAATAATAATCGTCCGCCTCCTCGATCACATCAAAGATTGACGAGGGCAGAATCATCGCCGCCGGGGAATTGTCCACCAGGATAATAATGCTGCCCTGGAGGATGCAGGCCGCCGCCGTATCCGGTCTCTCCGAAAACTTGAACTTGGGAAAGGGATTGTACCACTTTCCCTTATACAGGCATTCCGCCATGCTCTCCTGATTCATCGTCAGGGCGTCCACCTTAAGATCCGCCAGCCGTTTTTTCACATGGGCCAGAATGGACTCGTCCGCCTCCCCATCCATGTAGCAGATCGCCACATCGGTGCGGGAGCGGCGGCCCACCTGCAGGATCTCCACCGTCATACGCGGGTCGCGGATTCTGCGCCGGATCAGAGCTGTGTTAAAAATCAGCGTCTCCACGAAGCCATCCCGAGACCCCCTGAGCACCTTATCCTTCTCCGGCTCCTGCACGCCCCGCGACGGGTATTCCCGGCAGTCCATGATCATGCACTGGGCGTATCCGTCAATAAAAAGGCAGGTAATCCCGGCCAAAAAGGCAGAGGCCACGGCCTCCATATTATCAAGAGTCCCCACCTCCCCGTAAGGAAGATGTCTCTCCATGAACTGCTTTCCATCCGCCGGCATGTCCGCCTCCTTCACGCTGCAGATCGCCTGAATGGTTCTTTGCAGCGCGCCCGCATCGGTAAAGCCGTCAAGCATATACATAACCGCCGCTCTGCCGCCCACCTCAAGATTTCGTTCGATAATATCATAATTTTTGTCCGGTGCAAAAATTCTGCCAAAAACCATCTTGTTCTCGGCAAGACTGGCTGCTATTTTCTGCTTCATCAGCCTCTGTAATTCCTGGTCCTTCTTTTGCTCGGCCATTCCTTCTCCTCTCTTTCCTTATTTTTCCTGGCTTTGACAAAAAAGCTCTCCGTCTTATCCTCTGATTTATTTTGCTTCATTCCCGGATAAATATTCCTGTTTTTTTACGATAGATTTAACGCAAATCGCCTTGACAAGGCGGCATAAAATGCCTATGATGAAAGGGTAAGAAACCAGTTTCCGGTAGGTAAGGCTACCACAGGGATTTAGGTTGCTGCCGCAAAATAGTGGAGACACTATGCGCTGGTCAACAGGCGATGTCGAATGAACAAGGCATCGTTTAACGCAATGACAGGCCCTGTGATGCTAAAGCTTGAACGGCGGGCCTTTATATTTTTTGCGCACAGACCCCGCCGGCAGACGCCGTCGGGGTTTCACAATATTATTTTGAATTGCGAGGTGAACCATGGAACATAAAGTCAATTATGCAGCCGAAGAAATCGAGCAGATGCTCTCTGCCAAGCGTTACCGTGAGCTCAAATCCATTTTTTCTTCCATGGAACCTGCGGATATCGCGCTGGTTTTTGAGGATGTTCCCAGAGAGCAGCTGCCTTTACTGTACCGCATCCTTCCCAAGGACATGGCAGCTGAGGTTTTTGTCGAAATGGACGGCGACGAGCAGGAATTTTTGATTTCCGCCTTCAGCGACCGCGAGCTGAAAGAGGTCCTGGATGAAATGTATCTGGACGACGCGGTGGATATAATTGAAGAAATGCCCGCTTCCGTAGTCAAGAGAATTCTGATTCAGGCCGATCCGGAGACACGCCGGCAGATCAACGAGATTTTAAAATATCCCGACGATTCCGCCGGGAGCATTATGACCATCGAATATGTCAGCCTGAAGGCTGATATGACCGTAAACGACGCTTTCACCCGAATTCGCCGTACCGGGGAAGACAAGGAAACTATCTATACCTGTTACGTCACCGACAAGGACCGCCATCTGATCGGCGTCGTCTCCGTGCGCACCCTGCTGTTAGCCGAGCCGGACGATCTGATCGGCAACATTATGGAGAAAAACGTTACCTATGTCACCACTCTGGAAGACAAGGAACAGGTAGCCCGGCAATTTGACAAATACGATTATCTGGCCCTGCCGGTGGTCGATCAGGAAAAGCGCCTGGTGGGTATTGTCACCATTGACGACGCCATGGATGTTATGCAGGAAGAAAATACCGAAGACATCGAGATGATGGCCGCCATCACCCCCACAGACAAGCCTTACATGAAAACCGGCGTCTTTGAAACCTGGAAGAAGCGCATTCCCTGGCTGCTGCTTCTGATGATCTCCGCCACTTTCACCGGCGCTATTATCACCCACTATGAGGAGGCTCTGGGTGCCTATGTGGTGCTGACCGCCTTTATTCCCATGCTAATGGACACCGGCGGCAACGCGGGAGGTCAGTCCTCCGTCAGTATCATCCGCGGTATGGCTCTGGGTGAAATCGAATACTCCGACACTCCCAAAATCGTCCTCAAGGAAGTCCTGGTAGCTCTGGCCTGCGGCATTACCCTGGCCGTCGCCAATTTTATTAAGATGATGGTGATCGACCGCATCTCCCCGATAATCGCTCTGGTGGTCTGCTCCACTTTGATTGTTTCCGTCCTGGCCGCCAAGGTCATCGGATGCACTCTGCCGATCCTGGCCAAGCGAATCGGCTTCGATCCGGCCGTTATGGCCAGCCCCTTTATCACGACTATCGTAGACGCCATTTCCCTGATGGTCTATTTCCAGATTGCCACAGCCGTACTGCATATTTGATGCAGCCGTCTATTTGATGCAGCTGCCTGTCATAAGCAATTCATAAGCGTCTGTTATAAATACCGAAAGGCCCGCGGGAAGGGCTTGCGACAGCGCCCTTCCTTTGCGGGCCTTTATTACAGATCGCGCTTATTTATGATCCGGCAGCTGATCCGCCAGAACAGGATGGCAAAAACCGCTGCCGCAACCAGGCACAGGACTGCGGCTGCCGCCAGCTGCTCTGCCGTCACATCGGCCAGTGCAATCTCCCCCCGCTGGAATAAGAAATAAACGCCATAGACGAGGAACATCGGGAGCATATAAGAGACGGCCGTCAGTATCCTCGCTTTTTCCGTCCCCAGCCAGAAGCAGCACATCAGGCTGAAGGACATGGAAAAGAGGGAGATGGCCCCGCAGGCCAGGGCAATGATTACGCTCTCGATCAGGGAAGTATGGAGAACGGCTCCCAGCACGGCTCCCACCGCCATGGTAGCGGCTATTGCCAGGGGAACAATGAGGCAGAGCAGAAGGTATTTCACCGTGACTAACTGCGAGCGCTTCACCGGCATGGTCATGGCATAGCGGGCCCAGACGCAGGCCTCGTCCCCGGTCAGAATATTAAGGGGAAGGCTCCCCATCAGTATCGTTATCATCGCCCCCATATAGGCCACATTGCGAAGCGCAAAGCTCAGCACCACAAAGATCAGGACCGACGACAGGTATGCCTTGCCGCTGGCCTTTATTCCATACAGATCCTTTAAAAGCAGCCCCTTCATGATATTCTGCCCTCCTTCTTTGCCAGATACAGCATAATGTCCTCGATGCTGGCCGGATCCAAGGCAAGCCCCGGAAACTGCATCGCCGCCTTCCTGCGGTCGCGCACCAGCACGTCAGTCCCAAACCGGTTGTCCCTGCGCCCCGCCGTGAGCTCCTGGGGCAGTCTTTCTGCCTGCTCCGCCGTGCAGTGAACGATCCCGTAATTCTCCAGCAGACGATCCTTCTCTTCCTCAAAAAGAACTCTGCCCTGATGGATAAAGACGATATAGTCCGCCGCCTTTTCCAGGTCGCTGAGGATATGGGTGGAAATCAATATGCTGTGATCCTCCTCCTGGATGAACTCCAGGAAGAGATCCAGAATCTCATCCCGCACAATGGGGTCCAAGCCGCTGGTCGCTTCATCCAGTACCAATAACCTCGCCCCATGGCTCATGGCCACCGCCAGGGACAGCTTCATCCGCATTCCGCGAGAAAAATCCTTGTATTTTTTCTTTGCCGGCAGCGAAAAGCGACGCACAAAATTCTGAAAGGTATCCCTCTCCCACTGCCTGTATACGGCTCCCATCACCCGGTCAATCTGCTCGACCGTCAGATAATCCGGAATATGGCCGGTATCAAAGACCGCTCCGATATTTTCCCGCCAGGCGGCGTCCTGCCTTTCCTGCGCATTAAGCCCCAGGACTTCCACCTCTCCGCCGTCCAGACGGATCAGATCCAATATAGCCCGTATCGTCGTGCTCTTGCCTGCTCCGTTTTCTCCCACAAAGCCCACAATGCTTCCCTGGGGCACGCGAAAGCTAGCATGGTCGAGGGTAAAGCCCTTATATCTCTTGGTGACGTCCTTCACCACAACAGCGTCCTTCATTCTTCATCCTCCCAAAGCAAATCAAACATTTCCTGGCACTCCTTTCTGGACACCCCGGCCACCCTGGCCCGGTTCACTGCTCCCCGCAGCCTGTCCTCGATCTCCCGCAGATTCTCTTCCCGCATCAGCTCCTGGTTGGTCTCTGCCACGAAGCTTCCCTTGCCCACCACATTGGTGATAAAGCCGTCTCTGGCCAGCTCCTCATACGCCCGTTTGGTCGTAATCACACTAATACGAAGCTCCTTGGCCAGCAGGCGCATGGAAGGCAGCGGATCCCCCGCCTTCAGCTCCCCGCTCATGATCATCTGCTTGATCTGCGTCATAATCTGTTCGTAAATTGGTTTTCCACTGGAATTACTGATAATAATATTCACGCGCGTCTTCCTTCCTAAAGGGCCCGATCCAGAGGCCTTACCGGTAATGGCCTCCGTTCTTTTGTGGTGATATTACCCTACCTTCCTTCCCCGCGTCGTCACGTCGTGGTGAAAATATTGTATATATCATCTATATACAATATAACACCATATATATACGGTGTCAATATTAAATTTTCAGATTTCCAAGTAAGTCCATTGCATAAGACGCTTTCTTATGTTAACATAAGAAAGCAACATAAAATATAAAGGAGGAGAAGTAACATGAAAAAAAATCTAGCTCTTATCTTGTGTCTTCTGCTGTGCGTCTCCCTTCTTGCCGCCTGCGGTTCGAGCGACGAGACGTCGGCAGCTGCAACCACTGCGGCGGCAGCCGAGACCGAAGGAACCGAGACGGAAGCGCCTACTGCGGCTGAAACGGAGGCCCCGACGGCTGCCGAAACTACCGCAGCCGAGACCGTGGCTGAGACTACCGCAGCCGACACCCAGGGAAATGCAGCCGGACAGTCCATGGAGGATTATCTGTTAGGCCTCGGTCTGCTGACTGGCGAACGCACGGAAATGGCCGCCGAAATGATCGGAGCCGAGTCCGGCTTCAAATACGGCGATGTAGAAATCTACGAGTTTGACGAGAGCTCCGATTCCTACCAGAAGCTGGCCGCCGGCGAAAGCGTTGAGCTGGAGGGCATGGAAGGCTTTGGGATAAGTGCTGCAGCAGTAAATGGCAAATACGTACTGGTAGGCAGCCCTTCCGAAGAAGTCATAAACGCCTTCAACGAGTATAAGTAATTACAGAAGAGACAGTCCGGCTTGGATTCAAGGCTTTGGAAAGGCCTGAATTTTACCGGACTGTCTCTTTCTTAAATATCAAGGGCCCAAAATCGGTATTAACCGCTCCCTGACTGTCTGTTATTATAGGATTTGCATCAAATATTTATGAAACAAAATTTTGCATTCGATCCTGATTTTCTTTGGGGAGCCAGCAGCAGCGCCTACCAGTGCGAGGGCGCCGCTGCCGAGGACGGTAAGGCGCCCAGCGTACAGGACATAAAAACAGTGCCGGAGGGCACAGCAGACTTTACGGTTGCCAGCGACCACTATCACCGCTACAAAGAGGACATTACCCTTCTGGCCGAGATGAAAGCCAGGGCATACCGTTTCTCAATCAGCTGGGCACGCATTCTGCCGGACGGAAAGGAAAACGCTGCCGGTATTGCTCATTACCACGATGTCATTGATACCTGTCTCAGCTATGGTATTGCTCCTATCGTAACCATGTACCACTTTGACCTGCCTGCTGCGCTGGAGGCGCAAGGCGGCTGGAGCAATCCTGCTGTCATCGATGCCTACGCAGATTTTGCACGGGTACTGTTTCGGGAATATGGAGATAAAGTACCCTATTTCCTGACCATCAACGAGCAAAATGTCATGATTTTGGCCGGTGCGATTGTAGGTACCGGAGGCTCCGGGCAATCTGCCAGACAGCTGTATCAAAGAAACCACAACATGATGCTGGCACAGGCCAAGGCTATGGTCCTCTGTCATCAGATGGCCCCCTCGGCCAAGATTGGCCCCGCTCCCAATATCAACGTTATCTATCCTGCCAGCAGCCGCCCGGAGGATTATCTGGCAAGCCGTGATGCGGCGGCCATGCGAAACTGGCTGTATCTCGACCTTGCCGTCCATGGGCGATATAACGTCTACGCCTGGAATATTTTGCGCCAGCAGAACGCCCTGCCGGAAATCGCCCCCGGCGATATGGAACTGCTGGCCAGCGCTAAGCCGGATTTTATCTCCCTTAACTATTACGCTACTATGACAGTGCAAGCCTCTGCTCCCGTCATGCCCGGCACGGCCGCCGCAGATCAGCAGAGCGTTTTCCATGTGGGCGGACATTTTCAGACAGTAAAAAATCCCCATCCTTCGAAAACGCCCTTCGGATGGGAAATCGACCCTCTTGGATTTACTGCCGTACTAAAAGAAGTTTATGACCGCTACCATCTTCCTGTCATGATTTCCGAAAATGGCATCGGACTCTATGATACCCTAAATGCCGACGGCACCGTCCATGACACCGAGCGCATCCGCTATTACGAAGCTCACATTGCAGCGCTGGCCCAGGCAGTGAAGGAAGGCGTCGAGGTATTCGCCTACTGCCCATGGTCGGCAATGGATCTGATATCCACTCACGAAGGCTTCCGCAAACGGTACGGTTTTATCTATGTCAACCGCACAGACGATGCGCTGCTGGATCTGACTCGTTACAAAAAGGATTCTTTCTATTGGTATCGCGATATGATCCTGAATCAAGGCCGGTTTTAAGCACGGAAAATAAAAAGTAACGTGCATCAGAAAATTCCTAAAGTCAAAGGTTTTGTCAATTTTTCCCATGCTTGACAAATCGCAGCCCGATGCATATAATAGAAAACACAGACGTAAAAGATCTCAGCGCATCCGGGCTTGTACCGGTTTCGACGGGGGTCTGGAAGTCAGAGTAGCCATCCGCGGACCGTGGCCGCGCAACAAAACGGAACTTAAATATAAACGCTGAAGATAGAAATTTAGCAATCGCTGCTTAATGCGGCTGTCCGCCCTGGATTGCTCACAGTCCAGGTCACGGGCATCATGATTTGTGAGGCACTTTTCTCCCTAAGCTTTGCGGGGGCAAAAGATTTTATGAAGCTACTGAATCCGTGAGCCTGTCTTTCGGCACATGGAGGAGGGAATGATCATAGAAAGACTGTGATGGGAGAGGCTTTGATGAAAGGGCTTTCGGACGCGGGTTCGACTCCCGCCAGGTCCATCTTTATGGCAAAAATCCAGGGAAAATTCCCTGGATTTTTTGTTTTCCCAATTATTATCGATGCAAAAGCTCCCGCCCTGAGATTCCCGGCTCCGTCATGGCGACAGGATTCAGAATTTCATCCAGCTGAGCCTCATCCAGCAGATGCTCCTGCAAGATAAGAGATCGAATCGGCTCTCCGGTACGGATAGCCCGCTTGGCCAGCTCAGCCGCCTTCTCATAACCCACATGGGGGCAGAGGGCTGTGATAATACCTACGCTGTTTTCCACCATGATCCGGCAATGCTCTTCATTGGCGGTGATGCCGGTCACGCAATTATCCACGAAGGTACGCACGGCAAAGGCCAGCGTGTCAATGGACTGGAATATGCAGTAAAAGATAATGGGCTCGAAGGCGTTTAGTTCCAGCTGGCCCGCTTCCGCTGCCATGGTAATGGTAACGTCATTGCCAATGATATTAAAGGCCACCTGATTGACCACCTCCGGGATAACCGGGTTTACCTTGCCGGGCATAATGGAAGAACCGTTCTGTCTGGCCGGCAGATTGATTTCGTTGAAGCCTGCGCGGGGGCCGGAGGACATAAGACGCAGGTCATTGGCAATTTTTGAGAGGGTTACGGCGCAGGCCTTAACCGCTCCCGATACAGAAACGAAAGAGTCCAGATTCTGGGTGGCGTCAATGAGATCGAAGGCCTGCACCAGCTCCATACCGGATACCTCGGACAGATTGGGGACAATCCGCTGCAAATAGGCCTCATCAGCATTGATGCCGGTGCCTACGGCTGTTCCTCCCAGATTGACCGTACGCATCTCCTCCATAGCCTTATCCATACGGCGAATATCCCGCAGAATCGCCACAGAATAAGCTTTGAATTCCTGTCCCAGACGGATGGGAACCGCGTCCTGCAGCTGGGTGCGCCCCATCTTGATCACATGATTAAACTCCTCCGCCTTGGCGCACAGAGCATCGTTCAGACGCCGCAGCTCTGTCTTCAGCCTTCCCAATAGCCGCAGGGAAGTCATCTTGCCGGCTGTGGGGATCACATCGTTGGTGGACTGGCCGCAGTTGACATCATCGTTGGGATTGACGATGGAATAATCGCCCTTCTGCCCTCCCAGCAGCTCAATGGCCCGATTGGCAATCACCTCGTTGGCATTCATATTGAGAGAAGTACCCGCTCCTCCCTGAATGGGGTCCACAATAAAATCCTTGTGGAAACGCCCCGACAGGATTTCGTCACAGGCCGTTGCAATGGCATTGGCTTTCTTTTTATTCAGCAGACCGATCTCACAGTTGGTAATGGCCGCCGCCTTCTTGATATAAGCCAGACTGTTAATAATCTCCGGATGCATAGTCAAGCCGGTGATGTGGAAGTTTTCCGCCGCCCGCAAAGACTGAACGCCGTAATATACATCCTCCGGCACCTCCTTTGTGCCGATGGAATCATGCTCCACCCGATACTCCGCCCCTTTATGCTGCTCCATGATACTTTCCTCCATTAAATAAATTCTCGTAAAAATTCAGCGATGTTTCCACATCAAACTGTACTTTTATAACTGTACATTCATTATAGAAATGTGATACTATATAATCAAATATATATTTTTTTATGTTTTATATAGTTTTGAAGTTATAGTATACTTTTGTTGCGCCATTGTAAGCTTCCTGTGCTGGCGCAGCGGCGGAGATTTTGCTACTATGTTTTTGCTGCTATAAAATCCGCCAGAACAAGAATATCCGCAGGAGGAACACACAAATGAAACTTTCTGAAAAAATATTTGCCTTGCGCAGGCAGAAAGGGATGTCCCAGGAAAAATTAGCCGAGGAGCTCAACGTATCCCGGCAGAGCATCTCCCGCTGGGAGAACGGAACGGCCCAGCCGGATGCCGAAAATATTTTTCTGCTGAGCCGCATTTTCGGCACCACGGCAGACTCTCTCCTGGATGAAGAACAGGATGTCAGCGCAGACTCTCTTTCCACAGACCGAGGCCAAGAACGCTTCCGCCGTCTGTTTCCCTCTGCCGCCGGCGCAGTCCTCTTTCTGACAGGCCTTCTGGGCAACTTTGTCATCTATGTGCTTTCCCGCATGTTTAAGGTAATGATTCCCAACATCACCCGGGAATATGACGGCACTATTATATACCGCTGGAGCAGCGGCATTACCGGTTACAGCTACAAATATTTTATCCAGGAGCATCATCTGGAGCTTTTAACCGCCCTGCTCTGGGTCATGCTTGCCTGCGGTCTCATTCTCCTTTTGCGGAAACCAATCCGGACTTTTTTGCAGACACAGATTGCTTTTATCACCAAAATCCATAGAAAAAAGAAGGCCTGACTTATGTTTCAAGGAATGGAATATGTTTATGCAGTATATAAGGAAAAGAGCTTTTCCCGCGCCGCAGAAAAGCTCTTTATCTCCCAGCCCTCTTTGAGCGCCAATGTGCGCCGAGTTGAAAAACAGGTGGGATATCCTATTTTCGACCGCAGCACCAAACCCTTAAGTCTGACGGAATGCGGCCGGCAGTACATTCGGGCTGTTGAAAAAATACACCAGGCCCAGAACGAATTCTCCGACTTTGTAAATGACTGGGGAAGCCTGCGCACCGGCAGCCTTACCCTGGGAGGCAGCAGCCTCTTTTCCTCCTGGGTGCTGCCTCCGCTGATGGCCGATTTTGCAAGGAGGTATCCCGGCATCGACGTGGAGCTGGTGGAGGAAACCACCGCCCATCTGGCCAGACTGCTCCAGACAGGCGAGGTAGATCTGCTCCTGGACAACTGCGAGCTGGACAGCGAGGTCTTCGACCGCTGCGTCTACCGCGAGGAACGGCTGCTTTTGGCCGTACCGAGAGGGCTGCTGGTCAACCAACGGCTTCTCTCCTATCAGATCCCTGTGGAGCGCATCCGCGACGGCTCCTTTTTAGACCCCGCGCTGCCAGCGGTTCCTCTGTCGGCTTTTCGTGAGGAACCCTTTATTCTTCTTAAGCCGGAAAATGACACCTGGAAAAGGGCGGCAGCTATTTTTCAGAAAAACGGCTTTCAGCCCAGGGTACTTTTTGAGGTGGATCAGCAGCTGACCTCCTACAATATTACATCTTCTGGAATGGGACTCTCCTTCATCGGAGATACTCTGATCAGCTGCGTACCGCCCCACTCCGATGTAACCTACTATAAGCTCCAGGGAGAAGACAGCACCCGCAGTATTTTCTTTTACTGGAAACGAGGCCGTTATATCAGCCGGGCCATGGAGGAGTTTCTGCGCGAAGTGCGCAGGGAGCCTCACTCCTCTGCGGGAGCGAGGGCCTGACGTCTTTTGCCTTATTCAGCAGTTTTTTGCTTTATTCCAGGCATTTTCCATTGGTCGCAATGACCCTCTGGTACCAGTAAAAGCTGTCCTTCCTGTATCGGTCCAGGCTTCCCCCCTCTTCATCCCGGTCCACGTAGACGAGGCCGTACCTCTTCCGGAAGCCTTCCGAGGTGCTGAGCACATCCTGAAATGTCCAGACATGGTATCCCAGGACGGGAATACCGTCCCGAACCGCTTCATTTATCTGCAGAATATGCTCCTTTAAATATTCAATCCGATATGTATCATGGATTGCCTTATCCTCTTCCAGCACATCCGGCGCACCGAAGCCGTTCTCGCAGAGCATCAGCGGAAGATGGCAGAGCTCGTATACGTTTCGAAAAGCAATATGCAGACCGATCGGGTCCAGCTTCCATTTATTGAGAGAATCCTCCGGGATAACCGGATTGGGCAGACACCTGCATACGCCGGGCAGTATCCGGCTCCTGGCATCCACGCGGTATCTTTCCACCAGCTCTCTGCTGACATCCGCCGGACAATACTGCGCCGCATTGGAACGATAATAATTAAAGCCAAAGAAATCCGGCCTGCCTGCGCGCAGAATTTCCAGATCTTCCTGCGTTATTTCCGGCAGCCAGTCATTGTCTTCCAGCCACCTGAGATAATATCCCGGATATTCGCCCCGGCAGTGAACATCAATCATATAGTGAAAATACAGATCATTGGCATTTTTGGCGGCAAGGACGTCCTCCGGCCGGCTGCTCACCGGATAGTGAGGGGCATATGCCATAACAGGGGCGATCTTTGCCTCCGGATCAATCCGATGACAGGAGGCAATTGCCTTTGCACAGGCCACAAACATATGATGATTGCACCGGTGCCGGATCTGTTCTCTCTTTAGAGGGTCCGTCTCTGTAATTCCCAGATATCCATCTCTGCGTATCATTGCATTCTGCTCATTGTTGACCAGCCAGTATCGGACTCTGCCTTTAAAATGCTCAAACAAATAGCTGGCGTACCGGTCAAAATCCGCAATCGCCTGCCGGTCGGCCCAGCCTCCGTATTTCCTTTGCAGTCCGGCCGGAAAATCAAAATGGTATATGGTCACAATGGGCTCGATCCCATACTCATTTAGCCGATCGATGATTTTGTCATAAAATTCGATTCCCGCCCGATTTACCTCTGCATCGTCTCCTTCCGGAAAAATCCTGGTCCATGCAATGGAAAAACGATAGGATTTCAGGCCGCACTCCTTCATCAGCGCAAGATCCTCTTCCCATCTGTGATAATGATCGCTGGCCACCGTGCTGTCCGCAATTTTATCGCCGGTGTTGGCAAGAGCCTTCGTCGGTTCCTCCGCCGGATTGATGCTCATGCTTCTCAGGTCGGCAAGGGATAACCCCTTGCCGTCCTCCTTGTATGCTCCTTCCACCTGAAACGCGGATGTGGCGCATCCCCACAGAAAATTATCGTCAAATCTGATTTCCGTCATAACCTCACCTTTTCATGCCTTTATATCTGAATTTATTACTTCAATTTTTCTGCATTTTTTCGTTTCCGCACTCCACGGCACGCCTGAATCCTCAGGCCTGCTTTTCCCTTTTTTCCTCATCTTTGTACAAAATAAAGGTAAAGAGGAAAGAGAGAACTATGGCCATCGCATATCCGATCACGGCAATAATGATGTTTCCCGAATTTGCCGGATCAATAAACTGAGGCAGTCCCAGAATACCCGTGCCCATTAACGAGGTGGATCTCAGATGGAAGAGGGACATAAAAGCGGCGGATATAAGACCGGAGCCAACCACGCCCAGCATAGCTTTTTTATTTTGCAGGGTTACGCCGTACAAAGCCGGCTCGGAAATTCCAAAGAAGGCCGATATGCCTGCCGAAAAGGCGGCGGACTTATATTCCTTATCCTTTGTCTTCAAGGCAACGGCAAAGCAGGCTCCTGCCTCGGAGATATTGTGGGCCACTTTGGCCGGCGCATTGATATAATCATAGCCCGTCGAAGCAAACGCCGCCGTCGCGTAGGGTACCAGAGGCTTGTGCATGCCTGCCGCCGTAAGAAAAGGAAGGATGGCGCCAAGGATTGCAACAATAATCCAGCCGAAGGAATCGTGAAGGGTAAGCAGGGCATTCGTAAAGATTTCGCCCATCTTAAATCCCAGAGGCGACAGCACAATCAGGGATACCGGCGCTACAACCAGGAAACACACCACCGGCACAAATACGATTCGGACCGCCTTGGGACACATTTTCCGGAAATTCTTTTCCACGACAGCCAGAAACAGCACCGTCAAAATCGCCGGGAAAATCTGCGAGCTGTAGGAGTAATTCGGGACGGTAATCCCCAAAAAGGTCACCCCTGCCTCTCCCGCCAAAAGGGAGGTAAAGCTGGGAAGGAGGGACAGGCCCACAATAACGGTGGCAATAATTTTATCGCAGCCAAGCTTGCTGGCCGTTGTGACAGCCACCATTATGGGAAGAAAATAAAATGCCGCATCCGCCGCATAATAGAGAACGGAATACACGCCGCTATCTTTCGTCATCCATCCGGCAGTGACAGCCAGCGTAACGATTGTTTTCAGCAATCCGGCGCCGGTAATAGCCGGAACCAGGGGATTAAAAACGCCGATCATGAAATCGAGGATTCTGGAGCCGATACCCACTTTCTCAGCTTTACGATCCGCCGCCGTCTCTGACGGATCATCCGCCACCTGGCCGCCGGCATGGATTCCCAGTTTAATGATTTCGTCATAGACCTCCGTCACATCCTGGCCGATAATCACCTGAAACTGGGCATTTACGACAACTCCCATAACGCCTTTAATTGTTTTTATCCCATCGACATCCGCTCTGGCATTTTCAAGCAGATTAAAACGAAGGCGTGTGGAGCAGTGTTCCAGATATTTGACATTGGAAGGACCGCCTATTTTTTCGAGCACTTCCTGGGCGATCTGCTTATAATTCTTCTTTGCCATATGTTTTTCCTCTCTCTTGATAATATTTGTAAAAACTGCTGCACGGCGCCATGTGCATTACCCTTTATCTGTAATATAGCACTAAAGAAATATATTGAAAACAGCATTTTTATGCTATATAATATCATAATATCAGATATTTATTATGGGAGGAAAAACAGATGGACAACGATCAGATTCAGGCCTTTATGGATGTGGTGAAATACCGTTCCTTTTCTTCCGCCGCTCGAAACACCTATACATCCCAAAGCTATCTGAGCCATAAGATCCAGCTGCTGGAAAAGGAGCTGGGCGTTTCTCTGCTGAACAGAGGAAAGGGAATCCGGACCGTGGAGCTGACCTCACAGGGTATTGAATTCATGCGGCTTGTCCAGCAGTACCAGTCTACCTGGAACGATATGCTGTCCATCGGAGAGCGGACGCAGAGATGCAGCCTGTCTGTGGGCGCTGTCGACAGCATCAATTCCTTCACCTTTGAACAGCTGTATATCCGCCATCTCCAAAAGCACAAGGATATCAGTCTGTCCATCCACACCTATCATTCCCGGGATCTCTATCAGAGAATCGAATCCCGCCAGATTGATCTGGCCTATGTATACAATGCCATCAATTTCTCCGACGTGCTTCTCACCCCTCTCTACAGAGAACCTCTGCTGCTTGTCTGCCGCGAGGACAGTCCATACTACGATGGGATAGATCCCGCCAGGCTCCCTGCCGACCACGAGATCTATATTCGCATCAATTCCGACTACGAGATATGGCATAATCAGTACTGGCCCGGCAATCAATATATGATCCGCGTAACTGCCGGCTCCGTGCTCTCTTATCTGTTTACCAGCCCCAGCTCCTGGACCATCACCATTGCCTCGGTAGCCAATCATTTAAGAAGACTCCGGAATCTCAAATTATATACGATAAGAGCCGAGCTTCCCATCATCACCTGCTATCAGATTGAACACAAATATCCCCGTCCCAGCCGCTTAAAGGCCATGGAAACCTTCAAGCAGGAAGTGGCGGAATATATGACGGCTTTTGATTACTCCGGCCAGGGGCCCGATGCCCTTTAAATCCGGCATATGACAAGACAGGCGGCGCGGGACTAAAAAGCTCCGCGCCGCCTGTCTTGTTTTTCATGTTTGTTTTTCATGTTTGTTTTTCGTTTTTGTTTCTTACCATCCGCCGGCTCTTCAGACAAACTGATTGACCGCCGGATCGTAGCGGTAATTGACACCGGCAAGCTTCTCCTCGATCTCTCCCCGGTCCGCCTGCATATCGTCGCACAGCGCATCCAGACTGTCATACTGGTCTCTCAGCTTCATATTGACAAAGCTTAAAAGCATCACCGGGTCTTTCGGCATAGCTGCATTACCATTGTTCATTCTTTTTATTCCTCTCCTTCGTGGATAATTTCGCCCCTTAATCCATCTCCTTCGCAATCGATCTGAATGACGTCGCCCGCTCTCACATCGCCGCCCAGAATCATCCGGGCTGCCAGGGTCTCCACATGCTTCTTCAGGAAACGGTTCAGAGGTCTTGCGCCGTAGACCGGATCATAGCCATTGTCCACAATATAATTCTTAGCCCCCTCGGTCAGACGGATCTTCAGCTCCTTGTCCGCCAGTCTCCGATTGATTCCGGCCACCATCAGATCCACAATGGAGGTGATATTGTCTTTGGTCAGCGGCTTAAACAGGATGATTTCGTCCAGCCGGTTCAAAAACTCGGGACGGAAATGAGCCCGCAGATCCTTCATCACCGCTTCCTCCGTCTCCGGCAGAATCTCTCCATCCGCACCAATGCCGTCCAGCAGATAGGTGGAACCGATATTGGAGGTCATAATCAGAATCGTGTTCTTGAAATCCACGGTTCTGCCCTGAGAATCGGTGATACGGCCGTCGTCCAGCACCTGCAAAAGGACGTTGAACACATCGGGATGAGCCTTCTCGATCTCATCAAAAAGAACCACGCTGTAGGGCTTGCGGCGCACCGCCTCGGTCAGCTGTCCGCCCTCATCGTAGCCTACATATCCCGGAGGCGCTCCGATCAAACGGGACACGGAGTATTTCTCCATGTACTCGCTCATATCGATTCGCACCATGTTGGACTCGTCGTCAAAAAGGCAGGCAGCCAGGGTTTTGGCCAGTTCCGTCTTGCCCACGCCGGTAGGCCCCAGGAAAAGGAAGGAGCCGATGGGGGCCGTCGGGTCCTTGATCCCCGCGTTGGAGCGGATGATGGCCTCGGTTACCTTGGTGACGGCCTCATTCTGGCCCACCACTCTCTTATGCAGTTCGTCTTCCAGATGCAGGATCTTGTTGCGCTCGCCCTCAGTCAGCTTGGCCACCGGGATGCCGGTCCAGCGGGAGACGATCTTTTCGATCTCCTCCTCGGTGACCGCCTCATGCACCAGGGACAGATCCTGGCCCTTCACCTTTTCCTCCTCGGCTGCCAGCTCCTTTACCAGCTGCGGCAGGCGTCCGTACTGCAGCTCCGCTGCCTTGTTCAGGTCGTAAGCCTGGGTAGCCGCCTGAATCTGACGGTTTACATCTTCGATCTCCTCTCTCAGATGGGAGAGCTTATCGACGCTGTTTTTCTCATTATCCCACTGGGCCTTCATGCTTCCGAACTGATCCCTGAGCTCCGCCAGCTCCTTCTGCAAAGCGTCCAGACGATCCTGGCTCAGACGATCGGTCTCCTTCTTCAGGGCCGCCTCCTCGATCTCCAGCTGGGTGATCTTGCGGTTCAGCTCGTCAAGCTCCGCCGGCATGGAATCCAACTCGGTCTTTACCAGAGCGCAGGCCTCGTCCACCAGGTCGATTGCCTTGTCCGGCAGAAAACGGTCGGTGATATAGCGGTTGGAAAGGGTGGCGGCGCTGACCAGGGCTCCGTCGGTGATCTTGACGCCGTGGTAGACCTCATAGCGCTCCTTCAAGCCTCTCAGAATGGAGATCGTATCCTCCACCGTCGGTTCATCCACCATTACCGGCTGGAACCGGCGCTCCAGAGCCGCATCCTTCTCAATATACTTGCGGTACTCGTCCAAAGTCGTGGCGCCGATGCAGTGCAGCTCGCCTCTGGCAAGCAAAGGCTTCAGCATATTGCCGGCGTCCATAGCCCCGTCGGTCTTGCCCGCGCCCACGATCAGATGCAGCTCATCGATGAACAGGATAATCTGTCCCTCGCTCTTGCGCACCTCCTCCAGCACAGCCTTCAATCTCTCCTCAAACTCGCCCCGGTATTTGGCTCCGGCCACCAGGGCGCCCATATCCAGGGAAAAGACCTTTTTGTCCTTCAGTCCCTGCGGCACGTCGCCCCGAACGATACGCTGGGCCAGCCCTTCCACCACGGCGGTTTTGCCCACGCCGGGCTCGCCGATCAGAACGGGGTTATTCTTGGTCTTACGGGACAGAATTCGTATTACATTCCGGATCTCGGCGTCACGGCCGATGACAGGGTCCAGCTTCTGCTCTCTGGCCTTCTCCACCAGATCGGTACCGTATTTATTCAGGGTATCATAAGTCGCTTCCGGGTTATCTGTCGTCACCTGCTGGTTGCCCCGCACGGAGGACAGCGCCTTTAAAAAACCCTCCCGATCGATGCCGTACTGCTTAAACAGCTCCTTTACCGCCCGGTTCGGCGACGTCAGCATAGACAAAAACAGATGTTCCACCGATACGTACTGATCTCCCATCCGTTTGGCTTCATCCTCGGCGTTTAGCAGGACCTTATTCACATCCTGACTGATATAAAGGTTGCCGCCGCCGGATACCTTGGTCTTACGGTCCAGCGCCTGCTCCAGGCTTGCCTGGAACGAATTTTCATCCACTCCCATTTTGGTGAGCAGTTTTCGAATCAGACTCTCCTCCAGCCCGTAAAGACTGGCCAGCAGATGCTCCTGGTCAATTTCCTGGTTTCCATATTGATATGCCAGCTTCTCGCAGTTCTGCACTGCCTGTACGGAATTCTGAGTAAATTTGCTGATATTCATAAGAAGACCTCCCTTCTCTTCTCTAGTCTTGCTGAATCAGTTTCACTGCCCGGCGGTCTTGTTAGCCACCAGGCTCATTGAGTGCTAATCTCAACTGATTATGGTATACCACGTTTTTGTCAAAAAGAAAAGGGGATTTTTGAAAAAATTAATGAAAATTTTGTGAAATCTCCGAAAGTATTTTTTGTCGAATCCAGCCATGGGTTTTCCCCCTGCGGTCGTGTATAATAAAATAGTAAAAGCGCTAAGAGGAGGGGAAGCGGTATGGACAGGCAGCAGGAACAAATACAGAATATTATCCGGCAGCTTATCAGCCGGGATGAGCGCGGTATCGATATGCTTCTTCTGCATTACGGTCCTCTGATGCGCTACATCATCGCGCCCATCCTCCCCAATCCCCAGGATCAGGAGGAATGCCTGTCCGAGGCAGTCACACGCATCTGGTACAAAATCGCTCTGTTTAATCCGGAATGCGGCAGCTGGAACGCCTGGCTGACCGCCCTCACCCGAAATGTGGCGCTGAATCATCTGCGAAAAGGCCAGGCCGGTCAAAGCAAACAGCAGGCGGGAGATATGGCGGAAGAAGCGATGAAGCATATTCCTTCCCCGGACCCATCGCCGGAAGAGATCGTCTTGCAGAAAGAACAAAAGGAGGCTCTCTCCCGCGCTCTGAATCAATTATCCTCCGGGGAGAGAACTCTGTTTTACCGAAAATATTATTATCTGCAAACCACCGCTCAGATTTCCCGTGAGCTGGGCATGACGGAACGAGCCGTGGAAGGCAGACTGTACCGCCTCAAAAAGAAGCTGCGCAAAATATTGGGAGGTGAATGAGATGTCTAACCGAAACCGGGAAGCTATGCAAGAACAGGATTTCGACCATCTGCTGACGGAAAACATCCCCGGGCCGCCGCCCGAGGAAATCATCGCCGAGGTGACGCCGTGGAAAAGGGCCATGAACCGGGTGCTGATGGGAATAGCCTTCAACTCTGTTACGCTGGATTTCTTTTACCTCCAGTATATCCTCCCTGCCATCGGCACATTTGCGTGCCTGCTGGGTTTTCGCACCCTGCGCCGGGAAAACCGCTGTTTTAAATGCTGCTATGCCATCTCCGCTTTCCAGATGGCCAGCCTGCTTTTCAGACTGATTATAAACACCACGATCTATCAGCAGGCCTTTTATGCCTCCGCTGCGGGGAACGTGCTTTCCATAGGTTCCTTTGTCTTTCAGCTTATCCTGTTTGTCTGCCTGTGGAAGGGACTGACCGGCGTCAAAGAAAAGGCCGGGCTGCCGCCCAGATCGAGGGAAGCCGTATCTCTGATCATCTGGTATCTGCTCGTATCTCTGTTGGCCCTGGTCTCATACAGCGGACTGATCATCGGTCTGCTGATGATTGCCGCCTATATCTTCATTCTGCGCAGCCTCTTTCGGCTGTCAAAAGAGCTGGACGAAGCGGGATATCTCATCCAAAGCGCGCCGGTACGCCTGTCTGACTGGTCTTTGGGTCTGCTCCTCTCTGTTTTTCTGCTCGCGGGCGGAGCCTGCGGCTATCTCTTTTTTGACAGCTATCCCATGGAATGGACCCTTGCAGGCGCAGGCGAGCACGACGGACTGGAGGATATCAAAGCCCATCTGATTGAACTGGGATTCCCGGCCGATATCCTGAATGATCTGCGCACAGAGGATATAGCCGCCTGTGACGGAGCGCTGCAAGTCGTGACCGATGTCCACGAATATCCCTTTGGCGAAGGTCAAAATGTCCTGGAATATCGGGACGCAGATCCGGACCGGCAGACTCCGGCCGGATACTACCAGACAACCGTCTACGATGTGCGGGAGCTCACCATTACCGGCATCGCCGTGGAGCTGCCGGGGGAGCGGGAGCAATGGAAGATTTTCCACCATTTCCTCTGGACCGTCAATCCAGGTTTCTGCGGCACAGAATCCATCCAGCTCTGGCCGGCGTACCATCTCGACGAAGGCTGGACTGGCGGCGGCCAGCTTTCCGGCCAGCTTCTCTATGATAAGGACGGGGTCACCTTTACCTCTCCCTACCACTATCTGGGCAGCCAGACCTATACCTCCCAGAGTATCTTCTGGGGACAGCAGACCTCCACCGATATTTTTGCCTCCTTCTCTCTGCCGGATGACGGGGAGCGGCAGCGGGGTTATATCTCCTATCTGACCCAAGAGGCGGCCGACGGCTATATCATCGACTCATGGTGCAACTACACCCACCAGCAGACCTGGTTCCAGTACCCGGTCTGGACCGCGACAGACCGGCAGATGGCAGGCGCTCCCATCCGGGACGGAGCCTTCCAGACCGTCCAGGACGCCCTGCAATTTTATATGTCGGAGGAAGGGGAAATCCTCTACTGAATTGCAAACAGAAATATAAAAAGAAACTGCAGGAAGCTCCGCCTTTACGGTTTCCTGCAGTTCCATAAATTTTTATAAACCAAATTGAAATATCTAAATTATTTCAGAACGCCGCGAACCATGTCCAGCTGGTAATAATACTCCATCTGATTCCAGAAATTCTCCAGCTCATCGGGGGACATGGAGGTGTACTCGCCGAAAGCAACAAAAATCACCGCAATCAGCAGAATACCGATAATCAGATTCAGAACAGCCATAACGATACCGGCGATGGCCATGCCTCTGCTCTGAGACTTGAGTCCCAGAATACCAAAAATCAGACCTGCAATACCCAAAAGAATACTGAGCACTCCCCAGGTCATAAACGAACAGCAGATGCCCACCAGACCCACGATACCCAAAACCAGGGACGTAATAGCAAATCCCCTGCGGGCTCCGGACTGGCGTTCGTAGACCGGCTCCTGACTGTATTCCGAATACTCTGAATATTGATTCCTGTTATCCTGATAAAAGCCGCCGTTCGTCTGATTTTGCGAATAGGAATCCTCAGCGGAGGCTCCGTCCACCGGTGTGCCGCATTCGTCACAGCGCACAGCATCGTCCGGCAGTTTTTTCCCGCACACCTTACAATACATAATCCACCTCTTGCATCAGGCGCCGAAAACGGCGCCTGTCTTTTGTCTGATATTAAGCCTCCAGCTCGAACATATCCTTGCCTACCTGGCACAGCGGGCAAACATAATCCTCGGGAACATCCTCCCACTTAGTTCCGGGCGCCACTCCGTTTTCAGGATCGCCGGCTTCCTCATCATATACAAAACCGCATACTGTGCAAACATACTTCATGGATATCATTCTCCTTTCTTTAATGCTGTCCATATTTTGGACATCCTGCATCCCTGTCCATGGACAGAGTACTGTGGTTTCTACTATACAGCGAAAAGCCTTTTCTGTCAATCGCTGCCGCTTTGTCACGTCAAAAGTCAGAAAAATCTTCAGAAGAATATATTTCTTTTGCAAGAAACAGATACCGCTGAACATGTTCCGGCGCATTTGCCGCTGCAATCAGTCCATACTCCCGGCTCCAATCCCCTTCGAGCACGGCCGACACGGTATCCTGCAAATATCGAATATAGTAGGATGGCGTCAAAACAATCATGTTCCGGGCAAGCAGCTCATATATTTGTTCCGGATGGCTGGACAGATTCTGTTCATAATGAACGGAAGGCAAAAGCTCCTTCAAAGCCAGCCGATACTCTGTTTTAAACTGTCGTGGGGCCAGCTCCACCTCACATTCCCTGAGCTGACGGAAGCTCAGACGCTCTCGGCCAGCCAGCCTGTGAGCGGCTGACATCAGACAGCGATACGGAAGACTCATCAGTTTCACATATTTTACCTGATCTGGATTTAGCTCTTCCGGCCGAAAAGATTCTCCCACATCAATCGTCCCCTTCAGAACCTGCTCATATTCGCTTTTCCCTACATTGATGATTTTCTCAATTTTTATTTCCGGATACAGCTCGGCATATTTCATCGTGACTCGCTCCATCAGCATCCTGGTATCTGCCTGACGGATACGAAGCACCTGATCTTTGCCTGCTTTTTTCCGGCACTTTATTAGTATCTCCCGTTCTAAAGCCAGAATACTCTCGGCGCCCCGATAAAATTCCTGTCCCGCCAGGGTAAGCTGTACGCCGCGTTCATTTCGCACAAAAAGAGGAAAGCCCAGCTCTCCTTCCAATGTATTGATGCGCTTAAGGAGAGCCTGCTTGCTGCAAAAAAGTCTCTCCTCCGCCTGGGAAAAACTGCCGCAGCGGGCTATACATAAAAATGTTTCCAATTGTTTATCATTCATTCATCATAAACCTAAAGTTACCGCATTGGCAACCTTTCTCTTCTTCCTGTTTTTCTTTTCGTTTTCTATAATCACATTGTACTATTTATCACAAAGTTTTTGAAGGAGGAAAATACTAAAATGAAAAGAAAAAAAATGCTTTTATGCTCCGCCCTTCTGATTTTAAGTCTGACTGTTTTGTCCGCCTGCAGTTCGGCCAATTCCGATACGGCGCAGACATCGTCTGCCGCTTCCGAAACAGTCGACAGTACCGAAGCGCCCGAAACAGAATCCGAGACTGCTGAGAATTCCAGCACGGACACAATCGGCACGGATTTTCTTGACTGGGTGAGAGAAAACGACCGCTATAAATCGGTTGGGGCCGTATCCAAAGAAGAAGGAGCCATATCCGGCTTTATCATGGACGCCTCCGGCAAGCCCACCACAGAGGATTTAAATGATATTCTGGATTTTACCAGCAAGGCCGTAGCCAGCGGCGGTGAAAACGATGTCTTTTTTGTCGTAGTAGAAGATCCCGATATGCAGGAAACCATTGTAGGTACCAGCAAGGGAATCTACACCGGCGAAGGCACCGTCACCGTTCTCGTATATTCCGAGCGGCTGGTATCTGAAGAAAACCAGGTATCTGCCGATGGCACTGTCTACAAATACCAGGTAGACCGGGGCTATTATGATGCCGGAATCGCAACCGGTTATTTTAATCTGGCAGCCATTGCTCATGGTTATGGTACGCACATGTTCCAGGGGACGGCCCTTTCCGGCGGCGCTGTGGGAGAGCGATCCGCCAACTACGATCAGTTTCTCAAGGACGAAGACGGCAGCTGGCTCGTTTATCGCAATGGCGATACCACCAGCGAGCAGTGGTACGGGGATCATCCCGCAGAAAATCTGAAGTTTGTCTGCGCCATTGTCGTTGGTACCATGGATACAGATATCAATATCGACGGTTTTACCGGCCCTACCGTCCGTTCCGAATATCCCGCCAACTATGCCTATTGGAGCGGCTACCAGGAAACTCCCGAAGAAACCGATGCCGTCTCCAGTGCGACCACGGAAACAGAAGGAACCGGCAGCGAGTCTGAAACAGCTGATACGCTTTCCAGCGCAACCGCGGAAACTACGGCTGCCGGCGGAAATTGATCTGTCCTGCCTCTGATATCATTTTATTGTATCTCTGACAGAGATGCAAAGCTGTATCCCATCTCCTCCCACTTGGTCAGAAGTTCATCCAGAATTTCTGCATTGGTGGAGGAGGTGCTGTGCAGCAGAACCACGGCTCCCGGATGAATACGGCCCAGCAGTTTTTCAAAGGCCTCCTCCTTTGTGGGCTGATCATCCTGGAGCCAGTCTACATATGCCAAACTCCAGAAAAAGGTCCGGTAACCCATCTCCTTTGCCATCTCCAGATTCGCTTCGCTGTATTTGCCCTGGGGCGGACGGTAATATTTCACCATCTCCTGTCCCGTAACCTCCTTATACAGAGCTTCCAGTTCTTCCAGCTCCTGCCGGAATGTCTCCAAATCCGATATGCTGCCCATATCCGGATGGTGATAGGTATGATTGGCGACAATGTGCCCTTCGTTCACCATTCTCTGTACCAGCTGAGGGCTGGTTTCAATATAATTTCCCACCACAAAGAAGGCAGCCGGCGCATTGTGCTTCTTTAACGCATCCAAAATAGCCTCTGTATTGCCATTTTCATACCCTGCATCAAAAGTGAGGTAGATCACCTTTTCATCGGTGCTTCCCACATACCATGCGTCATACTCCAGCAGATCGCCGGCGCTCACATTCCCCTGCGGCTTTGTCCCCGCTTCTCCAAAACTCAGGCCCCAGTTATCCACAGCAGACGAGGCCTCTGCTCCAGTCCGCATGGCAGAGACAAGCATTCCCACTCCCGTTCCCAGCAGATACATAAAGGCAAAAAGGCCCAAAAAAGCCCCGCCCTTTGCAATACGGCGAAGATATTTGCTCTTTTTCTCAGCATATTTGACAGGTGACTTCATTTTATACTCGCTTCTCTTATCTCATACAATATTATTATATAGAGAAGGGAACCTTCCTATTCATAACGCCTGATTCTATTCATAAGACCTGATTCCTCTTCTCATCGTAAAACCGGCTCCTGTACATCTCTCCCCCTGCCTGGCTTCGCCCGGCCTCCCTACAGCTGCCTTGCAGCTGCCTTGCATATTGACTTTTCCGTTCTCTCTCGTCTATAATAGGGAAAACGGCGAAAGGATTTGATTTTACCTATGAAAAAAGCCAAGCGTATTCTGGCGGCTGCGGCCGTTGTGATTCTGGCCGGCCTCTATTTGTGCAGCCTGATTTTTGCCCTGATCGATCATCCCATGAAGGATTCCCTGCTGACCGCTTCTTTGTATGCAACGGTGGTGATCCCCGTTCTTCTGTATGTATTTCTTTTCGTCACCAAACTCTTCCGGCGAAACCACGAAGACTGATAAAACGGATAAAAGGCGGACCCACCGTCTTTCCGGCAGGGCCCGCCCTTTGCTCTTTGTTGTTTTGTCGTCTTTTTATTGTCCTAACTGCGTTACTGCAAATGGAGCTTTCTTTTATTTTCTCTCAGACCGGCTCAGCGCAGAATAATATCATTCCGTCCAGGACCGTTGGATACCATGGTCACCGGCACCTCCAGCTCCTTCTCGATAAATTCCACGTAACGGCGGCAGTTCTCCGGCAGATCTTCATAGCGGCGGATTCCGCGAATATCGCACTTCCAGCCCGGAAGCTTCTCATATACCGGCACAGCCCGGTTCAGCTTATCCGTAGTAGGGAAGTCTCTGGTGATCTGACCATCGATCTCATAGCCTACGCACACCGGCAGTTCATCCAAATATCCCAGTACATCCAGCACCGTCAAAACTGCCTCTGTAGCGCCCTGGATACGGCAGCCGTACCGGGAAGCTACAGCATCAAACCATCCCATTCTCCTGGGACGGCCGGTGGTAGCGCCAAACTCTCCTCCGTCTCCGCCGCGGCGGCGCAGCTCATCCGCCTCGTCTCCGAAAATCTCGCTGACAAAGGCGCCTGCTCCTACGGCGCTGGAGTATGCTTTCACCACCGCCGTAATCTGGCGAATCTCATAGGGAGGAATTCCGGCTCCAATTGCTCCATAGGCGGCCAGTGTGGAGGAAGAGGTCACCATCGGATAAATTCCATGATCCGGGTCCTTTAAGGAGCCCAGCTGTCCCTCCAGCAGAATGTTCTTGCCCTCCGAAAGCGCCTGGTGCAGATAGGCGGACACATCGCAGACATAAGGCCTTACCATCTCCGCATAGGATAAAAGGGTCTCATAGAGCTCTTCCGGAACAATCAGAGGCTTGTGGTAGAGATGTTCAAAGAGAACGTTTTTGATCTCGCAGACTCTCTCCACCTTTTCCTTCAGGGCCTCTTTGTCAAAGAGTTCGCTGACCTGGAAACCGATCTTTGCATATTTATCTGAATAAAAAGGCGCGATACCCGACTTGGTGGACCCAAAAGATTTGCCCGCCAGACGAGCCTCCTCGTAGGTATCCTGCAGGATATGATAGGGCATCATAATCTGCGCCCGGTCCGACACCAGGATATGGGGAGCCGGCACGCCGCGGTCCTCCAGGGATTTCACCTCTTCCAGCAGATAGGGGATGTTGAGAGCCACCCCATTGCCTATAATATTGGTAATATGGCTGTAAAATACGCCGGACGGCAGCAGATGAAGGGCAAACTTACCGTAATTGTTGATTATGGTATGCCCTGCGTTACTGCCTCCCTGGAAGCGAATTACAATATCCGATTCCTTTGCCAGCATATCGGTGATCTTTCCTTTTCCTTCGTCGCCCCAATTAGCGCCTACGATTGCTCTAACCATTCCCATGGCCTCCTTTTTCGTCCCGGCTGCCGCCGGCTATATTGACTCAATACATATTCAGCATACCGCACGATTGAACATAAGTAAAATCAATGTTATTTATATTCGGCATAAAATATACTTATTCCTGTTCACTCTGGCTGCGGTTCCTCCCCGGCCATCATCTCCAGAAGCCTGCGGGCCGCCGGAGACAGTGAAAGCCGGCTGTCGGCGACTACGCACATCTGCCGGACCGGCAGCTCTTCTTCCAGCGTAAGGGCAAACACATGTCCCTTTTGGATCTCCTCTGCGGCAAAATCCTCCGCCACACAGCCGATGCCTAAGTTTCTCGCGGCGAACTGTACGATCATATCGCTGGTGGCCAGCTCGAATTCCGGCGTAAGGCTCACCCGCCGCTTTGCCAGGTATTCATCCAGGAAACGGCGGCTGCTGGTGTTTTTCTCCAGACAGATGAAGGGCAGCTTCTCCAGCTCTCTGTAGCGGAGCACCCGGTCTTTAAGTTCCGCAAAACGGCTGCCTGCAATAAAGCAGTCCCGCACCGGGCGCACCGGTCTCCACCCGCTTTCGGGGATCTTCTGAGAGGGGGTTGTCACCACGCCAAAGTCAATGCCTCCCGCCGCCAGAATCTCCAGCGTCTCCGGCGTAGGACCATTTGTCACCTTGACCTTGACCCCCGGATATGCCTCATGAAACCGTTCCAAAAAAGGAAGCAGGAAAAAACGCAGCGTCATATCGCTGGCGCCAATCCTTACCTCGCCGTCCTCCAGACTGCACAGACGACGCACAGCCTCCTCTCCGGTCAGGATACTCGAAAGCCCCTCCGATACATAACGGTACAAAAGCTCGCCCGCCTGGGTCAGTCGTACTCCTTTGGGCGTACGGACAAAAAGCTCGCTGCCCAGCTCCCGTTCCAGCTGCCTGACCGCCTGGCTCACCGCAGGCTGGGAAACGCACAATTTCTTTGCCGCTGCCGTAACGCTGCCGCAGCGTCCCACCTGATAAAACACGCGGTATTGCTCCAGATTGATATCCACCGTCCTGCCTCCTTCTCTGCTGCTTCCTCTTTACCTTACCATCTTTTCCTTGCCTTTGGCAATAGAAACATAACTTTTCTGAAAGGGTGTTACATCTCACCCGTCTCTTCGTTTTATTTAATAGAAAGGTGAACAAGAAAATGCTGCTGCCAGATCGACTTAAGCTTCTCCGTAACCGATTTGGATATTCTCAGGAAGCTCTATCTAAGACACTCTCAATCTCTCGCATGGCCTACACCCAGTACGAAACGGGCCATCGCGAACCCAGTTTAAAGACACTGATTGTTCTTGCCCAAGTTTACAACGTGTCTTTGGACTATTTATTAGGGCTCTCCGACCTTTCCCATCTGCCCGTTCTTTCTTCCGGGGAAAGATTTCTTCTGTCGCAGCTTGATCGCTTAGCCGATGACAGACGGCAGACTGTTTTCCGCACTCTGCAGCATGAGCTGGGAGAGCAGATTCTAAGCGATTCCATAGACCATAAAGATAGCCTTCCCGGACGACCTACCCCCTAGCTCGGCCGAAAAGCGCTGACCCGTCTTCTATGGCTATGGTATAAAAACGGCCCAGGCAATCGCCTGGGCTATTTCTTTGTCTTTTTGTCTCTTATGAATTCAAAACGAAAACGAACGTTTAAAGACCGATTTTATACGTTGATCTCGGCGCTGCGTCCCAGCACCGCCTCATTCTCCTGAAGAAGGGGATGCACCGTCTCCTGCAGGAATTCTTCCACCTGCCGGGGAGCGCGGCCCACATAACGGGAGGGGTCCATGGCCGCTTTAAGCTGCTCCAAAGACAGATTAAAGGCCGGATCTGCGGCGATCAGCTCCAAAAGATTATTATCTTTTCCTTCCGCCTTGACCTGGCGGCCCGCTTCCATGGACAGGGTGCGGATTTTCTCATGAAGCTCCTGCCGGTCTCCGCCGGCCTTGACCGCATCCATCATAATATTCTCCGTGGCCATAAAGGGCAGCTCCGCCATTAAGTGCTTCTCAATGACCTTGGGATATACCACCAGTCCGTCCACCACATTCAGATACAGATCCAGAATACCATCCACTGCCAGGAAAGCCTCGGGGATGCTGATTCTCTTATTGGCCGAATCGTCCAGCGTCCGCTCAAACCACTGGGTCGAAGCGGTAAGCATGGGATTCATCACGTCGCTCATCACATAATTGGCCAGAGAAGCGATGCGCTCGCTGCGCATGGGATTGCGCTTGTAGGCCATGGCGGAAGAACCGATCTGGCTCTTCTCAAAGGGCTCCTCGATCTCCTTTAAATGCTGCAATAAACGAATATCATTGGAAAACTTGTGCGCGCTGGAGGCGATACCTGCCAGAACGCTGAGCACCCGGGTATCCACCTTGCGGGAGTATGTCTGGCCGGACACCGGATAGCAGGAGGAAAAGCCCATTTTCTCCGCAATTTTCTGGTCCAGAATCCGGCATTTCTCATGATCTCCGTCGAAAAGCTCCAGAAAGCTTGCCTGGGTGCCGGTGGTTCCCTTGGAGCCCAGAAGCTTCATGGACCCGATCACGTGGTCCAAATCCTCCAGATCCAAAAGAAGCTCCTGAATCCACAGGCAGGCTCTCTTTCCCACTGTCGTGGGCTGAGCCGGCTGAAAATGGGTAAAAGCCAGGGTAGGCTGACTCTTCCAGGTATCGGCAAACCGCGCCAGTTCTGCTATCACGTTAATCAGCTTTTCCCGCAGCAGACGCAGGCCCTCGGTCATAATAATCAGGTCCGTATTATCTCCCACATAACAGGAGGTGGCGCCCAGATGAATGATTCCCTTTGCCTTCGGGCACTGCAGCCCATAGGCATAAACATGGGACATCACATCGTGACGAACCTCTTTCTCTCTGGCCTTTGCTTCCTCATAATTGATATCGTTCTGGTGCGCCTTCATCTCCTCAATCTGCTCTTCGGTAATGGGCAGTCCCAGCTCACGTTCGGCTTCCGCCAGCGCGATCCACAGCTTTCTCCAGGTAGTAAACTTCTTGTCGGGCGAAAAAATATACTGCATTTCCTTGCTGGCATATCGCTCGGACAGAGGACTCATATATTTCTCATGCATCGGAATGGCTCCTCCTTGGAAAAATAATCTTTGTCGGCAAATTCTCCGCGAATATCCTCCGTAGGAGGCTCCAGCGGATAATCGCCGGTGAAGCAGGCGGTGCACAGAGGCAGTCCCTCCGCCATCTCGCCCAGACGTTCTACCCCCAGATAACCCAGGGTATCTGCTCCGATATAACGGCAAATCTCCTCCAGGGTCTTATCGCTTGCCAGAAGCTGATCCTCGCTGGGGATATCTGTGCCGAAATAACAGGGATGCAAAAAGGGCGGGGCCGAAATTCGGACGTGAACCTCCTTTGCTCCGGCCTCTCTGAGCATCGTCACAATACGGGCGCTGGTAGTGCCGCGGACAATGGAATCGTCAATCATGACCACCCGCTTGCCCCAAACCGCTTCTTTCAGCACATTCAGCTTGACGCGAACGCTGCTCTCCCGGCTCTTCTGCCCCGGCTTAATAAAGGTGCGCCCCACATAGCTGTTTTTTACAAAGGCCGTGCCGTAGGGAATCCCCGACTCCATGGAATATCCCAGAGCCGCCACGGTCCCCGACTCCGGCACCCCGGTGACCAAATCCGCTTCCACCGGATGATCCTTGGCCAAAAAACGTCCTGCGGCAATGCGGGAGCGGTATACATTCACTCCGTCCAGGGTAGAATCCGGTCTGGCAAAATAAATATATTCAAAGATACAGTGGGACACCCGGCCGCTCATGCCGCACATGGAGGTATCGGAATAAATCTCCCCGTCGCGGATCGTGACGATCTCTCCCGGCAGCACGTCGCGGACAAATTCCGCTCCCACCGTCTCCAGGGCCGCCGTCTCCGAAGACAGAATAAAGGTGTTGTCCCGGCGGCCGATGCACAGAGGCCGAAAACCAAAAGGATCTCTGGCTCCAATCAGCTTGCGGGGGCTCATGATAACCAGAGAGTAGGCTCCTTTCAGCTTCTTCATGGCCAGAGACACCGCCTCCTCCACCGTCTTTGTCTTTACCCTCGCTCTGGCAATATGATAGGCAATGACCTCGGAGTCGATAGTCGTCTGAAAGATCGCGCCATCCCGCTCCAGTTCCCGCCTTAACTCCGGCGTATTGACCAGATTGCCGTTGTGAGCCAGAGCCAGCGTACCCTTGATATAATTGAGCACCAGAGGCTGAGCATTCTCCCGGCTGCTGCCGCCGGCGGTAGAATAACGCACATGCCCTACGCCTATATTGCCGCCTCCCAGAGAAGCAAAGGTCTCCTCCGTAAACACCTCATGAACCAGACCCATTCCCTTTACGGTCCTTACTCGTCCCTTGGGGCCGGCGGTATCGCTTACGGCAATGCCGCAGCTCTCCTGTCCTCTGTGCTGCAGGGCAAAAAGCCCGTAATAAATCGTCGGAGCCACATCGCCTCCGTCGAAATTATAAACGCCGAAAACGCCGCATTCCTCGTGAAGCCCGTCGTTTTCCAGCTCTGTGTCAAAGCAAAAGTCTTTCATCTGTCCGTCTCTTTCATACCGGCCGCGAAATCTTACAGGCCCAGACGGCTGAAGACTTCGTTGTAAGCATCCTCCACGTTGCCCATATCCCTGCGGAAGCGGTCCTTGTCCAGCTTCTCATGGGTATTGATATCCCACAGGCGGCAGGTATCGGGGGAAATTTCATCCGCCAGGATAACCTGTCCGTGATAACGGCCGAACTCAATTTTGAAGTCGATGAGCTCGATGCCGGCGCCTGCAAAGTAAGCTTTCAGCACCTCATTGATTTTGAAGGTCATCTTCGTAATGGCATCGATCTCTTCCTGCGTGGCCAATCCCAGAGCCAGAGCATAGTAGGAGTTGATAAAGGGATCGCCCAGATCGTCGTTTTTGTAGCTGAACTCCAGGGTGGGGCACAGAAGCTTTCTGCCCTCCTCAATACCCAGCTTCTTGGAAAAGCTGCCGGCGGCAACATTGCGAACGATTACCTCAAGAGGCACGATCTCCACCTTCTTCACAGCGGTCTCCCGATCAGAAAGTTCTTCAATGTAATGGGTAGGAATGCCTTCCTTCTCCAGCATCTGGAACACACGGTTGGTCATCCGGTTGTTGATCACACCCTTGCCTACGATAGTACCCTTTTTCAGTCCGTTGAAAGCTGTGGCATCGTCCTTATAATCCACAATCAGGACATCCTCATCGTCGGTACGATACACCTTCTTGGCCTTACCCTCATACAGTAAATCCAGTTTTTTCATCTCTTACAACTCCTCTTTTCTTATGGTATCTCTGGTGCTATATATTCCTCCGCCAAAGGCGGCCGAAATCATGCTTTTATATCCGGCCTCGTCCGTCCTGCCGGTCTCTTTCCTCTTGCCGCCCGCTTTTCGGATTTTCTGGATGGTTTGGCGCCGGTTGGTTTTGCGCCGGCTTGTTTTGCGCCAGCTGTTTTTCCGGACGGCGTTTTGGACCCAGACGGCCCTTTGGACCTGGGCGGCTCTTCCGGCTTTTTTACGCTGAAGCCAAAACGGCCCAGGGCTCGTCCCAAGCCGTAATAGCTGCCGTGATCGTATACAATGGGCCTGGCCTTTGCCAGGTCAAAACGGCCTTTCTCATCCATGTATGCCTCATCGGCATGGACGCAGAGCACCTCGGCCAGAAAAAGGTCATGGGAACCGCAGGCTCTGCGCTCCGTCACTCTGCACTCGATATTGACCGGACTTTCTCCGATCAGAGGCGCGCCGATATGGGCCGCCTTCTCCGGCGTAAGCCCCAAAACGGCGAATTTATCTACATCCCTGCCGGAGCGGACCCCGCAGTAATCGGTGGCATAGGCCAGTTTTTCCGTGGTCAGGTTAACCGCAAATTCCCCCGTCTCCCGTAAAAGATCGTAGGAATAGCGCTCCGGCCGCACCGATATGGAGAGCATCGGCGGATTGGTGCAGACCGTCCCGGTCCAGGCCACTGTGATAATATTCGGCCGGCCGTCGCGCCCCGCCACCGTCACCATCACCACCGGCAGCGGATAGAGCATATTGCCCGCTTTCCAGATTTGTTTTGCCATCGGGCACCGCCTTTCTGTCATCGAATCTCTTATATATCTTATATATCTTATATATCAGTAATTTCCCAGGATTTTGAAATAGCTGACCTCTTCCATGATTCCCCGCAGCGCTCCCATAACGGTGGTATCCGACAGATTTCCTTCAAAGTCCACAAAAAATCGATATTCCCAGTTCTTGCCCGCGATGGGACAGGATTCTATCTTGGTCATGTTCAGATCGTTGTAAATAAAATGGGACAGGATAGAATAGAGACTGCCGCTCTCATGGGGCAGCTCAAAGCAGATGCTGACTTTGCCGGCCTGCCGTGTGAAAACCTTCTGTCCGGCTACCACAATGAACCGGGTGGTATTGGCCTCGCTGTAATTAACCCCTTCCTGCAAAATGGAAAGGCCGTACAGCTGGGCCGCCGCTGCGCTGGCAATAGCCGCCTGACTGATATCCCCATCCTCCCGCACCTTTTTGGCGCTCAGGGCCGTGTTGTTGAGGCTGACTCTGCGCCAGTCCGGATGACGGTTTAAAAAGCGGGCGCACTGCATAAGCCCCTGAGGATGAGAATAGACCACGCGAATATCCGACAGGCTGGCCCCCGGCAGCCCCAAAAGAGCATGCTCCACCTTCAGACAGATCTCTCCCACAATATAATTGTCGTAGAAAGCAAGAAGATCGTAAACTCCATTTACCGTTCCCGCTGTGGAATTTTCAATGGGGAGCACCGCATAATCTGCGTCGCAGATACTGATAGCCTTCATTGCGTCCTCCCAGGTACGCACCGGGGCAAGGCTTGCCGCCTCGGGAAAATAGCGCCGGGCCGCCTGCTCGCTGTAAGCGCCGGGCACTCCCTGGTATACCACGCGGGCATCCTTTTTCAGTCCGTCGATCTGCGCAAATGGCAGCTTCAGTCCCTGTCCCCGTTCCTCCAGAATCCGATACTGAAGCTTGCGGCTGACCGCCATCAGCTGCCGGAACATATCCTGCACGCCCTGACGCTCAAAATCATCAGAGACCATAGCCTCCGCCTTCGCCAGCTTCTCTTTTTCCCGCTCCGGGTCCAGAACTCTCTTACCCGTTTCTATCTTATACTCTGCCACCGACCGGCAAATCTGCTGTCTTTTCTGAAACAGCTCTACCAGCTGGCTGTCCACCTCGTCAATCTGCTCTCTCAGCTTCTGTAAATCCACTGCGCCCTCCTTCTGATTAGCGGCACTGTTATTTTTTAATTGTAATAAATTCCTTCCCTCATTTCAAGTGGCAATTCCGACAAATCAGGGCTGCCCGCTTCCGCCAGCGAGGGCATGTCGCTGGTGGCGCGCCAGCGGCGCAAAAAGAAATCTTCCCGGCAAAAAACGCGGCCTGCCGTATAAAAGAAAGCCTCTCAGGTCATACTGTTTCCATCGGGACGCAGCGAATCCGCCTTCGTCCGGATACCCTAATTAGAGGAAAAAATATAAGGGAGAACAATGTAAGGGAGAGCGGATGCTATGGAAAACAAATTTATCAAATGCGGACTGATCGGCTGGACCATGGAGCTCTTCGCCACCAGCCTGGGCAATTATCGCCGTACCGGCGACCGGCGTATGATGGGCAACACTTCCCTGTGGATGTTCCCCATCTACGGCATGGCCGCCGCCATGGCTCCTGTGGGAAAATTTCTGTGCAAAAGAAACATTGTATTCAGAGGAAGCGTATATATGTGCATGATCTTCGCCGCAGAATACACCACCGGGTGGCTGCTGCGCCGACTGGGAATGTGTCCCTGGGACTATAGCGAATCCCCGTTGAACATCGACGGACTGATCCGCTTGGACTACGCTCCGGCCTGGTTTGCCGCCGGGCTGCTCTTTGAAAACAATGTCTGCGGAGAGGTGCGAAAAACCTACAAAAAGAAGCTGAAGGAGAGAAAGAAGGAGGCGCCCGTCTGCTGCGCAAAAGAATAGACAAGCAGCAAAAAGAGACCCGGAAGGTCTCTTTTTATCTGTGATATCTGTCACACTGCCTGTAAAGTTAATTACGAATCATTTTTCCAGGTTCGCATTGAGCTTGGCCGCCTTGCGGAACACGAAATAACCGGCAATGATCAGCACAGAAATCATCGCCACGCCCAGCTGCATGTGGCCGGTAGCCTGGGTCACAACGGATACCAGAC
>CALWLM010000034.1 GCA_944381515.1 uncultured Lachnospiraceae bacterium | reverse complement strand
TCGATCTCCTTGCGGGGAACTTTGCGCAGCTTCAGCCCAAAGGCCATGTTGTCATAAACGCTCATATGGGGATAAAGAGCATAGTTCTGGAACACCATGGCTATATCTCTGTCCTTGGGCTCCACATCGTTGACTCTCTTGCCATCGATAAACAGATCTCCCGAGCTGATTTCCTCCAGGCCGGCAATCATGCGCAGCGTCGTCGATTTACCGCAGCCGGAAGGGCCTACGAAAATGATAAATTCTCTGTCCTCGATATCCAGGTTAAAATCCTTAACCGCTTCAAATCCATTGGGGTACACCTTTCCGATATGCTGCAGTGATAAGCTAGCCATATTGACGCCTCCTGATCTGTGATAATTTCCTGAAAACCGGCTTTCCATCCGCGCTTTCTTCTTTAAGCTTCTCCTTTAAGATACAACTTTTTCCGAAGAAATACCATTCTCTTTTTCACCAAAAAGCTCCCCCCAGCTTTAGCCAGTTTTTCGATTCTCCCGATGAAAAAACAGTTTTTATCACAATTTTTAGAGATTCAAACTAATAATCACTGTCGATTTTCGATAAATCCCTCTCCATAGACCTCTCTGGCGTCCGTCACAATTACAAAAGAATTCCGATCGATTTTGGACACAATGTCCTTAACCAAAACGATCTCCTTGCGGGAAACCACACAGAACAATACATTTTTGGCGTCTCCCGAATACATTCCCGTGCCGTCCAGGCCGGTAACGCCCCGCTCCAGCTCCTCCATAATCGCTGCAGCGATCTCATCCGGCTTTTCGGAAATAATATAGGCGATTTTGGAAAACTTCATGCCCTCCAGGATTCCGTCCGCCAGCTTTCCCACGGCAAAAACCGCAATAATCGCATAGAGAGCATATTTGAGGCCAAAGACCCAGGCGCCTGCCAGCACAATGAGTCCGTCCAGCACCTGCATAATCTGAGCCACGGAAAAATGCCGCATATAATGCTGAAGAATAGCAGCCAAAAGATCCGTCCCTCCCGTAGTGGACCGGGCCATAAATACTAACCCCGTCCCCACTCCGGTTATGACGCCGCCGAAAAGGGCGGACAAAAAAAGATCGTCCATGTTAATACGGATATCCGGCAGTATATAAAGGAAAAAGGAGAGCCCCAAAGTAGCCACCAGCGTTCTGCGGATGAACTTCCATCCCTTTACCGCCAGAGCCGCGATAAACAGCGGAATATTAAAGGCCAGGTTTGTCAGCCACAGAGGGATTCCGGTCAGCTCCTTGACAATAATGCCGGCACCCGATACTCCGCCAGTGACCAGATTGGCCGGGTCATAGATCAGCTTGATCGCCGCCGCCATAATGGCCGTGCCCAAAAGCATCGTAAACCAGTTATCTCCGATTATCTTTATTTTTTTCATGCCTTTCCTCTTTCTCTATCCAAACCATCCAAAAAAATCCATACCCAAAAGAAGGATTTTTTCTAATTTACTCGCAATAAAATGGTACAATTTTCCCCAAAAAAAGTTTACCATTATAGCATCATTGAGATTAGGAGGTAACATTATGGAAACTTCATCGTACCACTCGCTCCGACCATCGCCGCAGGATTATCAGGCAGTGGGCCGGCGCATCCGCCGTATGCGCCGCTCCGTTCAGATGACCCAGGAGAAGTTAGCCGACGCTCTGGGCATATCCGTCAATTATCTGGGTGAAGTGGAAAGAGGCAACAAGCCTCTCTCTCGCAGCCTGGCCGATCAGCTCTGCGCGCACTTTCATGTCACCTACGATTATCTCTACCATGGGATTCCCCTTAACACCCAATATTTCATCCGTGAAAACATCTCCTACAAATCTCTGCAGACCTTTTTGACCGAAGAGATAGCGGAGTGCAGTCCCGAAGAGATTCTGATCATCTCCCGGCTGGTGGACTGCTATCTGGATGTATCACGCCAGCTGAAGAAGCAGAGCCCGCCCCAAAATAGCCAGGACGCTGACTGCGGTACCCGCGATAAGAAATGGCCCCCAAATTCTTCGTGATATTTCCTCGCCCTCAGCCTTCCCCTGTCTCTGCCTGAAGACGGCGATTTTCCGGTCGGAGGTGCCTGCAAACAAAAGCCCCACCTGCTTTTCGCGCCTGCACAGCTTCACAATGGCCACATAAAGCCCTCCGGCTGCCGCCAGTCCCACCAGAGCCGTCACTGCAAGAATCAGAACGGTAATCAGCAGCTGCGTTCTCAGCCCGCCGTCCGACAGCATCCCCAAAAGCATCTCCTGCGCTCCCGCTATATCTGCCGCATCCGCCGTACCATGCATTACGAGCACCGAATTTCCATTGTAAACCGCATGCACCAGCATAGGGGCCGTCAGCGAGCCGGTAGCCTCATAGAGCAGGGCAAAAATAATCCCCATAACAAAGGCATAGCAAAATTGATTCAGATTCATATGCATCAGCCCAAACAGCAGCGCGCTGACAAGAACCGCCTTCCAGGCGCCCCTCTTTCGGTAGGTCCCGTACAGCAGGCCCCGGAAAATAAATTCCTCCACAATCCCGGGCAGAATGGAAACGCACAGCAAAGAAAGCCACAGGGGCAGCCGGGCAACCGTTCCCCCCAGGGACGCCGCCGCATTCTCTCCTCCCAGAATCATGCTGCCCAGGTTTATCAGAGAAATCAGCGGAAGAATGCAGTAGGCAAGCAGCACCAGTAACGGCACAGCCGCCAGAGGCAGTCCCCAGCGCTCGCTGACTCTGCGGACATTCGTGCGGGTCAGAACCAGATAGATCAGGGCCGGCACCAGCAGCGTAAGCTCTCCGGAAATCAGATTCAGCACCATCGGCAGCCTGAGCGGCTGGCCCGCCATGGAAAAAGCGGTAAAAACGGCGGAAACAGCAAGATACGTAATAATAATCGCAAAGAAAAGCCGGTTGGGTGCCGGCTCCCGGTCAGACCGCAGGCTGTATGCCTCTTTCATGGTAATTCCTCCCCGTCTCCTCAGATCTTAACCATCTCGTTGTCCGATATCCTGATCCGTCCATCCTTAAGCAGATGGCCGGCAGCACGCTTGAAGGCCGCTTTGCTCAGGCCAAAGGCCTCCCGAATTTCATCCGGGTCCGACTTATCTCCATAGGGCAGTCTTCCCCCTGCTTCCTCCAGGCGAATCCACAAAAGCTCAGCATCCTCATCCATCTGCTTATAGGCTTTCTTGCGCACCCGCAGATCCAGCTTGCCGTCCGCCCGCTTTTTCGTAACCTGAGCCGTCACACGTTCTCCCGGACGCAGATCCTGATAGACCTCGGAGGCAGGGATCAGACCAAAATACCGGTCGTCCACCGCCACAAAAGCGCCCATGCCCTTGATCTCGTATACAGTCCCGCTTACCATATCCCCCTTCTTATAAGGCGCAGGCGCAGTCAGATGATCGTAAATCTTCATCGTGGCGCACAGCCGTTCGCTTTTGTCCACATACAGGGTCACCAGGCACTCTTCTCCCTCCTGCGGCTTGCCTTTCTGTTCCTTGAAGGGCATGAAAAGATCCTTCTCCAGTCCCCAGTCCAAAAAGACGCCGATGGGCGTCACCTGCACCACCCGCAGAAAGGCCAGCTGATCCCGCACAATCCTGGACTGGGCTGTCGTTGCAATCATCCGGTCCTCGGAATCCTTATACAAAAGCACATCCACCTTATCTCCCGGCTGCGCTCCCTCCGGCACCTGCCTGCGAGGCAGGAGCACGGCCTGATCAGGCTTTTCCTTCTCCCCCACATAAGCGCCAATCTCTGTCAGACGCACAATCTCCAGCAGCTGTCTTTTTCCCAGTTCCATCATTTTAATATTTCTTTCCTTTCCTGTGAACGCGCAGCCGCTCCCATGGATTAACATATGCGATCTGCGCTGTTTTATACGATTCTGCAAAGCACAGGCTTTCAGAACCCGTATGACTTCCATAAATTCTATATTTTCATTATAACAGTTATCCCGGTCCCCTTCAATGAGATTCCGGCGGGTTTCCTTTCCTGAAAGCTCTGCAGAGCTCCAGAGAACTTCAGAGAGTTCCAGAAAGCTCCCGAAGGGCAACAAAACAAAAAAGCCCAGGAACCGTCTCGCAACAATTTCCTGGACTTTTAGCTGGGCTACAAGGATTCGAACCTTGAAATGACGGAGTCAGAGTCCGTTGCCTTACCATTTGGCGATAGCCCAATCATCAACGCAGAGAGTATTATATACCACATCTGCGAGAAATGCAAGCACTTTTTTCAAAAAATTTTTCGGAAAAATTTTACTTGAAATTACACGGTTTTTCCTCGGCTTTACTTCCGGTTTTACTTCTCTTCGTGGGAGGCCGCGCGGAAGCTGCGCTCCACCGTAATAACGCAGCAGCACCGGGCGTCCCGGTCCTGCACCATGCGTCCCAGCTCGGCCGCCAGCTCCTTGTCCTGGGAATCCGGAATCTCACGGGGAACCACCAGATCGAAGATCAGATTGATTCTCTCCTCCCCGCTGACCAGACGGAAATCATGAATACTGCTTCCCGGCACCAGTTTTTCCGCCAGCTCCTGCGTCATCCGGCGATAGCGGGCCACCCTTTCGTCATGAACGGCCACCGGGTCCATATGTATCACCAGAAAAATCCCCAGACTGGTCATCGCATCCCTCTCGATGCGGTCAATTATCTCATGGGATTTTTCAATATCCACATCGTTGGGCACCTCGGCATGGATGGAGGCCATGCTCCTTCCGGGCCCATAGTCGTGCACAATCAGATCATGGGAGCCGACGATTCCGTCATAGCTTTCCACAAACCGGGAAATCTCCTCATACACCTCCGGACTGATCGCCTGGCCCAGAAGCGGAGCCAGGGTATCCTTCGCGATATTTATTCCGGCCACAATCACCACCAGAGACACTCCCAGACCCACTATACCGTCGATATTCAGGCCCCATATTCCATATACCGCCAGGGCCAAAACCGTCGCGGTAGTCGCCAGCACGTCCCCCAAAGAATCTGCCGCTGTGGCCAGCATTACCGACGACTGAATCTTTTTGCCCAGGGTACGGTTAAAATAAGCCATCCACAGTTTTACCGCCACAGAAGCTGCCAGAATCAATACCGAGGGCAGGCTGAAAACCATCTCTTCCGGATGAAAAATCTTTCCCGCCGAAGATTTGAGCAGAGTCCAGCCCACTTCGATCACCAAAAAGGATACCACCAGCGCCGCCACGTATTCCATCCGTCCATGTCCAAAGGGATGCTCCTCATCGGCCGGACGGCTGGCCATCTTCACGCCGATAAAGCTTACGATGGAGGACGCCGCATCGGACAGATTGTTAAAGGCATCCGACATAACGGAAACAGAGCCTACCACCATGCCTACCGCCAGCTTTAAGATAAAAAGAAATACATTGCAGCCGATACCCACAATACTGGACAGTACGCCATAGGCCGTCCTGACCCGATTGTTCCCCGTATCCTCATAATTTTTGACAAATCTGCGAACCAGAAAATTAACCATTGCTCTTTCCTCACCCAATATGTAATCCGTTGTTTTACCAGATGTTTCTTCCCTGTCCTTCTAACGGCGGGACGAAGGCCGGACGGTAATCCACCGATTCCAGGCAAAGCCCCTGCGCAGGAGCGGCAGGCCCGGCCTGCCTCCGGTCTTTGGCCAAAAGCAGTTCCTGCATCTCCTTTGCGGGCCGTTCTCCCAGACCCACCTGCACCAGAGTGCCTGTCAGTATCCTTACCATATTATGCAGAAAACCATTGCCATGTGCCTGAATTATCAGCAGTTCTCCCTGCCGCCTTACTGTGAGAGAATCCACGCAGCGAACCGTGCTCTTCTTCATTTTGGGATTAGCGCAGAAGGAAGCATAGTCATGAGTCCCCTCCAAAAGAGCCGCCGCCTGTCTCATAGCCTCCTCATCCAGCTTTCCCGGCAGCCACCAGACATAGCGGCGTGCAAAAACCGGCCTGTCCTTCCCTGTATAAATCCGATAGCAATAGGTCTTTCCCACCGCGCTTAGCCGGCTGTGAAAACGAGGCGGCGCAGCTTCCAGCCCAAACACAGAGATATCTTCCGGCAGATAGGCATTGATATATTCCTCAATCCTGTGCAGTTCGATCTCCTTTGCTCCTTCCGGGCTGTGAAAATTGGCGACCTGGGCAAAGGCATGGACGCCGGCGTCGGTGCGCCCGGAGCCATGCACCTCCACCGTATCATCAAAAAGGTGAAGCAGGATATTCTCCAACTTCCCCTGTATGGTCCTGTCCGTATTTTTCTGGCGCTGCCAGCCGTCATAACGGGTCCCGTCATACTGTACGAAAAAACGATAATTCGGCATATCCTGTCACCCCTCTTCTGTCACAGCTTTACACAGACGGACCGGGCTCAAACAGCCAGGCCGCCTGCCGCTTCCTGCTATTGTACAATGACGGCCGCCGGATTGCAAGACCCTTCCCAAAGATCATTCCTTCTTGTCCTTTGGTTCCCTTTGTTATATACTGAGAACAGAAAATACGGGAACAGACAGGAAAGGAGCTTATATGAACACCCATAAAGAATCATTTGCCGAAAAATACCTGGACTACATTCTGAGCCAGCTTCAAAACCTCCTGGCCATTGACAGCCCCTCCGGCTATTGCCGCCAGGCCGCCGACTACCTCTGCCGGGAGTACGAACGCCTGGGCTACCATCCCGTTCCCACTGCCAAGGGCGGCGTCCTTGTGCAGACAGGGGAGGCCGCCGGAGAAGACGGCGTTTTGCTGGAAGCTCATATGGATACGCTGGGCGCCATTGTGGCCCGAATCAAGGAGAACGGCCGTCTGGTTCTCTCCCCGGTAGGCGGTATGAACGCCAATAATGCCGAAGCAGAAAACTGCCGCGTTCTGACCCGCTTTGACGGCGTCTACGACGGCACCTTCCAGCTGGAAAATGCTTCCGTTCATGTCAATGGAGCCTACAGCCGCACGGAACGCAGCTATTCTTCCATGGAGGTTGTTCTGGACGAGGCTGTAACCTGCCGCGCCGACGCAGAGAAGCTGGGCATCCGCAACGGCGACTATGTGGCCTTTCATCCCCGCACGGTGATCACCTCCTCCGGCTATATCAAGAGCCGCTTCCTGGACGACAAGCTGAGCGTGGCCATTCTTTTGGGATACGCCCGCTATCTGGCCGAGGAAAAACCCGCTCTCAAACGTTCCATCTGGCAGCATATCACAGCCTATGAGGAGGTGGGACACGGCGGCTCCGCTTCCGTCCCTGCCGGAGTAAACGAAGCAATCTCTGTGGATATGGGCTGCGTGGGCGAAGGACTGGACTGCACCGAGCGGATGGTTTCCATCTGTGCCAAGGACAGCGGCGGTCCCTATCATTATGATGTGGTCACCGGACTGGTGCAGGCGGCAAGAGACAATGATATCGCTTATGCGGTGGACGTATACCCCCATTACGGCTCCGACGTAGAGGCCACCCTCAAGGCGGGCAACGACCTGCGCCACGGGCTGATCGGCCCCGGCGTATACGCCTCCCACGGCTATGAGCGCAGCCATACCGACGGTGTCAAAAACACCTTTGCTCTGCTCATGAGCTATCTGGGCTGATTATTATCCTTTATCCCATTATTCCAGTTGACTTCGGCAGAACCGGTTTATTATAATGAAAGCAGATATCTGCGAGAAAGGGGATATTTTCATGGACAGAAAAGAGATTTTTTCCAAAGTGGACCACACTCTTCTGGGACAGGCCTCCACGTGGGAGGATATCAAGACGATCTGCGATGATGCCATCGCCTATGGCACCGCCTCCGTCTGCATCCCTCCCTCCTTTGTAAAAAGGGCCAAGGAATATGTAGGGGATAAAATGGCCGTCTGCACGGTAATCGGTTTCCCCAACGGCTACAACACTACAGCCGTCAAGGAATTCGAGACAAAGGACGCTATCGCAAACGGCGCCGATGAAATCGACATGGTTATCAACATCGGAGATCTGAAGGCCGGCGATACGGACAAGGTATTAAACGAGATAAAGACCCTCAAGGCCGTCTGCGGCGACCGGATTTTGAAGGTTATCATCGAGACCTGCCTTCTGACCGAGGAAGAGAAGATCACCATGTGCCGCCTGGTAACCGAGGCCGGCGCGGACTACATTAAGACCTCCACCGGTTTTTCCACCGGCGGAGCCACCTTCGCCGATGTGGAACTCTTTGCCCAGCATGTGGGTCCCTCCGTCAAGATCAAGGCGGCGGGAGGTATTTCCTCCTTCGACGACGCAGCCCGCTTTATCGAACTGGGCGCCAGCCGCCTGGGCACCAGCCGCATTGTCAAGCTGGCCAAAAACGAACAGGCCACCGGATATTAATCCGCCTGCGGCAGCCTGCAATCAAGCTGCAATCGGCCTGTATCCATTCAGTCTGAACGAATTATTGCCTCCGGGCCGCAGTCTCCCTTCGGGTGGGATTGCGGTCCGGTTTTTATCTTTGCCCCAGGCGCGATCGCTCCCGATCGAATCAGGGCAAATTTGGCGCAGGCCGGCCCCATCAGCTCATAGAGCACCGAGGAGGCCAGAATGATGGTCATCACCAGATTCCCGATGTCCGCCGGCAGGATACGCTGCGCCAGATAGGACAGGCCAATGGCCACGCCAGCCTGGGGCACCAGAGCCACGCCCAGATAGTTTCTCGTCTTCTTTTCACTCTTTACCGCCAGGCATCCCAGATAAGCCCCCAGATATTTGCCCGCGATACGCACCAGGAAATAGCCGATTCCCACCAGTCCAAAGCTGCCCAGGGTTCCAACATCCAGGTTCATCCCCGAAACCACAAAAAACATCAGCATAATCGGCGGCGTAAACGTATTGATCTGATCAAACAGCTCTTTGTCGTGGGCCTTGTTTCGATACACCGCCCCAAAAATCATGCAGGACAGCAGAGGAGACACGTCAAAGATCGTACACAGACCGCTGAGACCCAAAAGCATGGCCACCACCAGAATCAGCCGGTTGTCCGTACTGCGGTGTGGCCATAAGAGCCATTTCAGGATCAATCCAAAAAGCGCTCCTGCTGCCATAAAAGCCACATTGTACACAACAGGCATAACGATATCCGAGATGGCCATACTCCCAAATTCCGCAGCCGTAACCACCGCCGCAGCCAGACTGAACACCAGCAGACAGACCACATCGTCCAGGGCCGTCACCTGCAAAAGCGTATTCACAAAATCCCCTCTGGCATGGTACTGGCTGATAGTCATCATTGTGCTGGCCGGAGCCGTGGCCGTCGCGATCGCTCCCAGGAGCAGAGCCATGGAGCCGCTCATTCCAAAGATGAAATACATCGCCGCAGCCACCAATAGGCCTGCCGTCAGAGATTCAAACAGGGTAATCACAATCACCGACATACCCGCCTCCTTCAAGGTCTCCTTTTTAAAGAAACGTCCCACGCCAAAGGCAATAAAGGCCAGCGCAATATCGCTGACAAACCCCAGATTATCCACCATGGTCTGGGGAATCAGGCAAAGGCAGCCCGGCCCGATGAGTATCCCCGCCGCAATATAACCACTCACATTGGGCAGCTTTATTTTCTTCGTCACTCTGGTAAAAAGGAACCCGGACAGAAGAATAACTGCCAGCCCGATCAAAATTTCCGCATTGCCTCCCACTTTCTCCAAAAAAAGCTCCATTGTTTTACTCTCCCGTTTCTTGTTTTTCTGATTCCTGTATGATATACTGTGTTTATCATAAAATCAAATTATTCTTTTCTAGATATCTATAAATTTTTAGAATGAAAGGATTTTTATGCTGGATACCAAGCTGGAAACATTGCTGACCGTATGTGAGAAAAACAATTTTACCCGTGCCGCCGAGGCCCTCTCTCTGACGCAGCCCGCCGTCAGCCACCATATAGCCTCCCTGGAGCAGGAATTCGGCGTCAAGATTTTCTACCGCGGCAAAGGCGACCTGAAGCTGACTCCCGAAGGGGAGATTGTCGTAAAATACGCCAAGAGAATCAAAGCCCTCTACGAGCGGATGCAGGAAAAGCTGGCCGCAGCCGGCAGACAGCTGACCCGAATCCGCGTCGGCATCACCCATACGGCCGAGAGCAGCCTGACCGCCGAGGTCCTGGCCAAATACGGAAGCTCCGGCGCCGACGGCAATATCAGCATAACAATTATTACTGATACTATAAATAATCTTTATGATATGCTCTCCTGCTACGAAATCGATCTGGCCATCGTGGAGGGTCCCGTGCGGGAGGCCGGTTTCAACAGTCTGCTCCTGGACACAGATTTTCTGGTATGCGTCATGAGCAACGAAAATCCTCTGGCTTCCAAGAGTATGATTACCCTAAACGAGCTGAAAAAAGAGAAGCTGATCCTGCGTCTGCCCAACTCCGGCACACGCAACCTCTTTGTCTCCCATCTGGAGAGCGTCAATATGTTTCTGGAGGATTTCGACGTGGTCCTGGAAGTGGACAATATCGCCACCATCAAGGATCTGATCCGCAAAAATCTGGGCGTCTCCATCCTCCCCCGCAGCACTTGCCTAAACGAGCTGCGCACCGGCAAGCTCACTGCCCTCCCCATTGAAAATCTCAGTATGATCCGCGAAACCAATATTCTCTACCCCAGAGATTTTGACCATACGGAAATTCTGGACGCCCTGATGCGCATCTACCGGGAGACCGCTCAGAAATACCGCTGATCCCGAAGCCAAAAGATCGGAAACAAAGATCCGAAATAAAGACCCGAAACAAAAATAGGAAGGAAAAAATAAAAAAAAGAGATTGACAACCCAGAATCTCTAGTATATAATAATCTACGCGTCACCGAAATTGGATAAATTCTTTACTATGCGGGTGTAGTTCAATGGTAGAACACTAGCCTTCCAAGCTAGATACGTGGGTTCGATTCCCATCACCCGCTTTGCATCCGCCACAGATGCATTGACAGGCTGCTTTACAGACGCAGGCATGATTGCTATGGTGGGTATGGCGCAGTTGGTTAGCGCGCCAGATTGTGGCTCTGGAGGTCCAGGGTTCGAGTCCCTGTACCCACCCTCTTTGGGCTATCGCCAAGCGGTAAGGCACAGGACTTTGACTCCTGCATGCGCTGGTTCGAATCCAGCTAGCCCAGTTGGATTTTGGGCCATTAGCTCAGGTGGTAGAGCACTTGACTTTTAATCAAGTTGTCCGGGGTTCGAGTCCCCGATGGCTCACTTAGACTTAAGAAGCCTATCCGTAGGCTTCAAGTCAAGCTATTAAATATTCTTGAATAGCTTTTTTATCATTGACTGTGTTCTCTACACAGTCTTTTTTCTTTTCTTATCATATCTTTTTTCCCCGTTTTTCGTACATCTGGAGGCTCTGCATGGCAAATGAATATGACAAAAAAATCATGCGGTCCGTCCCCGTACGACTTGCGCACAATCCCAAAATTATTATTTTTCGCTCCTTCATCGATTCTCTTGCCGATCTCGATGCCAAATGGAGCGGCCGCCCCAGCGAAAAATTGCTCTACATATATTTGCAAATAGCATGTCGTGCATATATAAACAGCGTCACAGACCCCTGTGGCATATTGCTTCAGACCGGTCATGTATATCTCACCTTTCAGGAACTGACCGAAATCGTGGGAAGCTCACGCTTAGAAGTCTGCCGCACTGTTCTTAACGTTTTGGTAAAACAAGGCGTTATAGAATGGACACGCATATCTGCACGTACAGACCGCAAAAGGCGCTATGATGTTACGCTTTTAGACTGGTCAAGCTTTGGATCAGCCAAGGCATCCATTAGGCATACAAAACCGTTGCAATCCGGCTATTTATCCGTACCCAGGAAAATCATTAATTCTTTAGGACACCGTTCCGGCCGTATCGCTACAATTGACCGATATCTTACATTGGCACTCGACTGCGCCTACTCAGACAGATACGTCAGCGCCGCTGCCCTGTCTCCTGTTTTTGTCTTACCTGATACGACAAAATACTGTGTACATATTGACCCGGTTTATAGCGACATAGACATGGCATCCTATTTCAATTTGGGCGTGCAACAGAGCCGAAATCTGCTTGATACTTTGATCGATGCCGGACTTTTACGAAAAGTCAACGTTGAGAATCGTGGCATATATCTCCTCACTGGCGATATAGCCAAATACCAGTTTGGCGATTACCATAATTTTTCTGACGCGGAGATCCGAGCAGTGCTGCGCGGTGACTACAACAATATTGTTCAGACTCAACAAAGAGAAATGCGAGATCATCGGCGCAGAGCCCGTCGGATCGAGGAAAAATTACCTGCAGAGGCAGTTGTCCTCGCAGGCAACGAACCTCTTGCACCCAATGAGCGCATTCAAGCCGCACAGCCATATATTGCTTGTATTAAAAAACAGAACCACCATACACCTTCTGGTGATCAATTTGACCTGAATATTTTACGAAAAATTGTATCGCAGATGTTAGAACAGTACCACTTACAGCTTTACCAGCTACAAGATGCCTCCTGCCTGCATGTATGTATTCCCAACTGCTTGCCAGAGGCTACGGGTGGTCATATTTTAAGCATCACTGCTGATGAGGTAATGTACCTCTTCCAGTTTAGCAGCGATTCACAAAATAATATCATCCAAGTGTTATTAGATGATATCAATCGCTATAGCTATGTGCCCTCCGGCACTCCTCCTGGGCAGACACATATCCCCATAATATCAGCAGATAAAATATTAATTTTCCAGAAAGGGGGTGAATTCAATTAGCAACGGATTTCAGATTGTGGACGTACCGCTTGAATCAAACGCCGACAGAACAGAGTATTTTCATAACATCAAAGTCTTTCTCAAAAACTACCGGACTTTGCGCCAAAATATCGCCAGGCAGCAGAGTTTTATCCAAAAATGGTTTATAGAAACATATGACTGCGACCTGGATTCTTTTGTGAAAGCCGCTCAACAGGCCGGCATCCGCCCTGCTGATGATACCAGTTATGTCACATATTTATACTATGCAATATCCTATCAGCAACACCGTGTCGACCTGGTTGACGCTGCAATGCAAAGCATCCGTGATAACCATCCAGACGGCCAGATTATATATGCTGCATTATATGTGCAGTATATTAATCCTATCACCAAGAGCTTACGCTCCGCCGAGAAAGTAAAGGCCGCCGCTACTCTATGCAACAAAAAAGGGCTGTCCACGGCAACTTACTATCGTTTACTGGACGAAGGTGAGCGTCTGCTGGGAGAACTGCTCTGGCCCATGCAAGATGAACTCGAACCTTATCACGTACCAAAATCCAACTACAACCACAACAGCAACTTATAAACGAATGCCATTAAAAAGGAGAATTATCATGAGTATTGTTTTTAGTATTGATACCGGGAACCGCATGATTAAAACAGATCACTTTGTTTTTCCGGCTGGACTTTTGACCCAGGATTCTATCCCCCTCTATGGCCTAGATGAAAACACCATCGAAGTCAGCGGTCGTTATTATTCATCTACCGATAATATCGCATACTACATGCGTGACAAAACCACGAACGACGACTACTATTATCTGACACTGCTGGCGATTGCCAAAGAACTGGAAATGGCCACAAAAGATACGTGCAAAGCAGTCAAAGATAGGAATATATATGAGGTTACTTTACTTGTTGGCCTGCCGCCAGCACATAACAATCTCAAGAAAAAATTTGCAGATTATTTTAAAAGAGGAAAAGTTGAAGACGTTACATACAATGGTCAGACCTACCGTATATTGGTTGGCGAAATCCATGTCTATGCTCAAGGCATGGCGGCCGCTATGACAGAATTTACCGAAATCAGCCAGTATGAAGATGCGCTGGTTATTGACCTGGGCGGTATGACCATGGATTATATCGGCATACACAACAAAAATGGAATGTTAGCTCCTGACCCCCATCTGATAGACAGTGTTGAAAACGGATTAAATACCCTATATGAGAGAATCCGAAAGGACTGCCGGAGTCTGGATTATGAACCGACAGACCGCAATATTGATACACTCCTAACTGCCGACCCCAGCACCGTGGAACTGAAAAATTCAGGGCACGGATCGCAGCAAATCACCATCCACAAAGGTGAAAATGAGCGGAAAATCTTTGCCGCAGAAGGTGTGTATGAAATAATTCAAAAAACCGCAAAAGATTATATAACCGAGATCCTTATGATATTTCTGCGCAAGAATATCCGTTTGCGCCAATATTACACCATCTTTGAGGGCGGCGGCGGCATTCTGCTGCACCGCTTTATCAGTGAAAATGAATTGCTAGGGCCGCACAAAGTAGTAACAGATTTGGCGGCAAACGCAAAGGGATATCGTCTAATGTACAACATTTCCACGAAACGGAAAAATTGATATGCAGAAAGCGGGATATTATGGATAACGGCATGCAAACAAAATTTTGTCTCCAATTTTCCGGAGATGACCCCAAACAAAAACTATGTGCCGAAGTAATTTCTCAGTTCGGTCGAAAAAAAGCAGCCGTCTGCAGCATCTTTTTCGATGCTTTTCTATCCAAGTATGATTTAGATCCTGATGATCCACAGCAAATTTGCGAGCAGATCACCGAACTGATGGCCATAAAAGCTTACCGTACATTTTCCAAAAAACCGCAAGCAGCGAGAAGTACTTCTGTTACTCAGCGCCCCCGCAGCAACAGTCCTTCCTCTCCTGCTGCGGTGCCTTCCCGCTCTTCCAGTCGTAATTCAAGCCGGGAAAGTACTTCATCCGTGAATACAAAGGAAAACAACTTCCAGGTTATATCTTCTTTAGACTCTTTTTCCGATCCTGGTAACATTGCGGAATCTGAAGCTTCTTATGACCAGCAAGCTGCTTTTATGGATATGTTTGAGGGATTATTTGGCGAATGAAACAACACAAGACAAAAAGCAAAATAGGCGCAATCGTTGTGGGCATAACTTTAGGGGTTATTGCCCGCAGCTTTGCCCCAAATAATTATATTGTAAGCGGTATCTCCATGGAACCTACATTTAAGGATGGTGACCGTATCGTATACGAAGAGGGAATAATCCAATACGGGGACATAGTCTTAGTCAAAGTGAATGGCCTGATCCTTATTAAACGTGTTATTGGTATGGGTGGAGACACAATTACAATATCCAATGGGAAAGTCTATCGTAACGGAACATTACTAAACGAACCTTATGCATTACCCGACCACTCTTCTCTTCCTGCAACGACTATTCCCAATAACGAAATTTTTGTTCTGGGCGATAACCGTGCAAATTCTTCTGACTCACGTGATTGGGGCAGTATCCCTATGTCAGCTTGCCTGGGCATAGTAAATACATCTTCCCACTAGCCGGCATGGTTCTTCCCTTGCCGGCTTCATTTATATACTGCTGTTTCAATCCGAAAATTAATATGTGTTATCCGATTGTTAATGCTCTCCTGGGTTGTCATGATCTCGCCCTGTCATGCTGTCATGAGATTGCCAGGATATCTGTCATGGAATGTTCCCTTTGATGGGGCGGCTGTCCGCCCCATCACGGAAGAAATTAGTT
>CALWLM010000033.1 GCA_944381515.1 uncultured Lachnospiraceae bacterium | reverse complement strand
AACAGCCGCGGTTTCCCGCGGCTGCTTTGTATTGCTTTCTTTCTTGCTTTCTTTTATAGATTATTCGATTGCAGATTATTCGATCCCGTCCACAATCGCTTCCAGAGCCTTTCCCAGAGCCGCGGATTTTTCTGCCGCGTCCTCCATGGAGGAACCCTTTACGCCGTAATACATCTTGAGCTTGGGTTCGGTGCCGGAAGGTCTGACGCAGACCCAGGCGTCGTCGGTCAGATCGTAGTAGAGCACCTTGGAGTGGGGCAGACCGGTGGAATGCACCTCGCCGGTGGCCAGATCGGTAACGGTGTCCTTCATATAATCGCGGAAGGATGTGACCTTATAATCTCCAATCTGCGTAAGTGCCTCCGCCTGCAAGGTATCCATGATCCGGGCGATCTTCTCCAGGCCTTCTTTGCCCTTTAAGGTAAAGGTCTTGATATCGTCCCTGTAATAGCCGTAGCGCTCATACATGGCGATCATCGCATCCCACAGCGTCATATTCTTGGATTTATAATAGGCAGCGGCCTCGCACAGAGCCATGACAGCCACAATGGCGTCCTTATCTCTGGCATGGGTGCCGATCAGGCAGCCGTAGCTCTCCTCAAAACCAAAGAGATAAGTGCCCTTGCCGGTGTTCTCAAAATTCAGAATCTGCTGGCCGATGTATTTAAAGCCCGTCAGAACCTCGATCAGCTGCACCCCATAATATCTGGCAATCGCGTCGGCCAGATTGGTGGTGACAATCGTCTTAATCAGGGCTCCGTCCTCCGGCAGGCCCTCCTTTTCCTTGATCTGGCTGATCTCATAATCCGCCAGCAGGCAGCCGGACATATTGCCGGTGAGAGAGATATATTCGCCGCTCTTTGCATCCTTTACATACACGCCCAGACGGTCCGCGTCCGGATCGGTAGCCAGCACCAGGTCTGCATCTACTTCATGGGCCAGTTTCAGTCCCAGGGTAAAGGCCTCGGCAGCCTCCGGATTGGGATAACTGACCGTAGGGAAGTCGCCGTCGGGAAGCTCCTGCTCCGGCACCACCCACACGTTCTCAAATCCCAGCTCCTTCATGATCCGGCGGGCCGGAATATTGCCGGTGCCGTGCAGAGGGGAATATACAATACGAATGTTCTTGGCCTGAGCGGCAATGCAGTCCGGGCGCTTTACCTGGGTCTTGAGGGCCGCAATATAAGCATCGTCGATATCCTTGCCGATGGCCACATAGAGACCGGCCTTCACCGCCGCCTCCTTGTCCATGGTCTTAACCTGGGCAAAATCCGTCACGGCCTGTACCTCAGCCATGATGCCGCTGTCATGAGGGGGCGTGATCTGAGCGCCGTCCTCCCAATATACCTTATAGCCGTTATACTCCGGCGGATTGTGGCTGGCGGTAATATTGATACCGGAGATGCAGTGCAGAGTCCGCACGGCGAAGGAGAGCTCCGGCGTAGGACGCAGAGATTCAAATACATAGGCCTTGATGCCGTTGGCACACAGGCACAGAGCCGCCTCGTCGGCAAATTCGGGAGACATGTGGCGGGAATCGTAAGCGATGGCCACTCCCCTCTCCTGCATACCCAGCTTGCTGATATAATTGGCCAGTCCCTGCGTCGTCTTTCTGACCGTATAAATATTCATGCGGTTGGTACCTGCGCCGATAACGCCGCGAAGGCCGGCTGTACCAAAGGCCAGAGACGTGTAGAAACGGTCCTCAATCTCCTTCTCATCTCCCCGGATGGACGTAAGCTCTGCCTTGGTCGCCTCATCGAAATAGGGATTGGCAAGCCACTGTTCATACGTTTCCTTATAACCCATAAATGCTTCCTCCTGTAATTTGCTTATAACAGGCCTGTCCGCTCTGTTTTCGGGAGTGGGCCGGCGGCCCTTCGTCCGCCGGCGGCATCTGTCTGCCTTTATTATATAACACCCCGCCGCAAAAAGTCCAGAAACTTCTTGCGTTCCGGCTCCTGTTCTTCCAAAATTTTCAGCTTTTCCGTGTTCCTGGCCGGCACCCAGGCTTTGTTGGAATTGTAATAATAGTTGATCTGCTTCCAATATTTTTCCGGGTAGAGAAAACGTACGTAAAGATAACGCCGGTCGCCGCCCGTCATGGGCAGATATCGGTCGTATTCGTCCAGCATCCTCTCCCCCAGCCGGCATCGAAATCCCTGTTTTTCCATGGCCTTGCGCATAAAATAATAAAGGTCCGCCATCTGCACGCCGCGCCGCATTCCCATAAAATCCGTAACCATGGCGAATTCCCCGTCGTAAAGGACATGATGCTGGCTGTATTCCCCGTGGCAGAGCCAGGAGTCGGGATACAGCGCCGCCTCCGCCGCTCTGAGCCCGGCTCCGGAAAGCAGCGCAAGAGCCTCCCCTGCCTGGTCAAAAAACATATCAAAGCTGCGCATCATGCTCAGCTCAAATTCCGATTTATGCCGCACCCGGCGCACATAATTGCGGGCCCGTCTAAGCTCCGCCGTATGGCGCTCATATTCCTCGGACAGACTGTCCTCCTCCTTAAAAGCGCTGCCGTCCGCCTCCCGCAGCCCCTTATGCAGCAGCGCCAGAAGCCTCACTCCCCTGAGTACCTCCGTCTCGTCGGTCAAATTGCATTCCCGGCCGCCGTTCCATTCCTTAACCACATAAGGCGTCTGCTCCTCATCCAGGCTCAAAAGCTCCCCCTCACGGTTGGCGATGACGCGGTCCACAGCCAGACCTGTCCTCTCTTCCAGACCGCAGAGCACCTCCTGTACCTGCATAAGCCGCGCCAAAGCCCCTCTATATTCCTTCAGCAGCCGGCATCCCTGTCTGGTCTCGCACAGCACCGCCCCCCGGACCCGGCTGGTTCGGATGATATCCAGATCATACTGCTGCAAAACATCGATACTCTTCTCGTTCACCGCTACCCCTCCGCTTCCATCGCTACTGTCATTCTATGAAAGTCGGAGCCCGCCCATGCAAACTTTGTCTGGCAAAATAAAATCCTCCTCCTGTCTTTCAGGGGAAAAAGTGGTATACTAAAACATATGAAGTACCGAAAGGAGTTTCGTGCAAATGCCTGATTTTCCCTACTGCAAGCTGGAGATCTTTATACCCGAAAGCCATCTGGAAATCCTGGCCCGGACCCTCAGCGAAGCGGATGCCGGCCACATCGGCCGTTATGACTGCTGTCTGTCCTACAGCCCCGTTACCGGCTGTTTTCGTCCTCTGGAGGGGACCTCTCCCTATACCGGTATTCCCGGACAGATCTGCCGGACGCCGGAGCTCAAAGTGGAAGTGACCTGCCCCACAGAAAAGGTTGATTCCATCATCCAGGCAATCCGTCAGATTCACCCCTACGAAGAGCCGGTTATCAACGCCATTTTGCTTTACCGAACCGGACTGGACTAAAAATATCGCTTTATTATCCTTTGCCGGCTCTTGACAAAGCCGGCGGATGACGGTAAACTGTAAAACAATCAGACAAACAGACAGACCGGGCTTCGTCCCGGCTCCTACATGCGCTTTGACGGGGACAGGTCAGAAGGTCCCGCAGCTTTCAGAGAGACGCCGGTTGGTGCGAGGCGGACTGCGGCTTTTGACGGATCACCCCGCAGCAGTCTCCGCGAACCCGCTCAGGCGGCAGTAAGGGAGGACGGCAGGCCCCGTTACCGGCCGGCAGGCTGATAGGCCTGTAATGAGCGGCCGTCCCAGACGGCAATAAGAGTGGTACCGCGGGTGAAGAATACGAATCAAGTAAATCGGCCCCGTCTCTTGGGAATCAAAGATTCTCCGGGAGATGGGGCTTTTGATATTGACAGCCCGGCAAATCAAATCAAAAAATGAGGGAGGAAATCTATGCTGACACTGGACAAAATTTACCACGCCGCCTTTATTCTGAAAAACGTGGCGCGAAGGACCGACCTGATCGCAGCCCCCAACCTAAACCGCGAGGGCAATCTTTATCTGAAAACAGAAAACCTCCAGGTCACCGGCAGCTTCAAGCTGCGGGGCGCCTACTACAAAATCAGCCAGCTGACTGAGGAAGAGAAATCCCGCGGGATCATCGCCTGCAGCGCCGGCAACCATGCCCAGGGCGTGGCCCTGGCCGCCACGGAAAACGGCATAAAGAGCACCATCTGTATGCCCGACGGCGCGCCCATCAGCAAAGTAGAAGCCACCAAACGCCTGGGAGCCGAGGTCTGTCTGGTAAAGGGTACATACGACGACGCCTACGATTATGCCTGCAAGCTGCGAGACGAGACCGGCGCCACCTTTATCCATCCCTTTGACGACGAGCTGGTCATCGCCGGCCAGGGAACCATCGGCCTGGAAATCCTGGATCAGCTGGCCGACGTGGACGCCGTGCTGGTTCCCATCGGGGGCGGCGGACTAATCAGCGGCGTAGCCTGCGCCATCAAAAACCTGCGCCCTGATGTAAAGGTCTACGGCGTCCAGGCCGCCGGGGCTCCCAGCATGTTTGAGAGCATCCACGTCCACAAACCCATTATGCTGGATTCGGTCTCCACCTTTGCCGACGGCATCGCCGTCAAGCATCCCGGCGATATCACCTTCGAGATGGTCAACAAATATGTGGACGATATCGTTACCGTCACCGAGGACGAGATCGCAGCGGCCATCCTGGCTCTGATTGAAAAGCAGAAGCTGATTGCCGAGGGCGCCGGGGCTGTAAGCGTGGCGGCCGCCATGTTTGGCAAGCTGGATCTGGCCGGCAAAAAGACGGTCTGCCTGGTTTCCGGGGGCAATATCGATGTGAATATTTTAAGCCGCGTCATCACCCGCGGCCTGGTTATGAGCGGCCGCAACACCAACCTGATGATCGCTCTGGAGGATAAACCCGGACAGCTTCAGAGCGTCAGCGAAATCATCAGCCGCTGCGGCGGCAATGTGGTCAACGTCCATTATGACCACAGCGATACCAGCATGGCCATCACCAGCTGCTTCATCAAGCTGGGCCTGGAGACCAGGGACGCAGATCAGATCCGGCAGATCCGCGAGGAACTGACCCGCGCAGGCTTTACCCTGGTCAACGAGAGGGTATAATTTGCCAGATAGCTTATCTCTGGTTTTTAACTTTTCCTTGGCTTTTAACTTTTCTCGGGTTTTCTAATTTCCCTCAAAAACTGCCGAAAGCCACTCATCATAGGCGGGAATCCAGCCGCCCCGTGCGCCAAAACCATGGGGCATATCGTCCAGCTGCAGCCGCTCCACCTCCACGCCGGCCTCCTCGGCCGCGTCGGCATTGGCCAGGAACTGATCGTAGAAGGGGTCTCTGGTGCCATAGCAGTAGAAGGTGGGCGGCAGCTGTCCGGACCGCAGCAGCTCCACATCGGTGGTACCCACACTGAGCCGTCCATAGAAAGAATAAATCATGCCGCAGCCCTATCTCCTTCGCCGTCCAAAAGCAGGACGCCTGCGCCCATCAGAGCTCCCGGCTGCAGCTGCGATATGGCAGAAAAAATCGTCTCTTCGTCATTTCCCTCTCCTGCCACAAAGGGATAAATTGTCCGCGCCCCCATATCGCTTTCTGCCAGAAAGGTCTCCACCGCCTCCGGCAGAACGCTGTCCTGAGCCGCAAATCCCAGCAGAATAAATTCATAGGAAGCAAAACCGCCCTCCGGCTGGGACCCAATTTCCAGCAGATCGCCGCGCAGCGTATCCTGAAGCGTTTCCGCGGCAGAAGACACGATTCCTTCATCCGGCAAATAAGCAATCAGAATATTTGTCCTGCCGCTTTCATCTGCCGTCTGCCTCCTGCATCTGTTCTTCCCAAAAAGCCACCGCCTGATCGAGCCACCCTTCGGCTGCCGTACCGGTTCCCAGTCCAAAGCCATGGCTAAGACCCGGATAATGATGGAATTCCGTCGGAATACCCAGAGCGCTCAGATTATCGATTCGATTTTGCATGGTCCGCCAGCTGGCAATATCGTCGCTTTCCCCTACGCAGGCAAAGGTCGGCGGATCTTCCTCCGTATAATCTGTATGACCAGTATACTGCATGATCACCGCACCCGGCCGCGGCAGGTCGTCCCCGCCAAAAGCTGCGGGACCATAGGAGCCCAGCCAGGCTGCCATCCGGCCCCCGGCCGATCCGCCCCACAGAGAATAGCAATCCGTGTCCACTCCCAGCTCCTCGGCATTTTCAAAAATAAAGCTGACGGCGCGGGCCAGATCCTCGCAGGCAGTCTGCGCTCCCGGACGATAAATCAGCGCAAAGGCATTGTAGCCTCTCTTCGACAGCTCCAGCGCATGAGGGAAGCTGTCCTGCATGGCGCCCACGTAGGCAAAGCCGCCGCCCGCATTGCACAGCGCAAATCTGGCGCCCTCTTCGCCCCGGAAGAAAAACAGTCCCGTGTCCTCCTTCGCCGGGTCCGCCGCCTTCTCCTCCTCCGTATAG
>CALWLM010000032.1 GCA_944381515.1 uncultured Lachnospiraceae bacterium | reverse complement strand
CGCAGAGTATAACTACAGCGCTTACCAGGAGATCTTTGCATCGATGGACCCGTCGGTGAGAGAGTTTTACTGGGAGGTATATGAACCGGAGCTTCGGTCTGCTTTAAATGAAGAAGAATATGGGCGGCTGTATGCTTTTGTGTCGGCGGAGGCGTCTGAACAGGAAGCGGCGGCCGAAGCAGCGGCCTGGGATTTTGATGAGGACGCAGCCCGCCAGGCCTTTGAATTGCAGAATCAAATCCGGGAGGAGGCCGGCCTCATGGCTCTTGTCTGGGATGAGGAGATTTATCAGTTGGCCTGCCAGCGTATCCCTCAGATTGCAGAGGAATTTTCCCATGAAGGACGCCCGGAGGGATATGGGGAAAATCTGGCGTCGGGATCGGCTGGCGATGCGGGCAGCGTGATGGAGCGGCTGTACGCCAGCGAAGAGCATCGGGCTAATATACTGGAAGAGAGCTATACAAAGGGAGCCATCGCCTGTGCCGGCGGGCTGTGGGTGGCTTTGTATCATGGATAAAGCAGCGGAGGAGCAATGGAGGAGTAAAGGATGAAAATTGGGCGGTGGTTTAAAAAGGCAGTGTGCCTGCTGCTGGTATGGGGACTGATACTCGCTGCGGCGGGCGGAACGCCGGTTTCCTATGCGCAGGAAATAACGGTGTCCGTGGATGAAACGAAGCTGGAGGAGCAGACAGAGGAAGAGACAGAGGAACAGACAAAGGAGCAGTCAGAGGAGACCGGGACGGGGACGCAGCTGGAGACCGAACAGGCTGTCGAGTCGAAGGCCGCGCGGCAGTACAGAGAGGTTTTTGAAAGTCTGGGAGCGGATGTTCAGTCTCTTTACTGGCAGGTGTATGAAAGCGAGCTCCGGGCCCGGCTGACGCAGGAGGAATATGACCGCCTGCGGACTTATGTGCAGGAAAAAGCAGTCGAACGGGAGGAGCCTTCTGTCGCCTCGGAAGCAGACGCGAAAGAAACCGGCAGCAGGGCAGAGGCAGAAGGAGAAGAGAAAACAGGAGAAGAGAAAGCAGCGGGACAGCAGCTTTTCGCAGCAAAGGCAGAGGAAGCCGAGCCAGACGACTCCGGTTCTTATCAGGGAGTCAGCGGCATGCATACCCTGGGCAGCAACGTAAATCTGGCTACTCTGGGGCGCAATGGCAAGGATGTTTGGATGGTGACCCTGGATGGAGAAACTGCATTTTGCATGGATATGGAATTGCTGGCTCATTCAGGAAATACTTATGTGAGGACGGGAACCACCGACGACGAGGTGATTCGCAGGGCAGTAGCCTATTATGAGATTACCAATCACACCTCCGCAGGCTATGAGTATGCGCAGCTGTATATCTGGTGCGGAGGGGACAATTCTCTCTTTGTACGGACTATGTTTGAATATGGTCTCTCAAAATATGACAATAGTCTTTATACTGCGCAGAAGCTTCTGAGCATGAGTCTTCTGGAGATGAATCAGGAGTTAAACCGGCTGGACGCCGGCTTTGCAACGGCGCTGGGGCAGGCTTATCAGGATATTGAAAATCAGAACACGGGCGGATTGGAAGACGTATATGTTTTTTATGGTCCATCGGGTTATCAGCGGTTTGCTACTTTATATCAGGGCGTGTGGAAGCAGGAGGGAGAGACGCCGGAGCCTTCGGCTGAGCCGGAGTATTCGTCGGTTTCGGCCCGGGCCGCGGCCGAGGTAAGCTATGAGGCTTGTGTGGTCAAGACCGACGAGGAGACCGGACAGGGGCTGGCCGGCGCAGTGTTTTCCGTTTATCGGGATGGAGAATATCAGACGGAAGTGACCACGGGGGAAGACGGAAAGGCTGTTTATTGCGACAGAGAAACGCTGGAGGCCAGCTCTGATGAAGTTCGCTACTGCTCCAACTATGAAGAACTGGATGCGGAAACACAAAAGGAAATACAGGGCTGCAAAAGCGAAGAGGAGGCCAGAGCCCAGGCCCAGGCGCAGGCGGATGAGAGGCTGGCAGCCATGAAAAATTCGGCCAGCCATACCTATACCTTGGTGGAGGTGAAAGCCAGGGAAGGATATTACAAGGACCCGGACAGCGGCAGGGCAGAGATGACGGTGGGCGCAGACGGGTATCAGGAAGTTGCCTTGACCAATCGTCCCACACGGGGAGAAATTCGTCTGCTCAAGCAGGATCTGGAAGCAGACGCGTCCGTAAGTCAGGGCACGGCGTCGCTGGAGGGGGCGATCTATGATCTTTATGTGGGAGACCGGGATATTGTTCACCCGGACGGAAAATCCGGAACGGCGGTTTATCGGGGAACAATCTATGAGAGCGGTCAGTGGGTGGAGCGCGAGGTGGTTCTGACAGCCGGAGCGCTGGTGGCATCGGCGCAGATAGAGGAGGGGGAGCTTGCCTTTACAGACCTGTATCTGGGCGATTATGTGATTCGGGAGCGGACGCAGCGAAGGATAACGGTGAGCGGAACCGACACATATGGTCAGACGGTCGAGGAGACCAGAGCCCTGTCCTATGCCCAAGGCTATCTGTGTGATTTGGAGGAACATCCGGTGACGCTTGCCTGGCCGGGCGAGAGCTATGAGCTGGAGCTTGTCACCTATCCCGGAGAGCCGCTGTCTCTTTCCGGAACGGTACATGTAACCGAGTCGGAGGGCTGCATAAGCGGAGAGCAGGTTGTTAAATCAGCTTTTCGCCTGTCCAAACTGGGAGCGTCCACAGGACAGACCCAGGCAGAGTCTCTGGCCGGAGCCGGCTTTAGCGTTTACCGGGTGGATCTGCTTGGCCGCGCGGATGAATTTGAAAAAGGGGAAAACGGTCTGTACGAGCTTTCCTCCATTTTGAAGGCCTATGTCAACGAAACCTATTCCGATCAGGAGGCCAAATACGATTTCTCCGGGGAGGAGGCCGCCCGGGCGGTTCTGTATGCCGAAGAGGAGGAGGTATCCGCCTACAATCAGTCTCTGGAGGAAGGGATAAACGGTACGGGAGATGGACTTGTTTCCACCGGCACCCCGGGAGAATATGTGCTTCAGGAGCTTTTTACCAATGAGGTGGGTGTGGTGCAGTCTCCGCTTTTGCCCTATGGACAATATCTGGTGGTGGAGACGACGGTTCCCGACGACTATTTTGTGGTAGAGCCCTTTCTGGTGACGGTAAACGAGCTCTCCCCCACAGAGATTCATCAGCCGGTTGTCTGCCTGTTGGACGAGGGATTTGAGGCGTATCTGAAGGTGGTCAAGACAGACGCGGATACGGGGCTTTCGGTTCTGCGTCCGGGGGCTTCCTATCGAATCTGGGATCTGGAGCGGAATAGCTATGTCAGACAGCGGGTCTGGGAGAGCGGAAGCCTGGAACGGACGGAGCTTTTCGAGGCGGATGAGAACGGCATATTGATTTTGGGGGAACGGCTGCCGGCAGGCAGCTATCGTCTGGAGGAGGAAACATCGCCGGAGGGCTTTTATAACGCCTGGGCGGCAGAGGAAAAAGGGGCGGTAAGCTTTGAAATATCCACAGGCCGCGCCTATGAGGCCACAGGAGAGCAGACCTCCGACGGCCGGGATGTGGTGGTAATCCGGGAAAATTATGAAAACCGGGAGACGCGCGGTCAGCTTACGATCCGAAAACAGGGGGAGATCTTAAGCGGATATGAGGAAGGACAGTTTGTTTATGAGACGGTTCCTCTGGCCGGCGCTGTCTTTGAGGTGCGGGCTGCGGAGGATATTACGACCCAGGATAATCAGAAGAATGCAGACGGCTCGCCGGCGCTCTGGTATGAGAAGGGCCAGCTGGTGGCGGTGGTGACGACTGGAGAGAAGGGAGAGGCCGGCGAGATTCTTCCAAGCGGTGACAATCCTGTTACTCAGGTGATTTATGAGGGAGTCCAGGGGGAGGTTTCTCTGGTGCTGCCGCTGGGGAAATATGTGGTAACGGAGGTGGAAGCTCCCCATGGCTTTGCAGTGGACCCGGAGTCCGTGACGGTGGAGTTTGTCTGGGATGGTCAGGAGCAGGAATTCGTCTATAATACCTATCCGGAAAGTCAGTCGCCGGATGGAGAGATTACCTTTACGGACCGGCGGGTAAAGACGGAACAGAAGGAAGGCAGCGGGATGCTGGGAATCGGCCTTTTTAAGCAAGACGCCGATACCGGGGAGCCTGTGGCCGGAGCGGTGTATGGTCTGTATACAAAGGACAATATTTATGACAGCGAGGGGCGTCTTATATTGGAGGCCGGAAAGCTTTTGGCGCTTAGCGGCCCCACCGACCAGGAAGGCTTTGCGGGCTTTCCTGTGGATGTTCCGGTCCGGGCCGAAGACTGGAGCGAAGACCAGAGCGAAGACGGTGCGGTTAATTCCGGGCGTTATATTTTGCGGGAAGAAATAAGTCCGGACGGGTATCTGACCAATCCAGAGGAAATTGCCATAGAATTTCTCTATGAGGGACAGGACAAGGAATGGGTATTTACAGCGGGGACTGCCTGTGACGAGCAGACGCAGATCCGGATTTCCAAACGGGATATCGCCGGAGACGAGGAGCTGCCTGGATGCAAGCTGCAAATCCTGGAAGTGAAAAAGGACGCGGATGGGAACGAAAGCGAGGAGGAGGTGTTCTCCTGGATCAGCAAAACAAAACCGGAGACGGTGCGAGGACTTAAACTTTGCAGTGAGAAACAGGAGACGGTCTATATTCTGCGGGAGCTGCAGCCGGCAGAGGGATATACGACGGCAGAGGAAATTCGTTTCCGCCTCTGGCAGACGGAGGACGCAATGGGAGAACCTTCTGTGCGGGTGGAGGTTTGGGCATCCCAAGCAGAGGGAAAAACCTCTTCCGGTTATATTCTCGTTCCGTCCGCTGCGGCGGATGGAGAGATTGCGGATGAGACAAAGGAAAAGAATCCGGCACAGGCCGCCGTCTCCTGGCATGTCGCCGCAGATGTGCTGGTAGTCGAAATCAGTCCGGAGGCCACAAAGAATCAGCTGTCTCTGGTCCTTACGGAGGAAAGGTTTGCTGGAATTGATTTCCAGCAGGTTTATGTGACAGGAGAGAAGGAAAAAATACCGGAGGGATTCTTTGAAGAGATTTGCACCGATAAAGCCCCCGAACCGGAGGAATCTTCCTGGGCCTGGCGCCAGGCGGAAGACGGGCTGGTGGTGATGTACAATCAAAAGACCTGCGGACAGATTGAAAAGCTCGACTGTCTCACGGGAGAGCCGGTGAAGGGAGCCGTCCTTGCACTGACAAATGCAGAGGGGGAACGGGTGGAGGAATGGACTACTGCGGATTCCGCTCATGAAATTGAGGGGCTTAGTCCGGGGCTTTACACCTTGACGGAGCTGTCTGCACCGGAGAAGAGCAGCTATTCGATTATGGAGCCGATTCAATTTATTGTGGAGGACAGGGCGGATACATGGCAGCTTACGGCTCTGGAAGATCATATTCGTTTTACCGTGGACAAGATTGACGGAGAATCGGGAGAAAGCCTGCCGGGAGCCGTTTTGCGGCTTGCCTATCTGGGAGCAGAGGGCGAGGAGAATGAAGAGAGCTGGACGGTGGAGTTTACTACGCAGGGGGAGCCGGTTCTTTTTGAAAAGATGCGGCCGGGCCGTTATCAGCTGACGGAACTTTCCGCGCCGGAGGGTTATGAGACGGCCGCCGTTATGGATTTTACGGTGACGGACAGCCCTCAGACACAGGAATTTGTTCTGGAAAATTATCGGGCCGCCACGGTTTATAACGAGACGGTTCCAGGTCCGCAGACGCCTCAGACAGGCGCAGGGACCGAGACCGGAGACGGCAGGGAGGCCTTATTGTGCGGGCTGGTGATCCTGGCAGCCGGAACCGCTGTTTCCCTGGCGGCGGGGCTTATATGGAACCGGTCCAAAAGAGGCAGAACCTAAGGCGCGATTTTGAGAAGTTTTGAGAAATTTTGGTTGACCGCCATGCCATTCTGAGATACTATAAAAAGAGGGAGAAGGAATCCCGATAAAACAGAAAACACAAGGAGGTCATATCATGAAAAAACCGGTACTGGTTATTATGGCGGCGGGAATGGGAAGCCGCTATGGGGGACTCAAGCAGATTGATCCGGTAGATGACTACGGTCATATTATCATTGATTTTTCTATCTTCGACGCCAAAAGGGCTGGATTTGAGAAGGTAATATTTATTATCAAGAAAGAAAACGAAGAGGACTTTATGAACGCCATCGGACGGCGCATCTCGAAGCAGATTGAGGTCGAGTATGCTTTCCAGGATCTCCATGATCTGCCGGAGGGATACTCGGTGCCGGAGGGCCGGGTGAAGCCCTGGGGTACTTCTCAGGCGATCATGGCCTGCAAGGGCAAGATCGACGGACCTTTTGCCGTTATCAATGCAGACGATTATTACGGAGCGCATGCCTTCCAGACCATCTATGATTATCTGATGGAGCATGGCGAGGATGAGAAACGCTGCGCTATGGTGGGCTATGTGCTGAAAAATACCCTCAGCGAGAATGGTCATGTGGCCCGCGGTGTCTGCGTGACCGACGAAAGAGATCATCTGGTGGAGATCAATGAGCGGACCCGCATAATCAAGACGGAAAACGGAGCGGCCTACACGGAAGACGACGGACAGACCTGGGTGGATATTTCTCCTCAGAGCATTGTGTCCATGAACCTGTGGGGCTTTGGACCGGGAATCTTAAAGGTGCTGGAAGATGGTTTTCCTGAGTTCTTGGATAAGAACCTGCCGGTAAATCCTATGAAGTGCGAGTATCTGCTGCCCACTAAGATCGGCGAGCTGTTAAAGAAGGGCGAGATTACGGTAGAGGTACTTAAGTCTCTGGATAAATGGTACGGCGTCACCTATAAGGAGGACAAGGCCGAGGTGGTAAAGGCTCTGCAGGGACTTAAGGACAGCGGACTTTATCCCCAGAGACTGTGGGACGAGGATTGATGACGGACTACACAGAGCAATTAGAGCAGTTTGCGCTGGAGGGGGAGCCAGTCAGTGCGGTTCGCTATGGCAGCGGCCATATCAACGATACCTGTCTGGTGACTGTCAGCGGCAGCGCAGGCGAGAATAAATACATCCTTCAGCGCATAAATACGAGGATATTTGAAAATCCGCAGGAACTGATGGAGAACATTGTTCGTGTGACGGATTTTCTCCGGGACAAGATACAAAAGCGGGGTGGAGATCCCCGGAGGGAAACACTGAATGTGATTCCTACCAAAGCAAACGAGAGTTTTTACCGCGATTCAAAGGGAGAGTGCTGGCGGATGTACCGGTTTATTGACGGGGCAGTCAGCCTTGACCAGGTGGAAAAGGCGGAGGATCTGTATCAGGGCGGCCTTGCCTTTGGACGTTTTCAGCAGCTTTTGGCGGATTTCCCTGCCCAGACGCTCCATGAGACGATTCCGGATTTTCATAATACGCCGAAGCGGCTGGCGGATTTTCGCCGGGCCGTGGAGGAGGATATCTGCGGCCTGGCGGCTTTTGTGGAGCCGGAGATCCGCTTTATAATGGAGCGGGAAGCAGATACCCGGGTGCTTATGGATATGCTGGCGGCCGGGGAGCTTCCGCTGCGGGTTACCCACAACGACACCAAGCTGAACAACGTGATGATTGATAATCAGACGGGTGAGGGAATCTGTGTTATTGATCTGGATACGGTAATGCCTGGCCTGGCTCTCAATGATTACGGCGACCTGATTCGCTTCGGTGCCAGCACGGCGGCGGAGGACGAGAGAGATTTGTCCCGCGTCTCATGCGATCTGACCTTGGCAGAGGCCTGCACCAGGGGCTTTATCGAGGGCTGCGCAGGAAGTCTGACGAAGAAGGAGCTCTCCATGCTTCCCATGGGGGCAAAGCTTATGACACTGGAGTGCGGGATGCGGTTTTTGGCGGATTATTTGCAGGGAGACGTCTACTTTAAGGTCCATCGGAAGGGCCATAACCTGGATCGCTGCCGAACGCAGCTGAAACTGGTGCAGGATATGGAAGCAAAATGGACGCAGCTGGAAGCAATCGTATCAAAGTATGCCGGAGCGGGGCTGTGATTGCAGCCTCTGCCGGCAAGGATAGGAGGAAATATTATGTCCATACTGGTAACCGGCGGAGCCGGATATATTGGAAGCCATACCTGCGTGGAGCTTTTAAATGCGGGCTATGAGGTAGTGGTGGTTGACAATCTGTATAATGCCAGCCGGGAATCTCTGAAAAGAGTGGAGGAGATCACGGGGAAAACCCTGACTTTCTACGAGGCGGATATTTTGGACCGGGATAAGATGAATGAGATCTTCGACCAGGAGAATATCGACTCCGTAATTCATTTCGCCGGATTGAAGGCGGTGGGAGAGTCGGTGGCCAAGCCTCTGGAATATTACTACAATAATATTGCCGGCACTTTGGTGCTCTGCGATGTGATGCGCAGCCATGGAGTAAAGAGCATCGTCTTTAGCTCTTCGGCCACGGTCTATGGCGATCCGGCTTTTGTGCCGATCACCGAGGAATGCCCGAAAGGAAAGATCACGAATCCTTACGGCCAGACCAAGAGCATGCTGGAGCAGATTCTGACCGATCTCAATGTGGCTGATCCGGAGTGGAAGGTAGTCCTGCTTCGCTACTTCAATCCCATTGGCGCTCATGAGAGCGGACGCATCGGCGAGGACCCCAAGGGAATTCCCAACAATCTGGTGCCCTACATCGCTCAGGTGGCGGTAGGCAAGCTGGAGCGTCTCAATGTCTTTGGCAATGATTACGACACGCCCGACGGTACCGGCGTCCGGGACTACATTCATGTGGTGGATCTGGCAAAGGGCCATGTAAAGGCGATTGAGAAGATGAAGGAAACCGGCGGCGTACAGATCTATAATCTGGGCACCGGCCGCGGATACAGCGTTCTGGAGGTGCTGCATGCTTATGAGAAGGCCTGCGGCAAGGAGCTTCCCTACGTGATCCGCCCCAGAAGAGCAGGCGATATTGCCACCTGCTATGCAGATCCCGCCAAGGCAGAAAAGGAGCTGGGCTGGAAGGCCGAGCGGGGAATCGAGGAGATGTGCGCCGATTCCTGGAGATGGCAGAAGAATAATCCGGACGGCTATAACAGCTGACGGACCGAATAGCCAGAATAAAGACAGACCCCCCTGCATATATTTTACCAGTATAGGCAAGGGGGTCTTTCTATGGAACCATATCATATATACAAGGATATTCAGTCCAGATGCGGAGGAGAAATCTATATCGGCGTGGTGGGCCCCGTGCGCACGGGAAAATCCACTTTTATCAAAAGATTTATCGATTTGATGGTGCTGCCGAACATGGAGGATGTGTACAGCATGGAGCGCACCAGGGATGAGCTGCCCCAGAGCGCTGCCGGCAAGACGATTATGACCACGGAGCCCAAGTTTATCCCCAAGGAGGCCGCCGCCGTTCGTCTGGAGGACGGAATAGAAGCCAAGGTGCGCCTTATTGACTGCGTGGGCTATATGGTGGAAGGGGCTGCCGGCCATATCGAAAACGATGAGGAGCGGCTGGTGAAGACGCCCTGGTTCGACTACGAGATCCCGTTTACCCAGGCGGCGGAGATTGGAACAAAGAAGGTTATCACCGACCATTCCACCATCGGCGTGGTGGTGACGGCGGACGGTTCCTTTGGCGAAATACCCCGGGAAGCGTACATACCGGCAGAGCAGAAAACCATTGCGGAGCTCAAAAAACTGGAAAAGCCCTTTGTGGTATTGTTAAACTGCGAGAAGCCTTATTCGGAACCGGCGGCCTCCACTGCCCGGCAGATGACGCAGGATTATGGGGTCAGCGTTCTTCCGGTCAATTGCGAACAGCTGAAAAAGGAGGACGTAATCCGCATTCTGTCTACTGTTTTGCAGGAATTCCCGGTAACGGAGATCGATTTTGCCATTCCAAAATGGCTGGAAATTCTGCCTGGGGACCATTGGCTGAAAGAGCAGCTGATTCAGGCGGCCAAAGCTGTCCTAGAGCGGGCGATGAAGGTCAAGGACGTGGCGGAAAGTCTTGCAGGTCAGGTCACAGAGCAGTTAAAGGAGATACGGATGGGCGCAGTGGACCTGTCCCAGGGCAAAGTCAGTCTGGAGATGGTCGTGGAGCCTTCCTATTATTATGAGGTGATCAGTGATTACACCGGTATGCCGATTACCAGCGAATATGAGCTTCTCAAGACGCTGGGGCAGCTTTCCCGGCTGAAATCGGAATACGAACAGGTGCAGAATGCACTGGAGGCCGTCCGCTATAAAGGGTATGGGGTGGTAACGCCGAGGCGGGATGAGATTACCCTGGAAGAGCCCTCCGTCATCAAGCACGGCAACAAATATGGGGTCAAGATGCATGCTCAGGCTCCGGCCATCTCTCTGATTCGGGCTACGATCGAGACGGAAATTGCCCCGATTGTCGGGTCTGAGAAGCAGGCGCAGGATCTGATCGAGTACATAAACGAGAGCAGGGATGAGGAGGACGGCATCTGGAGCGCCAATATCTTTGGCAAATCGGTGGAACAGATTGTCGAGGATGGCATTCAGGCCAAAATCAATCAGATGACCGAAGACTGTCAAATGAAGCTGCAGGATACTCTGCAAAAGATTATCAATGACTCGGGCGGAGGGATGATCTGTATTATAATCTGAGAGGCTTCTGGTTTTTGGCAGAAATTTTTCACGGCAAGCCGAATTTTTATTTAATTTTTATCAAAGATGTGGTATAATTGGTAAAACGAAATGAAGGAGGCTTGGCTTATGAAGTTAGTATATGCGATCGTACGGGATGATAATGAAGACGGCGTGATGACTCAGCTGACCCAGCACCATTTCAGTATTACCAGGCTGTCCACCACAGGCGGATTCCTGCGCAAGGGCAATGTGACACTGATGATCGGCGCAGAGGACGACAAGGTCCAGGAGGTGATCGATATCATCAAGAAGGAGTGCGGTGAGCACCGCAAGATTACGGTCAATATGCCTTATCTGGCAGGAGCCAGCCTGATGAGCTATGCCACGATGCCCACCACCGTAGAGGTGGGAGGAGCTACGATTTTCGTGGTAAATGTGGACCACTACGAGAAGATCTGAGGAGCATATTCAGGCTGTTGGACGAAAACCACTGCCTGTCCTGCGGATTTTGGCGGCAGGCCCTCCCGCTTTGCGGCGGAGGGCCTGTTTGGCTTATGGCAAAGCTATAACCGCAGGCCGATGATGAAAAACAGTGATGAAAAAGAGTGATAAAAAACAGGCGAGGGAAAAATGATTATTAACACAGGGAGCCGGACCGATATTCCGGCTTATTTTAGTTCCTGGTTTTACCGTCGGATTAAAGAGGGCTATGTAATGGTCCGCAATCCCTATTATCCGGAACAGGTGACGCGTTATGAGCTGAATCCGGACGTGGTGGACGCTCTGATTTTCTGCACAAAAAATCCGGCCCCCATGCTGGATGGGCTTTCGCAATTAAAGAATTATGGGCAGCTCTGGTATGTGACGATTACTCCCTACGGAAGGGAAATTGAGCCCGGCGTACCGGATAAGAACGAAGTTATGGAGTCTTTTTGCCGTCTGTCGCAGATGGTTGGGGCAGATTCTGTGATATGGCGCTACGATCCTGTCTTTATCACGGAGAAGTATACGCTGGATTTCCACCGAAGGGCCTTTGAGCAGATGGCCCGGCGTCTGGCCGGCTGTACGCATCGATGTGTGATCAGCTTTATCGACCTTTATGAAAAGACAAGACGCAATTTTCCCGGAGTATGCTCCGTCACGGAGGCGGAACGTCATGCCATTGGCAGGGCATTTGCCGCTGTAGGCCGGGAATATGGCATTCGTATTCATACCTGCTGTGAAGGAACGGAGCTTGGCGCGTATGGTATTGATACCTCCGGGTGTATGACAAAGGCGGTTGTTGAGGAGGCCATCGGCAGAAAGCTGGTGGTGCCAAGGGCAAAAAAGCCGGCCAGGGAAGGCTGCAGCTGTCTGCTGGGAAACGATATCGGCGTCTATAATACCTGTCCCCACGGCTGTCTCTACTGTTATGCCAACTATGACCGAAAAACGGTGGAGGCAAATCTGCGTCTTCACGATCCGGCTTCGCCCTTTCTGATTGGCTGGGAGCGGGAGGGGGACCGGGTTGCGAAGGCGCGTCAGTTTTCCTATGCGGATGATCAGCTGAGCCTTTTTGATTGATGATGGCTGTAAAGCCTTTCTTTCTGCTGATTCAAAAAAATAACAAGGTACCTTGACAATAACCTGACGGCTCAGCTGTCCAGGATAATGAGCCCGTTTGAAAATTCGTTTTTGGGCGGATGGCCGCTGCCTGAGGCGGCGGTGAGCTCATAGAGGGAAGCGGCAAGGAGGTCTGTGTCAAGGAGGGACAGCGCGGACTCAAGCCTCTGAGGCCGGTCCGTTCCATAGAAATCGGTCAGGACCTTGCGCGCATCAGCCATTTTGGTCAGCAGGGGAATCCGTCCATTTTGCTTTATGAGGGCAAACACGGGGAGGCTTTGCCGGCGAAAGCCGAGAACACGGGCATAGTAGGCATAGCCGTCCTGTCTGTACCGGCCAAAGGCATCGGTGCGGATGTCCAGCAGCAGATGAAGCAGGGCGCGGCTTACTCGGCTGCGGGTCAGCTGCCGGGTCTTGAGCTCATCGGTGAAGGAGGCAAAGCTCTGATAGCGGGGGAGCAGGCGGCGTATTCTGGCTGCCAGATCCGGAGAAATATCCAGATAAGAAGTCAGCTCCGTATCCCTGCATCGGAGAAGGGCATAGCCCAAAGCTGCGGAGAAATCATCAGCCTCAAGAAGACGGGCGCCGGTCAGCTGCCGCAGCGTGCAGGGCGGAAGCTGTGCCGCGAGAAGGCTGCCGGCGCAAGGAGACTGCTCGTCAGAGGAGAGGCGTGAAACATCCGGGGAAGATTTTTCCTGCGGATGTTTTTTGTTTAATAGGATTCGGCGAATGGCGGAGGCCGAGGCATAGCTTTGGCTTTCTTCATCGGGAATAGCTTCGCTGTGATAATCGCCGCGGCGCAGAATGGGCAGCGGCTCGATAGAGGAATGGAGCCGTTTCAGCGCCTTTTGATATTCCAGGCCTAGAATCCAGTTGGGTGAGGCCAAAATTGTGTCAAAGCAGGCGGGGACGCAGCCCTCGCACTGGGTTAAATATTCTTTGGCAGCCGCGGCCCAGGCCTGAGGATAGGTAAAGCCTTCCGTCAGAAGCTGGCGCAGATGCCGGGAGAAAGAAGCCGGTTCCTCAAGCAGAAGAGAAGAGAGGGTATGGGTAAGGGCGGTGTCGCCGAATTCGCTGCCGTAACAGAGGGTATTTACCGCGCCCAGGCCGTCCAGAATGGCCACGGCAGCTCCTGCGAAGCTTTCGGCGCTGGAGCAGGCATAGGCGGCGGGCAGCTCCAAAACCAGGTCGGCCCCCGATTCCAGAGCCATTCGGGTTCTGGCGTATTTATCAATCAGGGCAGGCTCGCCTCTCTGAACAAAATTACCGCTCATAATGATTACGATATAATCCGCTCCGCTCCGGGCGCGGGCTTCGTTCAGCTGATACAGATGGCCGTTGTGAAAGGGATTGTATTCGGCTATGATGGCTGTAGTTTTCATCTGACATACCTCCGAAGACCATTGTATCCAAATCCTTTTTCGCTTTCAACCCCGTCTGAAGAAAATGCATGGAAAACAGTACAAAACCATGTAAAATATCCCCTTGCAATTATGGGAAAAGCGGTTAGAATAATAGTAGAAATGGCTGCGGGGAGGAAGATTCTCCGGCGGGCCGAAAAATATATTCACGATGGAAGGATAAGAGATATGGAAGTATTAGTGGAAACCAGCGCAAGACATATTCATCTGACACAGGAGCATCTGGAGATTCTGTTTGGAGCCGGCCATGAGCTGACGGTAAAGAAGATGCTGAGCCAGCCGGGCCAGTTTGCCGCTGAGGAGAAGGTAGAGGTAGTAGGACCGAAGGGAAGCCTGAAGATGTCGGTGCTGGGCCCTGTCCGCAAGGCTACGCAGGTGGAGGTATCCCTGACCGATGCCAGAACTTTGGGAATCAAGGCTCTGATTCGCGAGTCCGGCGATATTGCAGGCACCAACGGCTGCAAGCTGATCGGTCCCTGCGGCGAGGTGGAGATAAGCGAGGGCGTTATCGCTGCCAAGCGTCATCTGCATATGACTCCCGAAGACGCAGAGGCCTGCGGTCTGAAGGATAAGGATACCATTGCTCTGAAGATCAATTCTCCTGAGCGTTCCCTGATCTTTGGCGATGTGGTGGTGCGCGTGAGCCCCTCCTATGCTACGGCAGCTCATATCGATACCGACGAGTCCAACGCTCTGGCCCCTGAGGGAACGGTGTACGGAACGATTGTGGAGTTCTAAAAAACTCGCTGCAAAATCGTTCTGAGAAATCTGAAATTTTGTGGTTGACAACAAAAATTGGATTATGTATAATATCTGAGTATGCGTATGAGGAGATAGAGATGCAGATCCATTTATCGGAGGCGCTTGGCCAGAATGAGGCCGCGGTGAAAAATTATACAGTTCCTCTTTCTTTTGACACGTTCGACTGTTTTGGCCGGATTTGTCCTGTTTTGAAGAAGGAGCCGGTGAATCTTGCTATTCTTCACAAGAAGGGGAAAAAGCTGGTTATCACCGCTCAGGTGCAGGTGACGCTGGGTGTTCCCTGTGACCGCTGTCTGAAGGAGGTGTCTGTTCCTCTGGACTTTGTCAGTGAGTTCGAGGTAGACATGAATCAGACGGAGGAGGAGCGTATCCGTAATCTGGAGGAGGCAGCCTTTATCGAAGGATATACGTTGGATGTGGACAAACTCGTTTATAGCGAGATGCTTGTACATATGCCAATGAAGGTTCTGTGCAGAGAGGACTGTGAGGGACTGGACGAAGGACATGGTACAGCTTCCGGCCGGCAGGACAGTGACCGCGATGAAGAAGCGGGCGCAGATCCCAGGATGGCTGTCATCCGCGATATATTTCAGAAAGCAAATCCAAAGGGAAATAAGGAGGTGTAACCTGTGTCTATTTGTCCTAAGAATAAATCTTCCAAAGCCAGAAGAGACAGCCGGAGAGCAAATTGGAAAATGAGCGCTCCCAATCTGGTTAAGTGCAGCAAATGCGGGGCCCTGATGATGCCTCATCGGGTGTGCAAGGCCTGCGGTTCTTACAACAAGAAAGAGATCATTCCGGTAGAGGAATAAAGACAAGAAAGCAGGGGCTCTCCGATCGATGGATTCGGAGAGCCTTTTTACTTCATGGGAGGAGCGATAGATATGGGAGGAATCTTTTCGGTAGACGGACCGCTTATGCAGGTATTAAACAAATTGGCTGATCTTCTGGCGCTCAGCGTCCTCTGGCTGATCGGCTGCCTGCCGGTGGTTACCATTGGAGCGTCCACCACAGCGCTTTATTATGCCGTGATAAAAATGATTCACGGAGAGGGCCGGGTGTCGTCCAATTTTTTTAAATCATACAAGCAAAATCTGAAGCAGGCTATCGCTGTGGAGCTGATTATGGCGGTGGCGGGCCTGATCCTTTTTATAGATTTTCGTTACGCTTTTGCGATGCAGGGGGCTTTCGCAGAATTTCTTTCCATAGCGACTTTTTGTATGCTGATTATCTATGCGGCTCTGCTAAGCTATCTGTTTCCCCTCCTGTCCCGTTTCTATTATACCACGGGCGTGCTGTTTAAAAATGCCGCTCTGATTGCCTTGCTGAATCTGCCTTATACGATCGTGATCCTTCTGCTGAATCTGCTTCCCTGGCTGTTATTCTTTTTGCGTATGGATTGGTTTTTCCGGCTGATGCCGGTGATTGTTTTTCTGGTACCGGGGCTGACCGCTTATGTTAATTCGCTGATGTTTCTGCGTATTTTCCGTAAGTATACGCCAAAAGAGGTCCTGGAGGAAGAGGAAAAAAAGCTTGCGCAGTGAACAAATCAAATCATTCTGGCTGCGGCGAGTAAACTGTAGGAGATTAAAATAAGAACGTCCTCCTGTGTGCGGCATGGGAGGACATTTTTATTTTTATATTGATTTCTCCATTATTATCAAGTATACTCTGTAGAGATGGAGCCGTCCGGATTGCGCCAGCTTTGGGGAAAGACGGCAGGCCCGACAGAAAGGAAAAGAAAATATGGGAGAGATGTTAAATGTAGCTTTGGATGCCATGGGCGGTGACAATGCGCCGGACGAAATTATCAAAGGCGCAATGCAGGCCATGGAAAAAAAGACAAACATAAAGGTGTTTCTGGTAGGCCCTGAGAAGCTTCTGCGGGAAAAGTGCGCCGGTTATACCTACGATGCCTCCCGGCTGGAATTTGTCAACGCCACCGAGGTGATCACCAATGATGAAGCTCCCGTGTCGGCAATTCGCCATAAGAAAGATTCTTCCATTGCGGTGGCACTGGGACTGGTGAGAGATAAAAAGGCGGACGCTTTTGTTTCTGCCGGCAGCACCGGCGCTGTTTTGGTAGGAGCGCAGATGATCGTAGGAAGGATTCGGGGAGTGCGCAGACCTCCGCTGGGCGTTTTTGTTCCTACGACCAAGGGCGTGTCTCTGCTGGTGGACAACGGAGCCAATGTGGATGCCAGACCGGAGCATCTTCTGCAGTTTGCCAGACTGGGATCGGTGTACTATGAGAACGCCATGGGAGTAAAAAATCCCCGGGTGGCTATAGTCAATATCGGCGTTGAGGAAGAGAAGGGGAACGCTCTTGTAAAAGCGACCTATCCTCTGCTGAAGGAATGCCCGGATATTCATTTTACCGGAAGCATAGAGGCCCGGGAGATTCCTCTGGGCGGAGCGGACGTAATTGTCTGCGAGGGCTTTACCGGCAACGTGATTCTAAAGCTTTATGAGGGAGTTGGCAAGGCTCTGATCGGCGAGATCAAAGGCGGACTTATGTCCTCTCTTCGCACTAAAATCGGCGCGCTTCTTATCAAGCCGGCCCTCAAGGGAATTCTCACCCGGTTCGATGCCAGCGAGTACGGCGGGGCGCCGCTGCTGGGCTTAAATGGTCTGGTGGTCAAGACCCACGGAAGTTCCAAAGCCAAGGAAGTCTGCAATTCTCTGATTCAGTGCCTGACCTTCAAGGAACAGCATATCGCGGAGAAATTCCGTGAGCTTTACCAGAATGACGGTACCGGCGCGAAGGAAGACGGAACGCAAGAGCAAACAACAGAGAAAGCGGCAGAGAAGACAGAAGATAAGCAAGACTGACCGACTTAAGACAGACACATCCGGGGAAGACATTCCAGCCCCGTTTGTATAAAAGAAAAAGTTTTGAAAGGATGGATAGAGATGGAATTCGAAAAACTGCGTGACATTATTGTGGAGGTACTTCAAATTGACCCTGAACAGGTGACGGTGGACACCGCATTTGAGGATCTGGATGCGGATTCGCTGGATGTATACCAGATTATTTCTGCAATTAGCAACGAGTTTGATATCGAAATTTCCGATGAAGATGCGGAGTCGATCACCACGGTCGGCGATGCTCTGGAGAAGATCAGAGAAGCACAGAACTGACGGCGGGTCAGATGAAGATAGAAACAGCCCTTCGATCAAGGGCTGTTTCTATGACTTTTTAGGCACTTGTCAAAAAAATATGTTCGCCGCGCCAGCCCGGTCAAAGGGATGGACGGCGGATACCGCCATGTGCGGAAAGTGAGGGGAATATGAAGCAGCAGACAGATAGAGAACACCTTCAAGAGGTTATTGGTTATCAGTTTCGGGACCAGACGCTTCTTGAAAAGGCAATGACCCACAGCTCCTATGTCAATGAGCATCAGCTCAGTAAGACGGACTGCAATGAGCGTCTGGAGTTTCTGGGAGATGCAGTACTGGAGATTGTATCCAGCGAATTTTTATATTTTCGTTTTCCGCAGGAACCGGAAGGAAAGCTGACGCGGCTGAGGGCCAGCATTGTATGTGAGCCCACGTTGGATTACTGTGCCAGAGCGTTTGGGCTTCAGAATTATCTGGTCCTGGGCCGGGGAGAGGAAAGCACGGGAGGAAGGGGACGAGCCTCCCTGGTATCCGACGCACTGGAAGCGCTGATTGGAGCGATCTACCTGGATGGCGGTTTTGCTAATGCAAAAGAGTTCATACATCGATTTGTCCTCAATGACCTGGAACATAAAAAACTCTTTTTCGATAGCAAAACCATCCTGCAGGAAATGGTGCAGAAGGAGGATGGAAACGGTCATTTGAACTACGAGCTGACCGGAGAGAGCGGGCCGGATCATGCCAAGATGTTTCATGTCCGGGTGCTTTTGGGCAGCCGGCAGATGGGATCAGGCAGCGGCCATACCAAAAAGGCCGCGGAACAGCAGGCGGCCTACCAGGCCATACTGCGGCTTAAAAAAGAACAGGGATTGGAATAGATATGTATTTAAAACGAATCGAAGTGTCAGGCTTCAAATCCTTTGCCAACCGCATGAACCTGGATTTTACCGATGGGATTACCTGTATTGTAGGGCCTAACGGCAGCGGTAAGAGCAACGTGGCGGACGCGGTGCGCTGGGTCCTGGGCGAGCAGAGCGCCAAGCAGCTGCGCGGTTCCAATATGCAGGATGTGATTTTCTCCGGAACGGAGAATCGCAAGCCTCAGGGCATGGCCTATGTGGCTATTACGATGGATAACCGGGACAGAAGTCTTGCGGTGGACTGTGACGAGGTGACGGTATCCCGCCGGGTTTACCGTTCCGGTGAAAGCGAATACATGATGAATGGAGCGGCCTGCCGTCTGCGGGACATACAGGAGCTGTTCTATGACACCGGCATTGGCAAGGAGGGATACTCCATCATCGGCCAGGGCCAGATCGACCGGATTGTCAGCGGCCGGCCGGAGGAGCGAAGAGAGCTTTTGGACGAGGCTGCCGGCATTGTGAAATTTAAAAAGCGCAAGGCCCTTACGATCAAAAAGCTGGAAAATGAGGAGGCCAATCTGGTCCGTGTCTCGGATATACTCAGCGAGCTGGAAAAGCAGGTGGGGCCTCTGGAGAAGCAATCGGAGAAGGCCAGAGAATATCTGCGTCTGCGGGATGAGCTGAGAAGCTATGACGTGCGGCATTTCTTCCTGGAATCGGAGGCGGCAGAACGCCGGATTGCGGAAACCGATGAAAATATACGTATTGTCAGAGATCAGCTCACAGAGGCCCGCAGCACGGCGGATCAATGGAAAGAACGCTACGAAGAAATGATTCGGGCGGCCGAAGAGTTGTCCCGTCAAATCGAGGAGCGCAAAAATCAGTCGGTCCAGGGCGGGATTCAGAAAGAAAATCTGGAAGGCCAGATCAAGCTTTTGGAGGAGCAAATCCACAGCGAAGAAATAAATGACGAGCACTACGGCAGCCGGATGAAGTCCATTGAGGAGCAGCTCAAAAGCCATGGAGAGGAACGAGCGGTCTTTGAGGAGCAGAAAACCCAGGCGGCCGAGGAGCTTAAGAGTCTCACAGACAGGCAGGAGATAAAGGACAGGCAGGTAAATGGTCTGGATGAGGAGATCCGCCGGCTGGAGACGGAGGTGGAGCGCAAAAAGCAGGGGATCATCGATACCCTTAATGAGAAGGCAGACGTCGGGGTAAAGATACAGCGTTATGACACCCTCTTAGAGCAGAGTACAGCCAGACAGGCTCAGATTCATGCACAGCTTCTGCGGGTGAGAAGCGAGATGGAGACCTGGCAGAATGCGGCGAACGAGCAGCGAAAGGGCAGGGAGGCTCTGGAAGAACGGCTGAAGAAAATTAATGAAGAGGGCAGCCGGGCGGCGCAGGCGTTGAGCGGGCAGGAGAATCAGGTGGCGTCTCTGCGCCGGGAGCTTTCCGATGCGGAGCGGCAGGTGCAGAACTGCGCGGCCAGGCGTGAATCTCTAAAGAATATTGCAGAGCGCTACGAGGGCTATGGAAACAGCGTAAGGCGCGTTATGGAGGTAAAGGATCGCTATCCCGGCGTGGTTGGCGTGGTGGCGGACCTTTTGGAGTCCGAGCAGAAATACGAGACGGCCATCGAGACGGCCCTGGGCGGTTCCATTCAGAACGTTGTGACGGAGACGGAGAGCTGCGCCAAAGAACTGATTGCTTATTTAAAGAAAAATAAATTCGGCCGGGCTACCTTTTTGCCTTTGGAGAGTATCCGAAGCAGCGGAGAATTCAGGGAGAAGGCGGCGTTAGCCGAGCCGGGAGCCATTGGGCTGGCAGATTCTCTGGTACGGGTAAAAGAGGGCTGCGAGGATCTGGCCCGTTATCTTTTAGGGCGGGTGCTGGTGGTGGATCACATCGATCATGCTCTGGCCATCGCCCGTAAATACCGCTACAGCATCCGTATGGTTACTTTGGAGGGCGAGCTTTTGAGCGCCGGCGGTTCTCTGACCGGAGGAGCCTTTAAAAACAGCAGCAATCTTCTGGGACGGAAGAGAGAAATTGACGAACTGACACAGACGCTGGCTGACAGCCGTCAGAAAAGAGATAATCTGAAGGAACAGCTGGCTGCGGCCGTGGCCGGGGAGGCTGCCGGGCGTGAAGAGGTGGCGCGTCTTGCCAAAGAGGCCGCAGACTGCCGCCTGCAAATTAATACAGCCGCTATGAGCGAGCAGCAGGCCCAGAATAAATGCGATGAGATGGCCGGCTCCGATGAAGAGCTCAAGAAGGAAGCGGCCTCTCTGGACAGCCAGCGGGCGCAGATCGAAGAGAGCCGCCTGGAACTTAAACGCGAAGCCGAAGGGCTGGAGGAGCGCAATCAGGAGACGGAAGAGGTCATCCATGGTCACGGGGAGGCTCTGGCAGGTCTGAAGACAGAGCGGGAAGCTGCGGCAGGCGAGCTGGCCGAGCTTAAGCTGTCCGTCGGCGAATTGACATCCCGAAATCGTTTTCTTGAGGAAAACATTGCCCGTCTGGAGCGGGAAGAAAGGACCCTTCGGGAGGAGACGGTTACACTGGAAGAAGGCGTGCGCCGCTCCCGTGACAGCGTGGCTGAGAAACAGGAGCAGATTGCCAATACGAAAGAAGCGCTGAGCCAGCTTGCCGCTGCCTGTGCCGTCTGGGACCAGGAAGCAGCCGCTCTCACTGAGAAAAAGGAGAAGGAAGCAGCCGGTCAGAAAGAATTCATCGACAAACGGGAGGCTCTTTTGGAGGAAGTAAACCGCCTGGACAAGGAGGCCTTTCGTCTGGACGGTCAGCTGGAAAAGCTGAACGAGCAGAAGGAGAATCTGATCAATTATCTGTGGAATGAGTACGAACTGACGCCGGTGGCGGCCCGGGAATTTGACCGAATTGATGAGGAGAGCCCGGCCAAAATCCGCGATCATATTCAGGAACTGAAGAAATCAGTCCGGGCTCTGGGCGATGTCAATGTGGGCGCTATCGAAGAATATCGCGAGGTCAATGAGCGTTATACCTTCCTGAAGGGCCAGCATGAGGATCTGACGCAGGCAAAGCAGTCTCTGGAGCAGATTATTGAAGAGCTGGACGAAGGAATGCGGCGCCAGTTTGCGGAAAAATTCCAGGAGATTCAAAAGGAGTTCAATGCGGTATTCCGGGAACTTTTTGGCGGAGGACAGGGAACCCTAAGCCTTCTGGAGGACGAGGATATTCTGACGGCCGGAGTTCAGATCAATGCACAGCCGCCGGGTAAGAAGCTGCAGAATATGATGCAGCTGTCCGGCGGAGAAAAAGCTTTGACGGCCATCAGCCTTCTTTTTGCCATACAAAATCTGAAGCCGTCCCCCTTCTGTCTGCTGGACGAAATTGAGGCGGCTCTGGATGACAGCAATGTGGACCGTTTTGCCGGATATCTGGGTAAGCTGACGGACCATACGCAGTTTATTTTGATTACGCACCGCAGAGGCACGATGCTGCGGGCAGATCGCCTCTATGGAATTACGATGCAGGAAAAGGGAGTCTCCACCCTGGTCAGCGTCAATCTGACGGAGGAGACGGAAAC